>CADECG010000001.1:0-68869 GCA_902825795.1 uncultured Bacteroidota bacterium
TGTTCTTGGGCGTCTATGGCATCGAAGAGCACGTGATAGTTGCTGTGCCCCACCAACAGGTGCCGCGAGGTGTATACCTTGAAGTAACGCTTCTCAGCCCTGTCCAAGGAATGGATAAGGCGATGCAAGTGGTCGTGCTGATTGGTGTTCATACTCTCAGGTTTCGCCGGACCCGGTGTCGGACGTGTAGAAAAAGTATGTGCACTTGGCACCGATCGGCACATGCCGAACGAGTTACGGCAGCAGGCAATTCGGGAAAGGATGAACATGACGGGGTGGCCTAGGTCAGTAGGTCACCCTGGAAATGGTTCGGCCCCGCAAGCAAAAGCCCCGCAATGTTGCGGGGCTTTCGACCATGTCAGTAGCTGCTCTTAGTTCGTGCGTGGCTTCTTATTGCTCTTCTCATTGTCCCCTTCATCATCACCGTCATCACTGATCCCGTCCTCACCGGAGCCATCCTCATCGAAATCGCGCGAATTACCAGCAGGCTCCTCCAGTTCTTGCTTGCTTTCTGCAGCAGCGTTACTGCTGCTTGGCCTACCGATGCGCTCTTGGCCGGCACCAAGGCCATCGCCTCCTTTCAAAATGAACGAGTGACCATTGGGCGCAAGAGCTTCCTCCTTGCTGCACGCGGTGAACATGACCATCAGCACAAGACCGAGGACCACGCCCAGCCGACCACTTGAAATGAAATTGATCATGGCTTTCATGACACGTCAAATGTATACGCACGATCGGGCGTATTCAAGCCGTTCGCCACTTTATTACCGCCGTTCCCTAAAGGAAGTTCGATCTCCACCTTGGTCCCGGTGACTTGTCCGGCCGGATCATGCGATTGTTCGGGGCCGGAAATCCGGATATCGCTCAGATGGAGGCTACGGAGCACATCCGCCCTGCCCTTGGTGATCTCAATACCCCGGCTGATGTGATCCTCCGTCCCATTACCCTTGCCCTTCAGGCTCTCTTGCACCCCTATGCCGTCGTCGGCGATGGTCACCTTGACCCGCCCCTCTGCACCGGGATGCACACGGATCGATACTGCACCCTGCCTGTCCATGGGTAGGATGCCGTGCCAAATACTGTTCTCCACATAGGGCTGGAGCATCATGGCAGGAAGATGCACGTTGGTGGTATCCACGCTTTCATCCGTTTCCACCGTGTAACGGAATTTGTCCTTGAATCGCATATGCTCGAGGGTCAAGTACAGTTCCAGACGTTCCAACTCCTCGGCAAGGGTCACGGTATCGCTCTGGCTCGCATCGAGGTTCTTACGGATCAGCTTCGCGAAGCTGGTGAGGTACTTATTCGCAGCGGTACGATCCTGCCGGTTGATGTAGTACTGGATGCTATTGAGGGCATTGAACACGAAATGCCGGTTCATGTTGGCATTCAAGGCTTGCTGCTCCAACTGTAGCATACGACTGCGGAGCATCAGCTGCCGGGTTTTCTCACTTCGTGCACGTATGGCCGCGCGCCAGCGCATAATGCCGTAGAGCGTGCCCGCGACCGCAAGAACACACAGCGCAAGGAACCACCACCTGAGCCAGAACGGCGGGAGGATCACGAACTGAAAAGTGGCGCTGGGGCTCCAGGTGCCCTGCCCAAAGCGCACGGCGGCCATGAAGGTGTACTCACCGTGCGGCAGGTTGCTGTAGCTCGCGAAACGTGCCTCGGTCTCCGGAAGCCAATCGGCATCGTAGCCGGCCAACATGTAGCGGAAGCGTATCGCCTCGGGATCATGGAGCGCTACTCCGGAATAATCGAAGGTGAGGTAGTGTTTGCGATGATCCAAGCGTAGGCCGGCCGGTAGACCCGTAATACGGTCAAGGCTGTCGCATTGCCCCTTCCAATCACTGGGCTGAAGGAAGGACCGGATGCCGCTGATGGAACAAATGGGCAAGGTTGTGTACGGCGGGTTCGCAGTTCGGCGATGATCGTGCATCACCAATCCCGAGGCCGTGCCGATCCACATGCGATCGTAGTCGTCCAAGTACCCGGCGTTCAAATTGCATTCGGTACCCAGCAGCCCGTCGCGGGTGTTGATATGTTCTATGCTCGCGGCCTGCTTGGGTAACAAGCGCGGCCTGAAACGATAGATACCATTGTTGGTGCCCGCCCAGCCCGTGCCGTTCCCATCCACGAACAACAGATCAACGTAGTTGCTGCCGGGATCCTCTCCGAGCCGTAAGGAGGTGAAGGTGTTCCCATCCTTGATGGTGATCCCGTTCGCGGTGCCGATCCAGATGCGCCCATCGCCATCCATGGTCAGCGAAAGAACCGTGTTGTCGCAGATCCCATCGGTAGTGCTGTATCGCGTGAAGAGACCATTGCGTGCCGCGAAAAGGCCATCATCGCTGCCCAACCATATAGTGCCTTCCCGATCCTGTATCATGCTGCGCACCGATGAGCCCGGCCCACGTCCACCGGACCGGTGGTGCACCACATCACCGGTACTGTCGATCACCGAAACGCCTTCCCGCGTACCGCACCAGATGTTGCCTTTCGCGTCCTGCAACAGCGAGAGCACCCGCATGTCAACGAGCGCTGCGTCGCTGTCAGGAAGTACCACGGCACCATCCTCAATGCGGCACAGGCCACTGCTGGTGCCGAACCAGTGCCTGCCACTGCGATCCAAAAGACTGCACCAAACGGTATTGTTCGGCAAGCCTTCGAGCGTGGTGATCATGGCCATGCCATCCCAGCGGCAAACACCACTGCCGTATGTCCCCAACCATAGGTCGCCATTCTTGTCGGCGCTTATTGTCATTACCAGATCACTGCACAGACCATCCTTCACGGTGTAGGTCACGAAACGATCGCCGGCGAACCGCAGAAGCCCGCCACCATCGGTGCCGATCCACAACTGGCCATGTCCGTCTTCAAGTGTGCAATACACGTTGTCATTCGGAAGACCTTGGTGCACGGTGAACGAACGCACTCTGAAGCTGTCCGCGACCACGGGATCCAATCGGTTCAGCCCGAATTTGGTGCTTGCCCATATGCGGCCCAAGGCATCCACGGTTACACTGCGCACATTGTCTTGAAGAAGACCTTCTTCCTCCGTGAACACATTCATTCTTCCATCGGTTCCAATGCGGTACACACCGTCCCCGTATGTGCTCACCCACACCGAGCCATCATGTGCTAATACGGTGGAGCTGACATTCTTCGGTGCTGGATCACCGAGGGCGACCTGCACGCAATGTCCGGCCTTCCACAACAACAGCCCATCGCGCAAACCGACGTACACACTACCATCCGCTAGCAACAAGAGCGTTCGCGCGCTGCGCGCGGTATCGGTCGGATAACCCTCCAGCATACCGAAAACACCATTGGCGTATGTGCGCACGCCCGCACCATCCGTAGCGATCAACATGCGGCCCGAAGCATCGAACGCCAGTGCCTCGATACGCGCGCCTTCGACTTCTTCCGGAAGATCTATGCGTTCGTGGAGCAACCCCTTTACCCGGACAAGAGACGCACCCGCCGCCAACCACATGCTGCCATCCGATGCAGCGAGCATGGCCCCCACTTGCGCCTCGGGCAAGCCCTGCTGCACACCATGGTTGGTGAACGACCTGCCATCAAAGACACTCGCGCCGCCGATCGTGGCGATCCACAAACGACCATCACGATCGAGCGCCAAGCGGCGCACTTGGCTTTGTGCAAGGCCATCTTCCGGTGACCATTGCTCGAAACCATACTGCTGCGCGATCACCGCTGTGGTGACCGACAGCAGGAACGACATGATCAATATCCGCATCAGAACGTGTTGATCAGCGCCAAGAAGTCAGGGAGCCTGCGGCGGCTAACGGGGATCAAGGTGCCATTGCTCAATACGGCCATATTGCCTTCTCCGCGACTGAATCCTTTCAGGTGTTCGAGGTTGATGATGAACGTCTTGTGCACACGGAAGAATTTCTTCGCATCGAGATTCGTTTCGAAGATGCGGATGTGCTTGCTGCTCGTGATCCGCTTTCCGTCCTTCTGGTGCACCGTGGTGTAGCTATCGCTCGCTTCCAAGTACATGATGTCCTCGTGGCGGATCATGCTCAATCCATCACGGCCGGGTACGGCGATGCGCGTGCTCAAGGGCGATGCGGGATCGTTCATCAACGCTGCGATCGCACCCGTGGCCTGTTGCTGCACGGCGGGGTCGCCGATGGCGCGCTTCATCTTGCTCACCGCACGTTGAAGCTCCTCCGGATCGATCGGTTTCTCCAAGTAGTCCAGCGCGTTCTGTTTGAAGGCTTGCAAGGCGTATTCATCGTATGCCGTCGTGAAGACCACCAACAGCTCCTTGTCGGCCACAGAGCGCAAGAGCGAGAAGCCATCCTCGCCGGGCATCTTGATGTCAAGGAATAACGCTTCCGGCTGAAGCTCCTCGATCAATTTGCGGGCCTCCTTCGCATTTCCCGCCTGTCCCACCACCTCCACATCGGGGCAGTGTTCTTCGAGCATCAGGCGAAGGTTCTCCCGTGCATCGGGCTCATCGTCAACGATCAGTGCGCGCAACATGGTAAAGGGTTTTGGTGCGGAGAAACTAACGGCACAAGCGTACCGGCATGATGGGCCGAAGGTCGGATCGTTGATGTGATCGAGCGAACGGTGGCTTTCGTCGCTTGGATCGTAGCGACCGGATAACCGGATCCACATGCACGTGAATGGAGAGAACCGGTCCGCGATCAAGTCTTCACTTCGGCCTTACCGCGGTCAGGAAATCGTCGATACGATCGCGCGCGATCGGCACACGCGTACCGTTGCGGAGCACGGCCCAGTGGCCATCGTCGCGCAGGTACTCGCGTAGGTGCGACATGTTCACCAAGTGGCTTCGGTGTACGCGCAGGAAGAGCGACGGGTCGAGCAGGTCCTCATAGACCTTCAGGGTACGCGTGTCCAGATAACGGCTCCCGTCCAGGAAGTGCAGCACGGTACAATTGCCATCGGCTTCCACATGCGCAATGGTTCGTGGGTCGAAGAGCTTGATGCCTTTGGCGTGATCCACCGCGATGCGCGGGCCGCGTTCTCCTTCGCGCAGCTCCTGCACCAACGCATCGAGCTGCGTGCGGTAATGTGCTTGCTCCGCTGGCTGATCGCGTATGGCGGCCATTCGGCGTTCCGCCTTCTCCACCGCAGCACGCAATTCATCGGGATCGATCGGCTTCAATACATAGTCCACCGCACTGGCGTGGAATGCACGCAACGCATAATCCTTGAACGCCGTAACGAAGACCACCATGAAGCGCGCATCCGGGAGTTTCTCCAACAGGTCCAGCCCTTCCGTGCCGCTGGGCATGCGGATGTCGAGGAACACGATATCCGGATCGAGCGCCAGGATCAATTCCCTCGCCTTCGGTGCGCTATCGGCCATGCCCAGCACTTGCACCTGTGGCGCTTCATCCTCCAGCATGATGCGGAGGTTCTCCCTCGCGGGTTCCTCGTCGTCGACAATGATGGCGCGCATCGGTTCTTATTGGTTGCCAATGTATTCGTGGGAAGAGCCAACTCGCCAGTTGCCCCTCCTTCCACCACCGCTCCTTGCGCTGCGACTTCCGTTGCTCGCTTGGTGTTCGGCGGATCGGTGATAACGACCCAGCTTTCCGATGCATAACCTAAAAACCCTGTTGTCATGAACACCATCATCACCTTCCGCAGCGATCGCCAGCGTTGGATCTTCGTTGACCAAGGCAGTTGAGCTGATCGCGCTTGGGCATTGCGGCTGCGCGCCGCAGGCACTCGGCGGCGCTTGGCCGGAGAGCGCTCGTGCGGGTAACGTACCCCCGGTACCCCTGAACTTCCTACTTGAAAAATGATCTGCACTTAGCCGGATCGCTTCACCCTGTTCTGTCCCCAACTCTTTCTGCTTCTTTCGTCAACTCTTTCTCATTCGGTTTTTTCTTCTTCGCGCTGATCGGTGCCTTTGAGATGCGGGCATCGGGCCATCTTCCTCCTGGCCGCACACCTGCTGACCGTCCGATCAGGGCCGCGGGCTGTGCACCCGCCACCGGCAAAAGCGAACTCGACCTCAACAATGTGCGCGCCCTGATCGAAACGGGTGGCAGCATGTGGCAAATACGCGCAAGCGACAAGCCCGCGTACGAGGTGCCCAAGACCAGTGATCGCTCAGGCGCCCATGCCATTTTCGCCGGCTCATTGTGGATGGGCGGCCGTGCACCCGACAACCAGCTGAAGTTGGCCGCCGTGACGTACCGCGCGCAAGGCAATGATTTCTGGCCCGGGCCGCTTTCCACTGACGGCAGTGCCGCCGTGGACCAGGACGTTTGCAGCACATATGACGAGCTCTGGAAAACGCATCGACAAGACGTTCAGCGCCACGAAGCTTATGAGCGCTGCAAACGCGATCCGCTGTGCACTGAGGCAGTGGAATTCCCCAACTACATCATTCCGCAAGTGTTCTTCGAATGGCCAGCGCTGGGTGATCCGTCGCGCGGCCAATCGCAATTCCTGGCGCCGTTCATCGACTACGATCAAGATGATGTGTACGACCCGACCATGGGCGATGCTCCTGGCTACGAACTCTCCACCGTCGGCGAATGCCAGAACCGCGATCGCAATGCCATTGTGCCGCTTTACGGCGACGAGAACATCTGGTGGATCTTCAACGATAAGGGCAACACCCACACCGAAACCGACGCCGACGCGATCGGTATGGAGGTGAGGGCGCAAGCCTTTGCGTTCGCAACGAACGACGAGGTGAACAACATGACCTTCTACAACTACCTGCTCATCAACCAAGGAACCCAAACGCTCACCAACGCCTTCTTCGGGCAGTGGGTGGATGCTGATGTAGGCTGCGCGAACGACGACTACGTGGGCTGCGATGTGCAACGTGGACTTGCCTATGCCTACAACGGCGATGCGAACGATGCGGACTGCAATAGCACGCCCGGCTATGGCGATCAAACACCAGCTGTCGGCATCGACTTCTTCGAAGGGCCCTACCAAGACGTCGACCACATGGACAACCCACTGGCCACCACGTATGCTGAGGCAGTCGCTGGTAACGGCATCCCCTATAAAGGCCTTGGTATCGGCTACGGCGACGGGATAGTCGACAACGAGCGCTACGGCATGCGCGCGTTCATCTATTACAATGGCGGCGCCGACAATGGACAGGGCGACCCGACCGAAGGCGCTGGCTACTACAACTACATGCAAGCGAAATGGCTCGACGGGTCGAGCATGTTCTATGGTGGCAGTGGACACTACAGCGACCCGGACGCCGATCAGAACACTCCGACCAACTACATGTTCCCGGGGGATAGCGATCCCGTGGGCTGGGCAACAGGCGGTGTGGTGCAGCCACCTTGGACGGAAGAGAGCGCGGGGAATTTCCCCGATGATCGCCGATTGTTCCAGAGTGCTGGTCCGTTCACCCTGGAGCCGGGGGCGTTCAACAACATCACCGTTGGCGTGGTGTGGGCGCGTGCTTCCAGTGGCGGTCCTTTTGCGAGCGTGCAATTGCTTCGGCAAGCCGATGACAAAGCGCAAGCGTTGTTCGACAACTGCTTCCAGCTACTGGATGGCCCCGATGCACCGCAACTCAGCATGCAAGAACTGGATCGAGAACTGATCATGTACCTGCGCAATCCGAGCGGCAATAACGTGGGTGAAGGCTACCACCAGGTGGATCCCATCATACCCGAGAGCTATGTCGGTCCGGATACCATGCCGGTGTTCCCCGACCGGGAGTACCGTTTCCAAGGCTATCAGGTCTTCCAAGTAAAGGATGCCACCGTGAGCATTGATCAGCTGAAGGACATCAATGTCGCGCGCCTTGTGTTCCAATGCGACCGCCGCGATGGCAATGCACAGTTGGTGAACTACATCAACAACGACCAGATCGGGTTGCCGGTGCCAATAGAAATGGTGAATGGGGCCGATGTGGGCATCCAACACAGTTTCCGGATCACCGAAGACAAGTTCGCGCAAGGCGATTCGCGGCTCATCAACTTCAAGACCTACTACTTCATTGCCATCGCTTACGCGCACAACAACTGGTCGGCGTACGATCCCGTGCAGCACACGGGGCAGCCGTTCCGCTACTTGGCCAGCCGCAAGGACTTCAACGGAGGCGGCATAAAGAGTGTGGCCGCCATACCACACAAGCCAGCGCCGGAGGAGTTTGGCACCGTGCAGCAAGCGCAGTACGGCGATGAGCCGCCGATCACCCGCCTTGAAGGACAGGGCCACGGCAACCGGCCGATCATGATCGATGTGGCAACGGAGATCGCCATCGTGAACTCTCCCGATGCCCGTGTGGACGAGGTCACCTATCGGAGCGGTATGGGTCCGGTGCAAGTGAAAGTGATCGATCCTTTGCAATTGCCAGCGGCGCAGTTCGAACTACGCTTCACCGAGATGACCGATGAAGTCGTGCCACAAGCGCGTTGGATACTGACGAACCTGAATACCGGCGAGAGCATTCCGAGCGATCGCTCGATCGCCGTTGCCGAGGATCAACTGATCCCGCAGTGGGGATTGAGCGTGTCCATCGAGCAGAGCACGTTCGACACAGTTTACTTCGAATCCAACGGCTTCGCAGGCGATGAGCGCGAGATCAACATCAAAGCCTTGCAAGGCGAGCTCAGCTTCGAGAACCCTGAGCTCGACTGGTTGACCGGCATTGCGGATACCGACGGTGATGATGTGCTCAACTGGATCCGCGGAGGATCGGAATGGGGCGTGCCTCCGAACGACATCGGCACATACGCCGACCGTCCAGGCTTCGATATGGACGAGGCGTACGAGCAATTGCTCGGTGGCATGTGGGCGCCTTTCGAATTGTGTGGTGATCATCCCTTCCAGCCGGGCAGCTACGAGGTAACGGGCATCCTCAACACCAGTTTCGACTTGCGTGATCTACCTGATGTATTGGTCGTCTTCACCCCCGACAAGGACAAGTGGAGCCGTGCGCCCGTGTTCGAAATGCAGGCCGATTCGATGCTGGCCGGAGGTCTGGAGAAATTGTGGTTGCGCGCGGGCAACAGCGTTGATAAGAGCGGCGTGCCCGATGGCACCGGCACCGGCATGGGCTGGTTCCCGGGCTATGCGGTCGATATGGGAACAGGCGAACGCTTGAACATCGGTTTCGGCGAAGACAGCTTCCTGAATGGCGACAACGGCAACGACATGCAGTGGAACCCGACCGCAACCTTTGCCACCAACTTGGGTGCACCACGGTTCGGTGGGCAGCACTGGATCTATGTGTTCCGCAACGAACGGCGGTTCGACGCGAACCCCGACCGCGTTCCGCACTACGATGGTGGCGCCTTCATCCAACAGATGATGCAAGGCGGTTCGTTCACCGGTCGGCGTAAAGTGTGGGACGCTATCGCATGGGTGGGTAGCGCGATGCTGAACGAAGGCCACACGTTGTTGGAGTGCGAAGCACGCGTGAGGCTGAACGTGGCCCGCGTCTACGAACCCTACGTGCAACCGTATGCCGGGTACGAACCCGCGATCGAGCCGCAGCTGAACAATGGTGTGAACCTCTACCGCTTCAGCACCACGGACCTCGCCACGCTCACGCAGCAACAGACGACCGCCGAAAGCGCATTGGACCTGATCGGCATTGTGCCGAACCCGTACTACGCGTTCAGTGGCTATGAAACGAGCCGTCTGGACAACCGTGTCAAGTTCATCAACCTGCCGCAGGCATGTACCATCAGCATCTTCAATGCGAGCGGAACGTTGGTGCGGAAGTATGGCAAGGACAATGACCTCACGTATCTCGATTGGGACCTCCGGAACATGAACAACGTGCCGATCGCCGGTGGCACCTACATCTGCCATATTGAAGCGCCGGGACTTGGCGAGCGTGTGCTGAAATGGTTCGGGGTGATCCGGCCGGTTGACCTACAGAACTTCTGAGGAACCTCACACTGCTCTCTCCCAGGGAGAGGGGGCGGACGTTCGATCCGGGTGCCTGCGCGACACGTCTCCGGGCACCCGGCCATCGCGAAACCCTATGCTGTGGTTATGCCGTAGAAGCGGGCAAACCACGGCCAAATGGAACCGAACACGAACCCTACTGCAGGACTGCGCTTCGAGCAGCATGGCGACATGCTCACATTGCGCTATACCCCGAACAGCGGAGAAGCCTTGTTCGATATCTGTGACCAGGCCGGACACATCCTCAAGAGCGGCGGAATCACCGGATTGGAAACGCGCATTCGCATCGCTGAACTGATGGGCGAAGAGCTGTATGTGATGATCCTGGACGGTGACGAAAGCACCGTGAAGCCCTTGCACTTGGCGAAAGCCTCGTAACGAACACCGATCACATTGCGAACGGCATCCTGCGGGATGCCGTTCTTGTTCCCGGCGGTTACTACCGCTTGCTTGGTCATGTACGCCACTGCTCGCGTCAAGTGCACGCATCCAAGTGGCTGGGGTTAGGTTGGATGCACAAACCCGTTGCACCATGAGACATGCTCTACCCTTCAGTTTGTTCGCGCTACTGCCAGCAGCAATGAGCGCACAGAACTTCTACGAACTCGATGTCAACAATGTCCGCGCGCGGTTCTACTCGCACGGGCTCATCGGCATGGACCTCGCCAGCAATACACCTGAATTCGAAGTGCCCAACGGCGGAGGTGCGCATCCGTTGTTCTCCGCGGGCTTATGGATCGGCGGCATGGACTCCGGCAACTCGTTGCGGTTGGCGGCCATGTGCTACGAGCCGCTCGGCTCCAGTGATTGGTTCCCCGGGCCATTGACCAACGATGGCACTGCAAGTACAACCCCTGCGGTGCAAGCAGCATACGACCAAGTGTGGCCGTTGGACAACAGCGAAGTGGCCACGCAACAAGCCTATTGCAATTGCCTCAGCGATCCCAACTGTGACCCAGCGGTGGACTTCCCGGGATACCAGATGCCATTGTGGTTCAATACATGGCCAGCGATCGGTGATGTCGGTTCGGGCTTCGACCTGTACCAAGCACCCTTTACCGACTACAACAGCGACGGCGACTACAACCCTGCCGACTGCGATGCACCGTGCGGCCCAGGTGATGGTTCATTGTACTTCATCTTCAACGACAAAGGCGGTGCACACCAGAATTCACAAGGAGTTCCCATCGGCATTGAAGTGCAGGCAACACCGTTCGCGTATGATGGTCCGAATGCTGCGTTGGCCAATACAGTATTCGTGCAGTACCGCATCATCAACCAAGGCACATTGACGTTGGCCAACACATACATCGGCCTTTTCACCGACTTCGATCTCGGATGTTCAGCGGACGACTACGTGGGGTGCGACGTGGGCCGGAGCCTCTGGTACGCGTACAACGGTGCCGCAGACGATGCGGGTGCGGCATGTATGGGTGGAGCGCAGGGTTATGGCACGGCACCCCCGGCTTTCGGTGCCACCATTCTTTGCGGGGCCTTCGCTGACTACGACAACTCGGATTGGGTTGCCCAGGACTCGGCGGTGGCGGCCATGAACGGATACGGCACCGGCGATGGAGTTCCGGACAACGAACAGCTCGGCCTCTCCTACTTCACGCATTACGACAACGCTGGCGGCGGAGCAGGGAACCCGGTGCTCGCGAACCAGTACTACAATGTGCTGCACGGGATCGCAGCCGATGGCACACCCCTTACCTACGGAGGCACAGGCTACTCCGGCACCTTGCCCACGCGCTTCGCCTTTCCGAACGACACTGACCCTTCGGGCTATGGCACGGGCGGACTACCGCAAGCACCATGGACCGAAGTATCAGCCAGTAACATCCCCGCCGATCGCCGCGGCGTGGGCAGCATGGGTCCCTTCACACTGGAGCCCGGCCAGATCAACCGCATCATGGTGGCCTTCACCTATGCGCGCTCCAATGCCGGGGGACCCATGAACAGCGTTGCCGAACTGCAAGCGCGTGTAGACAGCATCCGTTCATTCGCTGATGCGCAGGGCTTCTGCGGTGGCTTTCGCGAGGATGTACCCTGCTTCAACCAGCTTGTTGGGATCAATGATCCGCTGAGTGTCGATGCCACGATCACTGTGCATCCCGTGCCGACATCGGGTGTGTTGAACATCACGTTACCGGCGTCGTTGCAACGCGCGTCATTGCGCATCGTGGATACGATCGGCCGCACGGTGCAGGTTGAGAACAAGTCGAACAGCGCTACGCGCATCCTCGACTTGTCGCACTTGGCCAACGGGCATTACACGGTGATCGCGGAGCACGAAGGCTTGCGCCGCTATGCACGCTTCGCGAAGGAGTAGGCTTTTGTTGTTTGGTGGTAAGTGCAGGAAGCCCCTCGAGTTCGAGGGGCTTCCTGCTATCCGTAAACCTAGGCGGCCTTGGGCTGAGAGCGCATTGGTGGTAACAAGAACCACAACGCACAGACCGAAAGGCCTACCAGCAGCAGCATGTTCGCTCCGGGCCAGTGCATCGCCTTGAACAAACCACCGGTGACCACCGCGATCACTGAGCCGACCAGTATGGCCGGCCGTTGCAGCTCTACTGACAAAGGCCCAGGCTTGCGGAATAGCAGGAGCGCCAAGGTGGCGATGACCACTACGCTGCTTGCCACAACGATTTCGCCTGCGCCGGGCCAGTGCAGGGTCTTGAACAGGATGCCAATGATGAGGCCGGCGATACCGATGGAGCGGATGTACATGGTGGTGGCGTTTGGAAGCTGAATGCGGCGGGCCCAGTTCCGTAACACTCCCACATGATCCAAGTGACCGCACGAAGGCTGGTCCTTTAGCTACCCCGAAGTATCTCCAACCGGAAGATCAGATCGTCGAAGTCCTCGTCCGGATACCCATCGTTGCAACGATATCTGCGACCGTTAGGCACTTCTTGAACAACCATGGCACCGCCATTATGCCAATAGTGGACGGTTCCATTGCCCACATCCCAAGCGTTGTATACTTCGATCCGGTCGTCTCCTTCGACCAACAGGATCTCAATGGATGTCGGTGCGGTATCATGCCAGAAAATCAGATGATCACTGAACGGTCGTCCGTCCACGATCACCTTCCCAGCATAGTTCATCCGCACGGCCTGACGCCAGTCGCTCTTGATCGATTCGAAGGTCAACCGCAGCCGATCTCCAGGACCAACCCTCACCGAATCGATCCGATGGATCGTCCGGCCATCTAATTCGGCGGTACGACCTCTACTGGCCTGGAACAGCGCATCAATGCGAGACATGTCTACGCCATCACCTTCTTCCCGACCCGGTTCATCATCTCCTCCACCGCATCCGCTTCAACAGGGATGTCCGCGAACAGATCGATTGGGTTGTCGCGCGTGGTGAGGATGTTGTTCTCCAGGCGGATGCCCAGCTTCTCCTCGCGGATGTAGATGCCCGGCTCCACAGTGAAGACCATATCCGGATGGATCATCTCGTTCCACAGGCCCACGTCGTGCACGTCGAGGCCCAGGAAGTGGCTCGTGCCGTGCATGAAGTACTTCTTGTACAGCGGCTTTTCGGGATCCTGCTTCGCCACATCGTTCTTGTCGATGAGGCCGAGGCCGATCAATTCGCCCTCCATGATCTTGCCCACCTGCTTGTGGTAGTCGGCGAGCAGGGTACCGGGGCGCAGCAGTTGCGTGGCCTCGTTCTTCACGCGTAGCACCGCGTTGTACACGTCGCGTTGGCGCTTCGTAAAGCGGCCGTTCACGGGCACGCACCGCGTGAGGTCGCTCGCATAGCCGCCATACTCGCAGCCGAAGTCCATCAGGATAACATCGCCGTCGTTGCACACCTGGTCGTTGGTGATGTAGTGCAGCACGCACGCGTTGTAGCCGCTGGCGATGATCGGCGTGTAGGCGTGCCCGCGCGAGCCGTTGCGAATGAACTCGTGCGAGATCTCCGCTTCAATTTCATACTCCTTCACACCGGGCTTCACGAAACCGCATATGCGCTCGAACGCCTTGCCCGTGATCGCGATCGCTCGTTGGATCTGCTCCACTTCCTCCTTCGTCTTGCGACTGCGGATGCGGTGCATGATCGGTGCGCTGCGCTTTACGCTGTGCAATGGGAATTGCGCACACGTCTCTTTGTTCTTGCGTGCCTCGCGCGTCTCCACCTCGTTGCCTTGGCGCAGGTGCTCGTTGCTGTTCAGGTAGAGGTGCTCGCACTGCGGCACCAGTCGCTTGATCGTCGCTTCGTAGCTCGTCGTCCACAGCACGGTGGCGATGCCGCTCAGCTCCGTCGCTTCTTTCTGCGAAAATTTGGCGCCCTCCCAGATCGCGAGCAGCTCGCTCGTCTCGCGCACGAAGAGGATCTCGCGGTCCTTCGCGTCCACCGCATCGGGGAAGAGCAGCAGCACCGTCTCCTCCTGGTCGATACCGCTGAGGTAGAAGATGTCGCTGGCCTGCTTGAAGGGCATCGAGCCATCGGCGCTCGTGGGCATGATGTCGTTGCTGTGGAAGATGGCGAGGCCGCCTTTCTCCATGGCTTGGCGGAAACGGGCGCGGTGCTCGCGGTATGTGGCGGCGGAAAGGGGCTGGTAACGCATCTTGGGAAAGTTGAAAGGCGAAAGTAGAAAGCTGAAAGGGTGCGGGGGTGAGAAAGTGATGGTTTGGGCGTGCCGGCGCCAAATGCGCGCCGTCGGGCTATCCGCAGTAGTCCTCGCTTCGCTGCGGGCTACTTGCTTCTATCCCTCACGCGACCTACCACCCGAGATCCTCGACCAGCCCGATGCGATAAATGCAATCGCGGGCGAGCAGCGTGTCCTTATCCAACACGTAGGTGATCGTCTTCAGCCGGTCCTCATTCCGCCTGGGGTCCCAGATGAGCTCGTGCATCGCTTCCAAGGTCTCAGTCAGATCATCTTGTCGGATGCCGATTACCACGCGCCCTTCCTCACAGATCTCGAAGGATCGGATCCGGGTCGTGGAGAATTGATGGAAGAGCTGATGGAGCTGCTCACGAAGGAAGACCGGCGCGGTATTGAGGTCGTACTGGTCGTTGTGTTCGAAGAACGCATAGCACTCCTCCGGCGTCGTATACGTCGTGTCCCGCTTGCCATCGCGACTGCCGTTCACGAACGTGACGAAGTGCCGAGCATCGCGGGCTGCGATGAGCGTGTCGATATGTGTATGCACGAACTCAAAAAGTGTCCGGTAGCGCGGCAGGTCAGCGATCACCCCTTGGTCGAACGGCACGGTACCCAAAGCAGCAGAAAGCTCTTCGGGGCTGGCGGCCGGGGGCGCGCAGCTCAAGCAGAACATGAGGATCCCGACAACTGATCCGAGTAGCGCTCTCATGTTGCACAAGCTAGCATTAGCTTGCCTTCATGGCCGCCAAACCCATCAAGGCCAAAGCAACCGCCGCCAGTGTCGATGCCTTCATGGACAAGCAGCCGAAGGAGGAAGTGCGCGATCACCGCCTCGCTGATAGGTAGTTGCGCAAGCTGATCGTTCGGGGGTGTTCACCATCTTGCCGCATGCTCACCGATAAGCGCGTCCGTTCCCTTCTGCTCCTCACATTCGGTTCCACGTGGTTGCTGGCGGGTATCGCGGCAGCCTTCGGTGTGCGCGCCTCCTCCGGCATCACGTATATGGTCACCGCCGCGGCGTGCATGTTGATGCCGGCCTTGTCGGCCATTGTGCAGCAGCGCTTGATCGAGCGGCGGCCGTGGGGCGAACTGGGGCTTTCGTTCAAGGGGATGAACTGGCGCATGCTGGGCTTCACGGCCCTGGTCGGCATGGCGATCATTCCCACGATGCTGCTGGTCATCCACCTGCTGGCCGACCTTTTCGGGATGACAGCATTCGGCCAGGTGAGCATCACCAGTGAGCGGTTGCTTCTCCAGCTCCAGGCACTCATGGAAGCGGCCGGCAGAACATTGCCACAAGGGACGATCGACAAACTGGCCTCGGTACCGGGGTGGCTCGTGCTTGTGGGTGGACTGATCTCCTCGGTGTTCGCGGCGTGTACCGTGAACCTGCTCTTCATGTTAGGAGAAGAGCTGGGTTGGCGCGGCTACCTCTACCATGCTACCGGCAACTGGTCAACCATGCGCCGCGTGCTCTTCACCGGCGTGGTGTGGGGGCTATGGCATGCGCCGCTCATCCTCATGGGCCATAACTACCCGGATCATCCGGTCGCTGGCGTCTTTCTGATGGTCGTCTTCTGCGTTCTGCTCGCCTACCTGTTCGATTGGACGCGCACGCGCGTGCAAGCGGTTTGGGGGCCCTGCTTGCTACATGGCATAATCAACGGCAGCGCCGGCCTGTTCGCTCTGTTCGCATGGGGAGGCCATCCCCTTGTGAGTTCACCGACCGGTGTGGCCGGCTTCATCGCGCTCGTTATGCTATGCGCCGTCGTCTTCATACTCGATCGCCGAGCGGGGTCCGCGAACGTCCTTCCTTAAGTCCCTTCCCATGCCCTCCAAACCCAACAAGACCCACGCCACCGCCGCCAGCGTGGATGCCTTCATCGACAAGCAGGCGAAGGAGGAAGTGCGCGACGATTGCCGCACGCTGATGAAGTTGATGCACGAGCTCACCGGCACTGAGCCGTACATGTACGGGCCAACGATAGTGGGCTACGGCAACTACCACTACAAATACGCCAGCGGCCACGAGGGCGATGCGCCTTTGCTGGCCTTCAGCCCGCGCAAGCCGGAGCTGGTGATCTACTTATACCAGGAAGTGGTAGGGCCGGAGCTGATGGCCAAGCTGGGCAAGCACAAAGCCACCAAGGGCTGCGTGTACATAAAGCGGCTGGCGGACATTGACCTGAAGGTGCTGAAGACCTTGTTCCAGAAGTCGATCGTGGCGGTGAAGAAGGCGTATCCGAAAGGCTGACGGAAGGGACGAGCACCGTGATCCCGCGCGCTGCTCACCTGGTCCCACGGAAGGCTGATTCAGTGCAGCACTGCGATGGTGCGGCTCACACCGCCCATATCCAGTAGGTAGAGGCCAGCGGACCATGCGCCAACATCGATGCTGCGCAAGCCTGTGGCGCGGCCTTCCTGGTGCATATGCCGACCAGTCGCATCGAACACCGTCAACGTAGTGGCAACCGATCCGGTGTTCACGTACACCACATCAGTGGCCGGTTGCGGATAAACCTCGACAAGAGAGGCCGGGCGCTCCGGTGTGCTGGTGCTGCCCGATGCGGCAGAAGGATAGCCGGGCCGCAGCACCGGGGCAAAATCGGTGTACGAGCAGCCGAACCAGAAGCCGTTGAACATGAACGGATCGATTCCAGGACTGATGTACATACCGCCGAAACTGAAGCCTTCCCAATAGCTCCAATCATAGGGGTTCATTGCCACGCCGATGTGCCCATTGTACGTGATGGCGCTCACCCAACCGCCGGAGAAGGTCGCGTCCAACAGCGGGTCGGCGGCGGCGATATCGGTGAGCATGATGGAGCCGTACGTGCTGGTGGTGAAGAGGTAGCCCCAAGCGTATGAATCGATGGCGCTGCCGTCCTGGAAGTCGATCACCATCACGGCGCTGTCCGGTCCGCTGCCCACCCACATCTCCACATCGGCGAAGGTGAAGCGATAGGGATCGAGTGCTGGTTGCGGCTCGCCCGGCGCCACGGGCGAAATGATCGCGGTGAACGAACAGCCGAACCATTCGCCGTTGGAGAGCGGCTCCGCAATGCCACCGTTCATGGTCATGGTGGCGATGTCCGTTCCGCTCCAAGTGAACCACTGATCGATCCCGCCGCTCGTTTCGTCGCCAGAGATGTAACTCACTTGGTTCAACGACCCGCCGGACAGGTCCAGCAGCAGGTGGTTGTCCCATGCGGCAACTTCGTTGAGCATGTCCTCGGCGGTTGCGGTGCCGTCGTGCAAGTAGCCCCACGCATAGCACGGCATGAAGGCGCCATTCTGGAAATCGATGACGAGCACCGAACTGTCAGGGCCACTTCCTGTCCAGAACTGCACATCCGCTAACCCGAACTGTGCACGAGCGGTGGTGGTGTGGAGCAGTGCGAAGAGCGCGAGGAAAGGAAGGGGTTTCATTCGGTAAAAGGCAGTGTTGGACCGATGACAGGGGCGCGGCCAGCTTGCTGAGTCCACTTATCCACGCGGGCGGCAGGGTGCGAAGGTACTTGTAGTTGGTGCCCAATTCCTGTTCGGAATGGTGGGGCCATGCAGCGGTCGGCCGCCCGCTTATCCGGAACAATTCCGAACAAGCCCGCGTTGGCTTCTTGCTTCCGCGCCAAAGGCCCCGCCCGTAAGTTTACGGCCGAATAGCAGCGCGGCTCGCGCGCACCAACGCATCAGCATGGCCCGTCAAGGACTCTTCGGTTCCTCCCTCGTCAAGAAGTACTGGATGGCCCTCACGGGCCTTTTCCTTATCACGTTCCTGGTGGTGCACGCCGCCGTGAACGCCATGATCTTCTGGAACGACGGGGGCGTCACCTTCAACACGGTGGCGCACTTCTTCGGTAGCAACATCCTGATCCGCACGATGGAGATCGTGCTCTTCATCGGCCTCATTGCCCACATCGTTGACGGCCTGATGCTCTGGGCGCAGAACCGCGCAGCGCGTCCGGTGAAGTACGCCATGGAGAAGGGCAGCGCGAACCGTTCGTGGTACAGTGAATGGATGGGCTTGCTCGGTACCCTGCTGCTGCTCTTCCTGATCATGCACCTCTGGCACTTCTGGGTGCCAAGCAGGATCACCGGGCTAGAGGAGATAGCGGGCATGCCAGGACACCACAACCTCTACATCGAAATGGTGGAGGTCTTCGCAAGCCCGGTCCCGGTGGTGCTGTACGTGCTGGGCTGCATCAGCCTCTTCTGGCACTTGCTGCATGGATTCCAGAGCGCCTTCCAAAGTGTCGGCATCAATCACAAGCGCTACACGCCGATCATCAAGATGACGGGCGCGGTCTTCAGTCTCGTCATATCAGCGCTCTTCGCTTCGATGCCGGTGAGCATGTACTTCGGTTGGATCAAATGAAAATGCGCCGCGAGCTTCCAGCCGCTAGCCACGAGCTTGTGCCGACCGGGGCAAGCTCGTGGCTAGTGGCTCGCGGCTCGAAGCTCTTCAGAACTCCTCGATCATGTCAGTGAAACTCGACAGCAAGATCCCTCCAGGCCCCATCGATAAGAAGTGGACCGATCACAAGGGGCATATCCGCATCGTCGCTCCAGCGAACAAGCGTCGCATCGACATCATAGTGGTGGGTACGGGCCTCGCTGGTGGCGCGGCAGCCGCATCGCTCGCGGAGATGGGCTACAACGTGAAGGCGTTCTGCTTCCAGGACAGCGCCCGTCGCGCGCACAGCATCGCCGCGCAAGGCGGGATCAACGCCGCGAAGAATTACCAGAACGACGGCGATAGCACCTACCGCCTGTTCTACGACACCGTGAAAGGCGGTGACTACCGGGCGCGAGAAGCCAACGTCTATCGCCTCGCTGAGGTCAGCGCGAACATCATCGATCAGTGCGTGGCGCAAGGCGTGCCCTTCGCCCGCGACTACGGTGGTTTGCTCGACAACCGCTCCTTCGGTGGCGTGCAAGTGAGCCGCACCTTCTACGCCCGCGGGCAGACCGGTCAGCAGTTGTTGCTCGGAGCTTACAGCGCGCTGATGCGCCAAGTCGGCAAGGGCGCGGTGCAGATGTACGATCGTCACGAGATGCTCGATGTGGTCGTGGTTGATGGCAAGGCGCGTGGCATCATCGCCCGCAACCTCATCACCGGCGAGATCGAGCGGCACGGCGCGCACGCCGTACTGCTCTGCACCGGCGGTTACGGCAACGTGTTCTTCCTGAGCACGAACGCCATGGGCAGCAACGTCACGGCGGCATGGAAGGCGCACAAGCGTGGTGCCTACTTCGGCAACCCCTGCTACACGCAGATCCACCCGACGTGCATCCCGGTGAGCGGCACGCACCAGAGCAAGCTCACGCTGATGAGCGAATCGCTCCGGAACGATGGCCGCATCTGGGTGCCGAAGAACATCGATGACGCGAAGGCGATCCGCGATGGCAAGAAGAAAGGCAGCGACATCGCTGAGGGTGATCGCGACTATTACTTGGAACGCCGCTACCCGGCTTTCGGGAACCTGGTGCCGCGCGATGTGGCCAGCCGTGCCGCGAAGGAGCGTTGCGATGCAGGCTACGGCGTGAACAAGACCGGCGAGGCCGTGTACCTCGATTTCAGCGCGGCCATCGAGCGCTACGGCAAGCTCGAAGCGAACGTGAAGAAGATCGAGAACGCGAGCAAGGAGAAGATCATCGAACTCGGTCGCGCTGTCGTGAGCGAGAAGTATGGCAACCTCTTCGACATGTACGAGAACATCGTCGGCGAGAACCCCTACGACCACGCGATGAAGATCTACCCGGCCGTACACTACACCATGGGCGGCCTGTGGGTGGACTACAACTTGCAGACCACCGTACCCGGCCTCTTCTGCTTGGGCGAAGCGAACTTCAGCGATCACGGCGCGAACCGCCTCGGTGCATCAGCCTTGATGCAAGGCCTGGCCGATGGCTACTTCGTGATCCCCTACACCGTGGGTGATTACCTCGCGGATGACATCCGCACCGGACCGATCGACACGAAGCGGCCGGAGTTCGACGCTGCGGAGAAGGAGCAGAAGGACCGCATCAACCACTTCCTCAACAACAAGGGCACGAAGCCTGTGGATGATTTCCACCGTCGCCTCGGCAAGGTGATGTGGGACAAGTGCGGCATGGCGCGCAATGCGCAAGGCTTGCAGGAAGCGATCACGGAGATCCGCCAGATCCGTGAAGAGTTCTACCGCGATGTGCGTGTTCCGGGCAAGGGCAGTGAGTTCAATCAGGAACTGGAGAAGGCCGGTCGCGTGGCCGACTTCCTGGAACTAGGCGAGCTGATGTGCGTGGATGCCCTTAACCGCAACGAAAGCTGTGGGGGCCACTTCCGCGAGGAGTACGCGGAAACAGATGGGCCGCAGCAGGGTGAAGCCAAACGTGACGATGCCAACTACGCTTACGTGGCGGCTTGGGAGTGGACCGGTGATGCCGGCAAGGCGAACCTGCACAAGGAGGCGCTGGAATTCAACGAGGTGAAACTGACGCAGAGGAGCTACAAGTAGTGAATGGCGAATGGGAGTTGGTGAATGGGAGCACTGATGGACATGGATACTGAGCGTTTGGAAGACTTCAACGGGATCTGCGTTGAGGAGCCTGCTGCGCCATACGGTGCCGTACAGAGCTTCCGCGATCTGATCGTGTGGCAGCATGCGATGGAAGTAACCCAACTCGTCTATGCCTTCGCGTCCAAGTTGCCGAGCGATGAACGTTTCGGTTTGGTGAGCCAGATGTGCAGGGCGGCTGTTTCCGTTCCATCGAATATCGCCGAAGGATGGGGCCGTGGAACGAATCGCGACCGACAACTGCTGAACTACCTGCGGATCGCGCGCGGTTCGCTCTTTGAACTGGAAACACAATTGGAGCTAGCGCCTCGGCTCTATCCGGAGCTCGGACTGGATCCCGCTCCGATCGCATCGCGCCTCACCTCGGTCGCGCGGATGCTGAACAAGATGATCTCCAAGATCGAGGAACGTCACGAATTGATGCGCAAGGAACATGGCAAGTGAGCTTCTGCCCATTCGCCATTCACCAATGACCATTCACCAATGAAACTCAATCTCAAGATCTGGCGCCAGAGCGGGCCGAACGACAAGGGCGCCATGAAGGACTACCCGGTGAAGGACGTCTCCGAGGATATGAGCTTCCTCGAGATGCTTGACGTTCTCAACGACGACATCGTGCGCAAGGGCGAGGATCCCATCGCGTTCGATCATGATTGCCGCGAGGGCATCTGCGGATCATGCAGCCTCTTCATCAATGGCGAGGCGCACGGCCCGGGCAAGGGCATCACCACCTGCCAGTTGCACATGCGGCGATTCAAGGATGGCGATACGATCCACGTGGAGCCTTGGCGTGCGCAGGCGTTCCCTGTCATCAAGGATCTGGCGACCAACCGTAGCGCCTTCGATCGCATCCAGGCGGCTGGCGGCTTCGTGAGCATCAACACCAGCGGTAATCTCGTTGATGGCAACGCAGTGCCTATTCCCAAGGACGATGCCGACAAGGCCTTCGACGCTGCGACCTGCATCGGTTGTGGTGCCTGTGTGGCCACCTGCCCGAACGGCTCCGCTATGTTGTTCACCGCGGCGAAAGTCTCGCAGCTCTCACTGCTGCCCCAAGGCAAGCCGGAGAGCAAGCGCCGTGCACTGGCCATGGTGGAGCAGATGGACAAAGAGGGTTTTGGCAACTGTAGCAACACCGGCGCGTGCGAGATCGAGTGCCCGAAGAACATCAGCTTGGAGCATATCGCGCGGTTGAACAGGGAGTACTTGGCGGCGACGGTGACGAAGGAGTAGTTTGGCAGAATGTCGTCAGTTACGCTGGCTTGTTTCCGCTGTAGGTCGGCTCGTCGTCTTGCCCTAGTGGAGCAATCCCGTTCGTGTCCGGTCTGTGGGAATGAGATGAGCAACCTCGGTACCAAGCTTCGGGTCCCGACCAAGGATGATGTGAAGGGATGGACCAATCTGGAAAAGCTCGTACGTACTGAAGCTGATCGACAGTTTGAGGAGCAACTTCGAGCTAAGGAAATGCATCGAGCGGCGTTGCGAACGGAGATCAAGAAGATGCGTGCGCGACCGGAAACGAAAGGAAGGACAGCGGAAATTGAGAAGCTTGAATTGGAACTGAAGCGACTCATTGGCAAGTGATTCAGAGCAAACTCCCTCACGTCGGCACCACCATTTTCACGGTGATGAGCAAGCTGGCGGCCGAGTGCGGCGCCATCAACCTCAGCCAAGGTTTTCCGGATTTCCCGATCGACGACAAGTTGAGCGAGTTGGTGAACGCCGCCATGCGTGCGGGTCACAACCAGTACGCGCCGATGCCCGGCCTACCCGGATTGCGCGAAGCGATCGCGGCCAAGGTGGAGCGGCTCTATGGCTTCCGCTATGATCCGGACACCGAAGTGACGGTGGCGTCCGGTGGCACACAGGCCATCTTCACGGCCATCGGTGCGGTCGTTCATCCGGGCGATGAAGTGATAATCGTGGACCCCGCCTACGACTGCTACTCGCCTACGGTGGAGCTCTTCGGCGGCAAGCCGGTGCACGTGCGCCTTGGTACCGACATGAAGTTCGATGCGGATGCGGTCGCGCAAGCGATCACCCCGAAGACGCGTATGCTGATGATCAACACGCCTCACAATCCGGCGGGCACCATCCTGCGCGATGCCGACATGCGGCGCATCATCGAGATGCTGCGCGGCACGGACATCATCCTGCTGAGCGACGAGGTGTACGAGCACCTCGTCTTTGATGGCGAGCCGCACGCTTCGGCGATCAACTACCCGGAATTGCGCGAACGGGCCTTCGTGATCTTCAGTTTCGGCAAGGTCTTCCATACCACCGGCTGGAAGATGGGCTACGCGCTCGCACCGAAGGAAATGATGACCGAGTTCCGGAAAGTGCACCAGTTCAATGTCTTCAGCGCGAACACGCCGATACAGCACGCACTCGCGGCCTACATGAAGGAACCGGCGAACTACGAAGCGGTGCCTTCCTTCTACCAAGCCAAGCGAGACCGCTTTGCGAACGGCATGTCGAAGTCGCGCTTCAAGTTGTTGCCTTGCGAAGGCTCCTATTTCCAGGTGGCCGACTACAGCGCTATCAGCACGGAGGACGATATGACATTCGCGCAACGCGTGGCGCGTGGGTTCGGCGTGGCGACGATCCCGCTCTCACCGTTCTACAAGGAGCCGCCGATGAACCAGCGCCTCTTGCGCTTCTGCTTCGCCAAGCAGGACGCTACCTTGGACGCAGCCATCGAGAAGCTATGCAGGATCTGAGGGTGACGCTTGTACAGAGCATGCTCCACTGGGAGGATGCGGCGGCGAACCGTGCGATGTTCGGCCAGAAACTCGCCGCGTTGAAGGGCACGACGGATCTCATCGTGCTACCGGAGATGTTCACCACCGGCTTCAGCATGCGCAGTACGGATCTAGCTGAGACGATTGAGGGCGCCACGGTGCAATGGATGCGCGAACAAGCGGCGGCAACCAACGCTGCGCTTTATGGCAGTACCATCATCACGGCGAATGGCAAGTACTTCAACCGCGGGCTTTTCGTTCGGCCCGATGGACAAGTCACGGTGTATGACAAGCGCCACCTCTTCCGCTTCGCGAACGAGAACGAGCACTATGCGCCCGGAGCCGAACGCGTTGTTGTGGAATGGCGCGGATGGCGCTTCCTGCTGCAAGTGTGCTTCGATCTGCGCTTCCCGGTCTTTGCGCGCAACCGAGACGACTACGACGCGATCCTCTATGTAGCCAACTGGCCGGAAGCGCGTCGCTATCCATGGAGCCAGTTGTTGATCGCCCGCGCGATCGAGAACCAGTGTTACGTGGTCGGTGCGAACCGCGTGGGCATGGATGGCAAGGGAATGCACTACACGGGCGATTCGGTGGTTATCGATCCGCGTGGTGCGGTGATCGGAAGCGTGGAGCCTTCCCAAGAAGGAGCCGCAACCGTTGCACTCGACTACGCATCATTGGAGGATTTCCGGGAGAAGTTCCCGGTGGCGAAGGACGCGGACGAGTTCAGCCTAGGGCTCTAGCGCAGTACCGTGACGTGGCCCGTTTGGCTGATCTCGCGGCCCACTGTTCCGTCCACGTCTTCCAGCAAGCGGTACGTCATCCGCCACACGTAGACTTCGTTGGGCAACTGTGCGCCGTTCACGGTGCCATCCCAACCCACACCGGGCCGGTCGGTTTCCCAGAACACATTGCCGTAGCGGTCGAACACGCGCATCGTCAACTCGGCGATGTTCTTGCCAACGGCCATGAACAGATCGTTCACGCCATCTCCATCAGGGGTGAAGGTGTTGGGGACATAGATGGCGGCCGGGCAGAACTCGTTCACCACGGCGCTGTCCACGGCGCTGCAATCGAACTCGTTGGTCACGGTAACGAAATACCAACCGTACGCGCCTGCGAATGTCACTTGGTTGGTGTCGCCATGGCTCCACACGAAGCCGCTTCCAGGGTTGCCCGCATCAATGGGGACGTAGTTGGGTGATTCATCCAAACAGACGAAGAACTGGTGCGCGGCCATGCTCACCGGACTGGGGTTGAAGACGACACTGATCGCATCTTGCGTGGCACAATAGCCGTTGTTCACGGTAACGCTGTAGCTATTGCTGCTGGTAACGTCCAGCATCTGCGTTGCTGCACCCGTGCTCCATTGGAACGTCGCTCCGGTGTTACCCGCATCCAATGTGAGCACCTGCCCATCGCAGAGCACGGTATCCGCACCCAGATCAACAACAGGATAGCCGACGAATGTCACATCGGCACTGAACGTGGCCTGGCAATCCGCAGCGTTCGTAACAACAACACTGTACGTGTTGCCTGTGACCGGGGTGATCGTTTGCGTAGTGGCGTTCGTGCTCCACAGGTAGGTGCTTCCCGGGTTGCCGGCATCGAGGGTGACCACGTCAGTGATGCACGCGGTGATGTCTTGCAGGTTGTTGACGGGCAACGGATGAAAGAGAACGTCGATGCTGTCGCGAACGGTGCAAGCGGTGTTGCTGACATCCACCCAGTAGGTGCCTGAAGCGCTGGGTGCAAGCGTCTGGCTTGTTGCATTGGTGCTCCAGAGGAAAGTCGCTCCAGCGTTGCCGGCATCAAGCATCAATGGTTGGCCCGCGCACAACGAGGTATCGTTGCCGAGGTCCACGACAGGTGGCTCGATAAGCGTGACAACAGCGTCAAACGTGCTTGTGCAGTTCTGTGGAGTGGTGACATCCACCGTGTACGTGCCGGAAACCGGTGCGATGATGATCTGCGTGGTTGCGCTGGTGTTCCAACTGTAGGTGCATCCGGGATTGCCCGCGTTAAGCGCGGCGGTCTGGGTGCTGCACTGCGTTACATCCACCAAGTTGTCGAGGGGGTTCGCGTTGAAGGCTACGTGCACCGTGTCGGCATTCACGCAGCCGTTCGCATCGGTGACGCTCACCCAATAGTCGTTGGTGGTGGCAACTGTTATCTGCTGTGTGGTCGCATTGGTGCTCCAGAGGACGCTGTTGCCTGGGCTGTTGGCGTTCAGCACATGGCCTGCCGCACCGCACAGGGCGATATCGGGGCCAAGGCTAACTGCAGGCAACGGGTTCACCGTTACGTCGAACTCACGAATGGCTTCGCAGCCCATGACATCGGTGATGGTCACCACATACAGACCGGTTGCATCCGCTATGATCGTTTGACTTGTCGCGTTGGTGTTCCAGAGGAAATCGTTTCCCGCATACCCTGCATCGAGCAACACGGTCTCACCTTGGCAGATGGCGGTATCGGGTGGTTGCACCAGATCATCGAAGGCCACGGTGATGCGTGTGCTGTCCGTGGCGTTGCATCCGTTCGCGTCGGTGATGGTGACGATGTACAATGCGGAGGTATCGGCAAGGATCGTCGGGCTCTGGATATTGGCAGCGTTCAAGTTCGACGCTGGCGTCCAGAGGTATTGTGGTGCGGGTACGTTGTGTGTGACCGTCAGCGGCATGCCCAGCGCCGTGCAGACCGTATCACTCGGCGTGGCACTGAGCACATAGGGAACGTTGGTGTTGATGGTGACACCTCCAGAGAGCGCGCAGCCGGTCAGTCCGTCGGTGACCGTAACGCTGTACGCGGTAGTACCGGGAAGTGTGGCCACAGGGTTCTGAGCATTCGAGCTATTGAGGGATGCCGCCGGTGTCCATGCGAATTGCAGGTTGGCACCACCGGTCACCGTTGCGCTCAACTGCACTTGGTCGCCGATACATACTTGGTTGTCGCTGGTGGTCACAACCAAATTGCTCATGTTGCCCACGGTGATGGTCACGCTCTCGTTCGCCGTGCAACCTTCGGGGGAAGTGGCATTCACTGTGTAGGTGGACGTACTGGACGGTGTGGCCATGGGCGCGGCGATCGTCGCATTGTTCAGCGTGCCGTTGTTTGGTAACCAGCTGAAGCTGTGGTTGCTGCCTGCGCTCGGCACAGCATTCAATTGCACCGGTTGAACAGCGCAAACCGTGGTATCGTTCGTAACCGCCAGAGTGAAAGGAGTTCCGACGGTGAACATCACCGAATCGCTGTAGACGCATTGCGTGAACGGATCCGTGGCATCCACTTTTACGAAGCCGCTGGCCGTTGGCCAAGCCAGCGGTTCGATCACTGTGGGATTACTCACGCTTGCCGCTGGGCTCCACAGATAGCTGAGCGTGGTATTGTCCCATGTACTGATCAGCACTTGGTCGATCGCCCATACATCCTGACCCGCGCCGGTGCTGTTGGCTTGCTTCCACCTGAACTGGGTGTTCGCAGACATCATGGCGGCGGTGATGGGGACCGTGATCGGCGAAAAGACCGGGTACGAGGCTTCGTTGAATGAAGCAGCAATGGTCCACGGTCCGCCGTTCGCGGAATACTCGAGTGCCACATCCTCGCCGGGATCGGCATCCTCGCAGGGTGCAACACCGTTAGCGATCTTCAAGGAGAACCGCACGGCACCGCCAGTGGACACGTTCATGGCGATCGTCGTCGCGGTGCGTGTACCCGCCCCATCGAAGAACAAAGCATCACCCGTAATGCTACCACAGACCATGGACGTGGTTCCGCCTTGGATAGCGGACCAGAATGGAGCCGTTCCGCTGTTGAAACCATCACGCGCGATCACCGCTTCCACATCCACTTGCATGGGTACCTGATCGCCACTGCACAGAATGCTGTCGGGTGTGTGGATGTCGAATGTGATGACGTTGCCCGGATCAACATCGACCAGTATGCTATCGCGCAATCCATCGCAACCGAAAGGTGTGTTCACGTTCAACACGAACCACGTGCTTTGGTTGACCGTGGCTATGGGGTTGCTGATCGTTGGGTCGTTCAGCAATCCGGCGGGGCTCCAGCTCCATATGGCGCTGGCCGGATTCGGCAGCGAGGCCGTGAGCTGGATCGGTTGGGCGGTGCAGCCCGATGTAGCGCTCGCAGTGAGTGTGAGCGGTGGCTGCACCTGTGCTTCCACCAAGAAACTCTCGGTCACTTGGCAGCCGCTGGGCATGATGGTTCCTGTGCAGAGGACCGTGTCGCTGCTCGTTGGCACGTAGGTGAAATTCTGGGAAGTGGACAGGACGTTACCGGGGGTGCTGGCAAGTGTCCACTCATAGGTGGTGAAGCCGGCAGGGCCTTGCAAACTCACTTGCCCGGTTGCGCAGATCACGGTATCGACAGGCGCGGTAGGCGTACCGCGATCGCCGATCGTGAACGCATAACTCTCGCCCATGCCATAACCATAGGCATATGCTATGAAACCCGACGCAGATTGTAGGCGATGTATGCCGTTCGGCACGGACAGCGCGCATTGCACCATGCTAGCGCACGCTGAGTAAGGACTGAAACTGCCAACTGGGACGGGACTTCCATCGAGCAACAATTGGCCAATGCCGGAGGCCGGCATCACCACGCTCACGAAATGCTGATTCACCTGTCCGCTGTTGATCGTGCGCCAGCTACCGGCGTAGCTGAGGCGGTCTTCCGGTGAAAGCAGCAAGCTGCTGGGGTCACCTGCACCGCTGCAGTTGTATCCTTCGAACAACTGTGCGGAGCTTATCGGCTTATCGGCATGGATGCACACCGGTTGTGCAGCGCCGTTCACGGTGATCGATTGGCCGGCGTTCAGCAACGTCGGCACACCGCCATCGATCGTTACGGAGGTGGCGTTCTGATCGGCAGTAACACGATAGGTATAGCTGGAAATGCCGAGCAGCGGTATCGTATGGTGATCGGTCCCCCAGGTCTCGATCGGTAGGCACTGCTCGAACACGTGGTCGCAAGCTGGACAGACCGTGGGCAGATTGGCACACATGCTTCCACCGAAAACCGCGAAGGGGCGGCAAGGCCCGTTCAATGCGGTTCCGTTCACGGTAGTGCCAGTGAGATCGGTGATATCCGAAGCGCTCATCACCTGATAGGTTTCACCTTGGTCCAGGTTCACGGTATAGGGAACGCCCGCGGCATGGCCACCATCGGTCGGCACGCTGGGCACGATGGTCACTTGGGTACCATCTTCGGTAGCAACGATCAACAGTTCACTGCGGTAGAAGTTGTTGAAGCCCGGCAAGCCAGCAGCGGCATCCACACGATAATTGAGACCCAAGGAAGCCACGGGCAATATTTGCGTTGCATCGAGGCTGAAGTTCTGGAAGTTGGTGGCCACGACCGTCACGCTATCGGCCGCCGTGAGCAGTACGCCCATGTCGCCAACCACGTCGCCGTTGATGTTCTCCGCAGTGTTGGGGATCGTCACCGTTGCAATGCCCCCTGCGGTAACGGTGAACGCTTGGCTCCATCCCTGCAACGGAATGCTCACCGTGCCGCTGGTCGCCACATCGCTCGCAATGCTCACACGCAGGTTCTGTGCGTTGTATGCGTTGCGCATGAAGCCCAACCAGAACTCGCGGCCTTTCGTGGGTACAGCAACCGCTTGTGCGGCTGCTTCGCTTGTCCCGATCAGGGAAAGCACCAACGCTGCGCAGGTAAGCGCCGATCGAAGTAGTGAGCTCATTCGCACGTTCCGTTCCGCCAGAGTCGCGGCTTTTTTGCGGCCGTGCATACGCCGAAGGCTGGCGGAAGGTTCCTGAACGATGGGATCTGAACGACAAAACCCCGACAAGTCGGGGTTTTGATCGGACGGAATAGAGCAGGATCAGCGCACCAAGGTCACATGCCCTGTTTGCTCGTAGTCGGGACTGATAACGGTGTGCTCGGCGTTCTCGAAGAATCGGTACTTCACCTTCCAGATGTACACTCCATCCTGGCTGGTGGCACCGCCGTATGTACCATCCCACTTCGCATCACTGCCGGTGCCGCTTTTGATCATCTCGCCCCAACGATCGAAAATGCGCAGCTCGACCGCAGCGATATTGTGGCCGTTCGGGAAGAACATGTCATTAACACCATCGCCATCGGGGGTGAAGGTGTTGGGCACGTAGATGGCGCTGTGGCAGTATTCCTGCACAAGGATCGAATCGAGGATGGAGCAATCCAACGGTGTGGTGAGCTGCACCATATACCAACCGTAATCCTCTGCAAGAATGATCTGAGTGGTTTCGCCCGTTGGGCTCCATACGTAGGTGTTGCCCGTGTTCTCGCCACTGAGCACCGCATGGTAGGGCGGGTAGTCGAGGCAGATCGTCAGTTCGCTCACCGACAGTTCGTTCGGTAGCGGGTTGAAGACCACGTTGATGGAATCGCGCGTCACGCAGTAGTCGTTATACACATCCACCCATACGTTCTCGCTTTCAACCAGGGTGATCGTTTGCGAATTCGCACCCGTGCTCCAAGTGAATACGCACGTGTCATTCTCGGCATCGAGGGTCAACTGCTCCGTATCGCACAGCGCCGTGTCGGCACCAAGGTCCACGACCGGGAATGGGATGAAGATCAAGGTGGCTTCAGCACTGTCGGTGCAGATGGTAGGAGTGGTCACGACCACACTGTAAGTGCCATCGGTCGCTGTGACGTCAATGGTCTGCGTGGTTTCACCTGTTGGGCTCCACAGATATGCAGCACCAGGATTGCCGGCGTTCAAGGTGATCGTTTCGCTTACGCACACCACAGTATCGCTGATGACGATCACGGGCAGTGGATCAAAGACGACGGCGATTGTATCGCTGTTCAAACAATCGTTGGCATCGATCACATCAACGCTGAAGGGGCCATTGACCGTAGTGCTGATGGTTTGCGTTTGTGCAGTGGTGTTCCACAAGTACGTGCTGCCGGGATTGCCCGCATCGAGCAACCAGTTCTGGCCAACACACAGCGATGTGTCCGGACCCAGATACACCCCGGGCAATGGATCGACGGTAACGTTGGTGGTAAAGCTTACCGAGCAACCGATCTGGGTATCGGTCATGGTGCATGTGTAAGCTCCCGCACTGTTAACCGTGATGGTCTGTGAGGTATCACCCGTGCTCCAACTGTGGTCCGCCCACGGATAACCTGCATCGATCACCATGCTCTGTCCTTGGCACAACGAACTATCCGCGATGAACGTGAGGCTGCTGAAGCTCACCGTAACGGTCACGGTATCGAATGCAGAACAGTTAACCCCATCCCCGACTTCCACGATGTACGTCATGGTGCTATCGAAGGTGATCGTGGGCGCTGCTGTGTTCGAGAAGTTGAGGTACTGAGCAGGCTCCCACTGGATGATCGGGTTCACCGTTGAGTAGGTGACGCCAAGCTGCATGCCCATGGCGCTGCACACCGTGGTGTCATTGCCGGCGAACACGCCGCTCACGTTCGTAACGTTGATGAACACACTGTCCGCGAGCACGCAGCCGCTCAATGTGTCGGTCGCGATCACACTGTACCACTCATCCTGCATAGGCTGGGCATCTGGGCTTTGCACGTTCCCATTGCTCAGGCCTGTCAACGGGGCCCATTGGAAAGACATATTGGCCGCACCGCCCACGTTGGCGTTCAGCGTAACGATGTCACCCGCGCAGATATCCGCATCGGTAGTGGTAACGGTAAGGTTCAACGCGGCGGAAACGATGATCTGAACGTCCCCGGTCGCCGTACAGCCTTCTTGACTGGTCACCGTAACGGTGTAGGTCGTTGTAACAACTGGCGTTACTGTAGGGCTGGCTGCGAAGATGCTGGTGATGTTGGTGTTGGGCGCCCAGAGATAGTCGTGGTTGGTGCCCCCGCTTGGAATGGCATCCAACTGGATACCCGCGATATCGCAGATCGCAGTGTCGGGGGTCATGGCCAGCGTGAAGGGTTGGCCTACATCGATGAACAGACTGTCGTTGTATTGGCAACTGGTGTTCACATCGGTGCTGGTCACATAGTACCAGCCGCTGGTCACCGGGTAAGCCATCGGATCGATGATGCCGGCGTTGCTCAGTGTAGCCGCTGGCGTCCATGCAATGGTGAGCCCGACAGCATTCTCAACGGCAATGGATACATCGTCAAGCTGCCAATTGTCTTCGCCCGCTCCGGTGAAGTTGGGCTGCACCCAGCGGAAACGCGTGCTCGCCGTCATTGCCCCTGCCGGGATCGGTTCGTCGATCTGCGTCCATGTGGTGTAGAGGTATTCCCAATAGGTATTGATCGTGGTCCATGCACCACCACCGTTGGTGCTGTATTGCAGCAGCACGTCTTCGCCGGGATCGGCGTTGTCGCAAGGCGCCAAGCCATCGCTGATCTTCAGGTTGAAGCGGACCGTGCCACCCTGCAACAGGTTCAGATCAACGGTCTGTGCTTCGCGTGTTGGTGCCGGACCATCGAAGTGCAACGCATTGCCCCCGATGGAACCACAGACGTTGCTCAATGCACCGCCTGTGGTGGTGCTCCATAGCGCTGGGTTCAGTGCGGTATCCAGCGTATCGCTGACGATGGTCTGGTGGATCTCCAAGTTCAACTGAGCGCTGTCGCCAGCACACAGCATCGTTGGGTCACTGGTCGCCTCATAAAGGAGCACGTCGCCGGGGATCACTTCAATGTATATGCTGTCCACGGCCACGGCGCAACCGTTGAGCGTGCTCACACTCACATAGAACCATCCGCTGTGGGCTGGCGTCGCGATCGGGTTCGGCAAGCTGCCATCATCCAGCGGTGCGTCGGGCCACCAATTGTAGAGGTAGGTGCCCGCCGGGTTCGGCACCACTTCCAACTGCACTTCTTCGTACGCACACACCTGGATCACAGCCGGACCGGGCACGCCGTTCGCCGAGAGGTCGAGAACCGGTGGATCGTCGATCTCCACGCTGAAGAAATACTGCTGCTCGCAGAAGCTCTGATTCTCGTAGCCCGTTACCACGTACACATCGCTGGCCGGTGGCACGAACGTGTAGCTGAGACCGAAGTACAGCGTATCGGCAGGGTTGCTCATCGTGTTCCACCATGGATTGAAGATCGGCACAGGTGGCGCTAGTGTCAGCGTACCCGTACTGTCAAGTCCACAGAACACACTATCAACAACCAAGGGCGGTACCGGCGTGAACGCACCTACTGAGTAGGCATACGTTTCCGCACTACCGGCTCCATAGACGTACGCGCTCAAGCCACCAACACATTCCAACGTATGGCTTCCCGGGGCAAGCGTAACCGAGCCATAGCTCATGGTGGGGCAGGCCGGGTAGGCCGAGAACGTACCCAGCGGGATCTGCGCTCCGTCGAGATAGACACTGGCGGTGTTGGCTGTCTCGGTCACGATGTTCAAGAAGTGAGATGTGATCACCGTGCTCACCACCGTACCGAACGTTATGCGATCGATCTGCTGCTCCTCCGCATTGAGGATCAAGAGGGCAGGATCACCGAGGTTAGGGTTCAACGTATTGCAGGTAACGCCCTCCATGTACTGGGCAACACTGATCGGCAGGTTGCTTTCGATGCAGTTCGCGGTCGCTTGGAAATTGTACTCGGTCCATTGGCCTGCGCTGAAGGCGATCGGTGCTCCCCCATTGATGGTGACCTGCGTGCCGTTGTCGCGCGCCATGATCCGGTAGGTGTATCCGCTCATTTGGCTGAACGGGACCGTATAGTATTTCGTACCCCATGCCGTAGTGGGCAGGTTCTGGTCGTACACGTGATCACAGGCCGTGCAAGAGTTCGGCACCTTGGTACATACGCTTCCGCCGAACACCGCAAAGGGGCGACAGGAGCCACTAGCGGGCGTACCTCTTACCAAACTGCCTTGCAGGTCCGTGGCATCGCTCTGTGCCTGCACTTGGTACGTCTCACCACTATCCAATTGGATGATCCATGGCACTCCGGCCAAGTGGCCACCAGCAGTGTTGGCGGTGGCGGTGATCTCGATCTCCGTCCCATCCTTGGTGGCAACGATCAAGAATTCACTCACCAGATCCGCGATACCACCGTAGCCGTAGTAGCAGAACACGCGGTAATCGGTGCCCAATGATTGTACCGGATAGATCACTGCCGCATCTGCGGTGTATTGCTCGAAGTTGATGGCGAACACCGCAACGGTGTCCTGTGTCTGGATGAGGATCGACTTGTTATCGACCACTTCGCTACCGAAGTGCATGGCTGCGGTAACGTTCGGAAGAGTAACGGTGGTGGTGACGTTAGCAGTAACACTGAAGGGGATGGTCGTGCCGGTCAACGGCATGGTGAGAACACCACTTGTGTTCACCGGGCTGCTGATGAACACATCCAAGCTGTTGGCCGCCCCCCCCTGGAAGCCCTTCATGAACCCGATCCAGAACTCTTTGCCCATGGTGGGCACAACACCGGCCTGACCGTGGGCCAGCGGTGCAACGAGCCCAACAAATACTGAAAGCCAAAACGCGCGGCGAAGGATGCGGCCCATGAATGATGCTGTTAAAAAACGTCGTGAAAGTAGGCTACCCGGTCCAGCCCGTAGGCCGTTGACGCTGCTTAGGCGGCTCTCGTTGCCAAGGCCGTGGCATATCGTTCACTCCCAAATCACTTCCACCTCCCATCCTGCCCGCACCGTCGCCCCCTTGGGGTGCACATACACCCGTTCCGGCTGCTGGTCAAGGGGCAACGAACCGGCATCCCAGCGGCCGTTGGCATTGCGGTCGGCGACCAGCCGCAGTCCGAAGGCTTGTGGTGGAAGCGTACTCCACCAGACCTGCGCGGGTAGCGCACTTCCCGTCTGCAGCAGGATCACTTGTCCCTTGGCATCCAGAAGCTCAAGGATGAACGCGCCTTGGTAGCCATCCCGAAGGATCGGAAGCGGAACATTCAGGGAACCGGACCCATTCGCACCAAGCATTTCGATCGGTATGGCCAGTGTGTCATTCGTACGTCCCTGATGGTCGACCAGGCCTCCAGGCAGTAGGTGCAGGGTTCCCTTCTCCCCTGGCTTCAGCGGGGTCCGTAACACGAACCGACGCACATGACCGACACCACTGGAAAGGTTGAACGGCATCGGCACGCTATCGCGCAGAAAGCTGATGCGCGTGGTATCCACGAAAGCAGGCGGGCGGGAAGCTTCCAACTCAATGGAGGAAGTACCCGTTATGGCCACTCGCGCGATGCTTAGGGTGGCCGGCGCTGATCGTTCTTCCAGGTCCACCGTATCCAACAGCACACTATCGGCATGCACCAGCAACGGCCCTTGCGCTAGGCTGTCACCCAAGTACCAAACGCGCACCGAATCGCGAGCGGCATTCCACTCGGGAAGCCACGCCCCAGCCATGGGCCCGCCTGCGGCGGATGAGATGCTGACAACGTCGACCGGCCGGGAAAAGGCCAGCCGAAGTGCCCCGTCTACATAGCGCGCGTCCAGGAGGCGTTGAACACTGTCCAAGGCGGTGAACATGCGCAGTTCCGCAGGGGTGGCAAGGCTATCCGTGCTGGTGCTCATAGCCTCGTCGCCAAAGGCTATCGCTTCGGTGGGGAGGTCGTACAAATGGTTGCCGTTCAGGTCGCGGAGGGCAAAGGCGTTGTAGTTACCCGGTCGCATGAACTCGATGTGCGCGTGGCCTTGCTCATCGGTGCGGGCGAAATAGTGCGGTTGGCAATTGCGCGGATCGCACGTATCGCCATCGGCGAACAGCAGCACCTCCACTCCTTTCATCGGCGCCAGCGTTCGCGCATCGTTCACGCCAACGCTGATCCTTGCTGAATCGATCACACTACCAGTGCTGAAGACGAACGGTCCACCCTTGTACACGTTGCTTTCCGTGAGATCAACGACGCCTTTTTCGAAGTCCAACACGTAGGTTGTGTTCGGCAACAAGAGCCCCTCAAAACCGATCTGCACGGAGCGATCCCCGATCAACCGCACAGTTGGCACTTCGGACAGAGGAGGCGAAACCACCAGATTCTCACGGATGCTCTTCAACTGCACGCGTTCGTTGAAGCGCAGAATGATGCGGTCGCCCCGGAAGTCGGTGGTGCGCTGCAACGGAGTGCTCTCTAGCAGCAGAGGACCTTTCTCATCCTTCTCGCCGCCCGTCGGCTCACGCACTTGGGCGCACGCGGCCAAGAGCAGCACGATGGTCAACGGCCAGTAACGCGGCATAGGGTTCAGTCGAAGAGCGGTTCGAGCAGCCCCAACAGTCGGGCCAACGCCTGCGCATCCACCTCAGTGAAATCATCCAGTTGCGAGCTGTCGATGTCGAGCACGGCATGCACCCGGTTGTCGCGCCCGCGCAGCGGCACTACGATCTCGCTCTTGCTCAACGCGCTACAGGCAATGTGGCCCGGGAATTTGTCCACGTCCGGAACGATCAGTGTTCGCTCCTCGGCCCATGCGGTTCCACACACGCCCTTGCCATGACCAATGCGCATGCATGCCACGGGACCTTGGAACGGGCCCAGCACCAATTCAGCGCCCATCACCCGGTAAAAGCCGACCCAATGCCAGCCAAAAGCCTCCTTGATCGCCGCGCCCATGTTGGCCATCGCCGCGATCGGGTCGCGCTCATCCTCCAACAACTGCTTCATCTGTGGATAGAGTGAACTGTACAGCGCGAAGCGGTCAGCGGTCTTCGGAAGTGTGAGGGTTTCGGACATGTCGTTACGCCTGCGGATCGAGGGGCGGCTAAGATATCCGGGGGCATTGCGTGATCATGGGGCCATCACCCTCTCTTCACCATCCTGCGAAAGCGATGGGCTGCCGCTTCCGCGACTTGTTCCGATCTATTCGCAGCAAGGTTTCGAGGCCTACATTTGCGGACCCCTTCTGTTTAGAACCCATCTAAATAGTGATGCGGACTAACAAAGGAGCCAACGAAGCGATGCTATCGATCAAGAACCTCAGTGCGAAAATTGAAGGCAAGGACATCCTAAAGGGTCTGAACCTCGAAGTAAAGGCTGGCGAGGTGCATGCCATCATGGGCCCGAACGGCAGCGGCAAGAGCACGCTCGCCAACGTCCTCGCTGGCCGCGACGAGTATGAAGTGACCGCTGGCTCAGTGACCTACCAAAGCCAAGACCTACTTGAGCTTTCCCCCGAAGAGCGCGCATGGAAAGGCATCTTCCTCGCCTTCCAATACCCGGTGGAGATCCCCGGTGTGAGCAACATGAACTTCCTGCGCACTGCGCTGAACGAAACGCGAAAGGCGAACGGTCTCGCGGAGCTCGGTGGCAAGGATTTCCTGACGCTGGTCCGCGAACGCGCCAAGCTGGTGGAGATGGACCCCGACCTGATGAGCCGCAACCTGAACGTGGGCTTCAGCGGTGGCGAGAAGAAGCGCAACGAGATCTTCCAGATGGCGATGCTCGAACCCACCCTCGGCATCCTCGACGAGACCGACAGCGGCTTGGACATCGATGCGCTACGCATCGTGGCTGGCGGCGTGAACAAGCTGCGTTCGAAGGATAACGCCTTCATCGTGGTGACGCACTATCAGCGCCTGCTCGATCACATCATCCCGGACTTCGTGCATGTTATGGCCGATGGCCGCATCATCAAGAGCGGGCCGAAGGAATTGGCGCTGGAGTTGGAAGCGAAGGGCTACGATTGGATCAAACCGGAAACGGTGTAGCGTCGACCCTCAGGGTCGACCGAGACGATACCACGATGAGCACCGCAACAATGACCGACCCCAAAGCAACGGTGTTACCGTTGTTAGAAGGTAGCACCTGGCCCGGCGCCGCCGAAGCCCTGGCGCATGTCAATGCGCTTCCTGTTCCGAGCATCAAGACCGAGGCTTGGAAATACACCCGCGTCGGCAAGCTGTTCAACCATCCGTACGCTACGGCCAAGGGTGATGCCCACGTTACGCTGCCCGCCCGCCTGCCCTTCGAGGTCACCCGTGTCGTGTTCGTCAACGGCCACTTGCGTGCGGACCTCAGCGATGACCTGAAAGCCCAGCCGCATGTCGTGATCGACAGCCTGCAACATCACCTGTCGCATGGTCCGGTCCGGAACCACTACGGTTTCATCACGCCGGTGAACGAACGCCTGTTCTCCGCCATGAATGCGTCCGCACCGACCGACGGCTTGCTGCTGCTGGTGTTCAAGAATACGACGGTGGAGAAGCCGATCCACGTGCTGCGCATCACCACCGATGGCGGACAGCTGATCCAGCCTCGCGACCTGTTCCTGATCCAGGAAGGCGCCAAGGCCGAGGTCATTGAAGAGCACGTCTCGACTTCGCTCGACGTGACAACATCCTTGGTCAATTCCGTGCGCGAGAGCTACGTGGCCGAAGGCGCTGAACTGCTCGTGCACAAGCTCCAACGCGATGCCGCCGCGCATATCGCACAGGAGAGCGTCCAAGTTGATGCGAAAGGGCATTACAGCATCTCCACGACAACACTGGAAGGCTCGCTGGTCCGCAACGACATCAACGTATCGCTGTCCGGTCCGGAGGCACATGCCGAGTTGAACGGCGTGTACCTGCTCAATGGCACCACGCACTGCGATAACCACACGTATATCGGGCACGACGTTCCGGACTGCACCAGCGACGAGCTTTACAAGGGCATCATCGCGGAGAAAGGCACGGGCGTGTTCAATGGCAAGGTGTACGTGAAGCAGGATGCCCAGCGCACCCGCGCCTACCAGAGCAACGCAAACATCCTGCAAGGCGACGACGCACGCATTTTCACCAAGCCCGAACTGGAGATCTACGCCGACGATGTGAAGTGCAGCCACGGTTGCACCATCGGTCGCCTGGATGAGAAGGGACTTTTCTACCTGCGTTCACGCGGCGTGAGCGAACCCGAAGCGCGCCGCATGCTTTCACACGCGTTCATGACGGATGTGCTGGAGCGCATCTCCAACGAAGACTGGAGGAAGCATCTCGCAGCGCTCATCGATGCGAAGCTCGAAGCGCTATGAGCACCAAGGCTGACACGGTTACCAAGAAGGGCTACGATGTCGAGGAGCTCCGTGCGCAGTTCCCGATCCTGAAGGAGCTGGTGCACGGCAAGCCGCTCGTGTACTTCGATAACGCCGCCACCAGCCAGAAGCCGCGCCGCGTGATCAAGGCCGAGAGCGCCTACTACGCGACCATCAACGCCAACGTGCATCGTGGCGTGCATACACTGAGCACGAAGGCCACCGAAGCGCAGGAAGCCGCACGCGAGACGATCAGACAGCACATCAACGCATCGGCTGTGCACGAGATCATCTTCACCAGCGGCACAACGGCAGGCATCAACCTCGCTGCGACCAGTCTTGGTCAACTGCTGCTGAAGAAAGGTGACGAAGTGGTGATCAGCGGCATGGAGCACCACAGCAACATCGTGCCCTGGCAATTGGCTTGCGAGCGGCATGGCGCTACGCTGAAGGTGATCCCGATCACGGACAGCGGCGAATGGGACCTGAAGCAGGTGCCGTTCTCCGATAGGAGCCGCATCCTCGCCATCAGCCATGTGAGCAACACGCTGGGCACGATCAACCCGGTGAAGAAGCTGATCGCGCAAGCGAAGAAGAAGGGCATCGTCACGGTGGTGGATGGCGCGCAGGCAGCACCGCACCTGAAGATCGATGTGCAGGACCTCGGCTGCGACCTCTATGCTTTCAGCGGGCACAAGGCTTATGGACCAACTGGCACGGGCGTACTATACGGCCGCGAAGAGTTGCTGGAGCGCATGCCCCCCTGCCAAGGCGGCGGCGAGATGATCGATACGGTCACACTGGAAAAGAGCACCTGGGCGAAGCTACCCTTCAAGTTCGAAGCCGGCACACCGCACATCGCGGGCATCATCGGGCTGGGCGAGGCCATCCGCTGGATGCAGGATTATGACCTGGATGCCATGGCCGCGCACGAGCATACGCTGCTGGAACATGCGACCAAGGAGCTGCTCACCATCGACGGCCTGCGCATTATTGGCACTGCGAAAGAGAAGGTGGGCGTGATCAGCTTCGTCATTGAAGGCGTTCACCACTACGACCTCGGCACTTTGCTCGACCAACAAGGCATCGCCGTGCGCACGGGTCACCACTGCACCCAGCCACTGATGGACCGCTTCGGCGTGAGCGGGACAACGCGAGCGAGCTTCGCGTGCTTCAATACGATCATGGAGGTGGATGCGATGGTCGCTGGGGTGAAGAAGGGGGTGAAAATGTTGCGATGAATCATGAAGTGGTTCAGCCAGTTCATCACGAAGCCAAAAAGGCACGAAAAGGAAGAGGCGCTTTTCCCTTTCCGGGAGTTTCTTGCCGTTGGTAATGAGATCATCGACTGGTCCAACGCCATAGCTCCGCCAGTATACAATGTGGAATGGGTGACTCCCAACATCTATACACCTCGAACCAGTGTTTGGGTCTTCTGCGAACACGAGGATGGTCTTGCGATGTGGTCAGAACCAGTCAGGGCCCAGATCGAGGCAGAGTGCATTCGTCTCCTACTGAATCATCATTTCCCTGAACGGCTCCTCGCTCAGGTGATCTTTGCTTACGACTCACACGAGAACGTGACAAAGAACTACGAAGGGAGTTACTTCTACCGTTTGCGCGGATGAATGCGGTAACCATGACCATCGCCCAAGCCCAACAAGAAGTGGTGGATGAGTTCGCCCTCTTCAGCGACTGGCAGGACCGCTACGAGCACCTGATCGAACTGGGCAAGGACCTGCCGTTGATCGCGCCGGAGAAGAAGATCGAAGAGAACATCGTGCGCGGTTGCCAATCGCGCGTGTGGCTCAATGCCGATGTCTCGACTGCGCTCGACATGACAAAGCGGATCCACTTCACCGCCGACAGCGACGCCATAATCACCAAAGGGCTTATCGCCTTGCTCGTGCGCGTGCTGAACGACCGCACACCCCAAGAGATCCTGGACACGCCACTCACTTTCATCGATGCCATCGGCCTGCGCGAGCACCTGAGCCCGAACCGGAGCAATGGCCTCAGCGCGATGATGGACCAGATGAAACGCTACGCCCTCGCCTATTCCTCCAAGTCATGACGGGAATGCCTTTCACCGCAACGACGCAACGAACGCAACGGGTTTCGCCACGTTGCGCATTTTTGGCGTCCGTGGCGTCGTGGCGGTTAGAAACTCAGAGAGTGTCATGACGTCCGAGGAGAAGAAACAACTGGAGGAGAGCATCATCAATGCGCTCAAGGCCATCTATGATCCGGAGATCCCCGTGGACATCTACGAGCTGGGGCTGATCTACGATGTGGTGATCCGCGACGATGCCAGCGTGTACATCAAGATGACCTTGACCAGTCCGGCGTGCCCCGTGGCGGGAACGCTGCCCGGTGAAGTGGAGCAGAAGGTGGCCGGTGTCCAGGGCGTGAACGGCGCCAAAGTGGAGATCACTTTCGAGCCTGCCTGGGACAGGACGATGATGAGCGAGGCGGCGCAGCTGGAGCTGGGCTTCATGTAAGCCATCCCGAATTTTCGTGAGGGTGGTTACGGCTGTACTTCGGTACATTCGATCCACTCAACACCGCCCTCATGAATTCACGCTACGCGCTCTTCGCAACCCTACTCCTCATCGTCGCTGTTGCACCGCTCAATGCGCAACTCACCATCCTCACCCAGTTCGATCCTTCGAACACCGGCGGAACCTGTGGCATCGCCTACAATTCCCCAGCCGGCGAGATCATGGTTATCGGTTGCTCGGCGAATACGATCGATCGGTATGCCGAGGATGGAACATTCATTTCATCGGCTACGATGGTGGGCGAAGCGGCGAACGACGTGGACATCGACATGTCCCCTTCTGACCTGACCATCAACGGCACCTTCGTGGCGCAAGGACAACTGCTCTTGGTGAACGGGGAGAACGGCGTGGCGGAGATCTACGCCATTGATGAAGCCACCAATGCCGTGATCGACACGCTTGCAGCAGGTTTCGGCAACAGCCATGTGGTGGGCGGGTCTTACCATCCACAGCGCGGCACCTTCTTTCTGGTGCAGGACAACGTGCCCGGAGGTTTCGAGGAGAACCGGGTAGCGGAGATCGATGCGACAACGGGAGACACGCTCCAGACCTTCTCCGTGCAGCCCTACTTCGATGTGAACTATGGGGACCTCGATATCTCGCCCGTTTCCGGCAACCTGTTCATCGTGAGCAGCGATGATGATGGCATCGCTGAGTTCACGGCGGATGGTGTGTTCATTACCGAGCATGTGCTCCCGGTCGGCGTTTCGAGCCTTAGCGGCATTGCCCTTGACAACGACCTGCAAGGGGCTTGGGTGTGCAACACCAGCGGCGTGGTGTTCAAGCTCGGCAACTTCCCGATCGGCATCAGTGAAGAGATGGCGACCGATCCGATCATCCAGGTCTTCCCCAACCCAGCGAACGATCGTGTTGAACTCGTTTTGGATGTGGAGCGATCGGCCAAATACAGCATCGCGTTGCACGATGTGGCAGGCCGCGTTGTACAGGTGCTCTTCAATGGCACACTGCCGAGCGGTAGCCGTCGCATCCCCGTGGACGTTAGCGCGCTGACCGTTGGATGTTACTCCATCCTTGTGTCCGGTCCCGGTGTTTCCAACCCGCGCACCTTGATCGTGGCGCGATAGTCCGCGTTGCGGCCGTTGCGCGGTAGTTTTGGGGCGATGTCCGAGATCATTAATAAAGTCGCGACCAGCGGGATCATCACCCTCGATCTGGAGGAGATCTATCCTCAGGGCGAACGCGCGGTGTTCGACCTCAAACCGCTGTTGTGGCAGGAGATCGCGCTGAAGGAGGAAGACCTGCGCACTTTCGCAAAGACACAAGACTGGTCGCAGTACAAAGACAAGTTCGTAGCGGTGCATTGTTCTGCCGATGCGATCATCCCCACTTGGGCATTCATGCTGGTGGCAACGCACCTGCAACCGCATGCGGTGTTCGTAACGCAGGGCGATGCCGATCAACTGGAGCGTGCGGTGTTCACGCGCTTCGTGCAGCAGTTGGATGTAGAACCGTACCGCAACGCACGGGTGGTGGTGAAGGGCTGCAGTAAACTCCCCGTTCCCCTGAACGCATACGTGGAACTGAGCGCGAAGCTCCTGCCCGTGGTGAAGAGTCTGATGTTCGGGGAGCCGTGCAGTACGGTACCGCTGTACAAGGCGCCGAAGGCGTAGGCTACATTCGGCGCAATGCGCTACTTCTTCTCCTTGTCGTTGGTTGTTGGTTGTCGGTTGTTGGTCGCACAGCCCGTAGCGCCATCCGACAGTACCCAAGTGCCCAGCAGCGAGAACGGCTGGCACCTGAGTCCGCACGGCACGATCCGCATACTGGTGATCTACGCGGAGATGATCTACGACAAGGATCCGGCGCGGGATCCGACACGCGGCAACGGCATGGAGCATTGGCCCGTGGGTCAACTGCCGATGTGGAAGAATGACCTCTTCGATCCGCAACCGCTCGCGGTGCCGAAAGCAATGGTGTCGCGTTACTACCACGATTGTTCGCTGGGGAACTACGTGGTGTTGGGCGACTACATCGATGGGCTTATGCCGGTGAAGGAAAGTGAGATGGGCGGCGACGACTACCACGCGGCGGCTTCGCAAGCCGTGAAGCAGGTGAACGCAATGGGGGCGTTCCGCACCGCACACGGTCTATCTATCGCCGACTTCGACCTGTGGCGTAACAACGGCAAAGCCGGCATGCCCAAAGGAGCGGGACCGGATGACCCGCACTCCTTCGATCATGTGATGGTGATCTTCCGCAACCACCACAAACTGACCCACGGACAGGGTAGCACCGATGCGGGAAGCATGCCGCCCATCTTCGGTTGCGGCAGCGATTCGCAGAGCCGGTTCGGCGCGATGAACGGATTGCCCTTCGAGATCCTCAAGCACGAGTACAACCATCTGTTGCTCGGCGGCAACAACTTCCACAGCGGTGGTGGGAATGCGCCCGGCTTCCAGAGCTATTTCATCTGCTTGCAAGGTGGCTGGAGCATGATGGGCGCGGCCAACAGCAGTTTGCTCACGGCCAGCGCATGGGACCGCGATCGCCTCGGTTGGAAAGCACCGGATGCGCCATCGACGATCAATGCGCGCTCCACTTCGGGCCAGTACATCAGTGGCGATATCGACCCGATGGCCGGTGACACCGGCTTGTTCGTGCTGCGCGATTTCGTGACTTCCGGCGATGCGCTGCGCATTCGGGTTCCGTTTCTGGGCACTGATGAATTCCCACAGTGGATCTGGCTGGAGAACCATCAGGGCTGGAAGAAGAACGGATCACCGACGGACAAGTTCCACTACGAGGACATCATGCCTTGTGTCGAGGATCTGGTTCCTGGACTTCACGCGTACATGCAGGTGGATCGCGGGCAGAAAACCGGGAACGGGATTTTTGGCGGTGAGGCGGATTATCTGCGCGCGATGCCGGCCAGCGGGGCGCACGACATTTCGCTGCGCGGCGATACGGTGCGGTTCGAGTGCTTGTGGCCCGGACAAACAGAACCGTACATCGTCGACACGCGGTTGGCCAACGCGCTCACGGGCCATCAGGACCTTGAGTTCCCGGTGTTCGACCGCAATGGCGACGGCCGCTTGATGCGCAACGAGAATCTCGCCATCCGCATAGAAGTGCGCGACGGGCAATGGATCGACAAGGCACTGCTGCACGGCCACGCGCGGCAAGCCTTCACGCCTGCCGGGAACAACAAGTTGGGCATGGGTACCAACCCCAGCACCGCGAACATGCTGACATTGGTCGGCGCGATCAATCGCGACAAGTACAAGGGCGGCAAACCGAACAACCGCACCATCCACCTCAACCCGATCAGCGTACGGCTATTGGAACAGCGCATGGATGGCAGCCAGCTGATCCACGTGCGCAACGATGATACGTTCCTTGACCGCGACATCCGTTGGTGCGCCGACAGCATTGTCCTGCACAACGTCAATGGCTTTGGCGGCTACGCTCTCTGGTTGGCCGATGGCAATCGTTTGCTACTTGATCGCAGCCGCACCCCGACCCGTATCGACGCCGCTGAAGTCTTCCAACGCCGCACGTATTTCAGCGATCCCACACGGCTGGTGATGGAGCCCGGCGCACGGATGTTCATTGGCGCTGGTAGCACACTGGAACTCACCACCGGAAGCGAGTTGCATGTGCAAACGGGCTGCGTGATCGACCTGCACGCAACGGCGAAGATCAAAGTGGATGCATCATCACGCATTGTGCTTCATGGCGATGCACAGCTGAACGGGACGCCGAAGCAGTTGAAGAAGCTGACCAAGAAAGGCAGGATCAGAAAATCAGGTGATCAGGTGATCAGGTGATCCATTTCCTTGCGATCCCTCACCACCATTTTCTGATCCTCTGATCGACCGATCAAGTTCAATAGGCCCGTACGTTCTTCCCCTCCATCCAGTTGATGAAAGCGCGGTCCACCACGCGGTTGCCGCCGGGTGTGGGGTAATTGCCGGTGAAGTACCAATCGCCAGTGTGCTGCGGGCATGCGTTGCGCAACCCTTCGATGGACTGATAAACGATGCGCACTTCAGCCTTGGTATCCGCCGGGGTCAGGAGTTCCGTGATCTTGGCACTGATCTGCTCGTCGGTGAACGGCGCGAAGATGTCCTTCACCACGTTCTCCACTTGCGCAAGGGGCTTGCCCACATTGGCCAAGGCTCGGTCGTACACATCGTCGATCACGTTATCCTGCTTGGTCTCCTTCAGCAAAGCGATCGCCGCTTGGAACGCGACCAGGTCACCGAGCTTCGCCATGTCGATACCGTAACAATCGGGATAACGGATCTGCGGTGCACTGCTCACCACAACGATCCGTTTCGGCTCCAAGCGGTCCAGCATTTTCAGGATGCTCTGCTTCAGCGTGGTACCGCGTACGATGCTGTCGTCGATCACCACCAGGTTGTCAACGCCCGGCCTCACGCTACCGTAAGTGATGTCGTAAACGTGAGCCACCAACTCATCGCGCGCGTTATCGCTGGTGATGAAGGTGCGCAGCTTGGCATCCTTGATCGCCACCTTCTCCAGACGCGGACGCATGGCCAGGATCTCGCGCAATTTGCCCGGAGCAGGCTTCGGCCCTAAATCGGTGATCAGCCGCTCCTTGGTTTTGTTCAGTTCATCCTCCAACCCTTTCAGCATGCCGTAGCACGCTACCTCTGCGGTGTTCGGGATGAAGCTGAACACCGTGTTCGTCAAGTCGTGATCGATGGCATCCATGATCGTGGGCACCACGTTGCGGCCCAACGCGATACGCTCGCGGTACACATCGCGATCGCTGCCACGGCTGAAATAGATGCGCTCGAAACTGCACGACCGTTTCTCGACCGGTTCGCGTACTTGCTCCTCGCTGAACGAGCCGTTCTTACGCACGATCAACGCATGTCCCGGACGCAGCTCCTGCACTTGATCGGTCTTCACGCCGAAAGCCGTTTGGATCGCTGGACGCTCGCTCGCCGCTACAACGAATTCATCATCCGCGTACCAGAAGCATGGGCGAATGCCCGCAGGATCGCGCATCACGAAAGCATCGCCATGGCCGATCAATCCTGCGAACGCGTAACCGCCATCGAAGTCCATGGCGCTCATGCGCAGGATCGCAGCGATGTCCATTTTTTCCGCGATCACATCGGTGATCTGACGGTCGTTGTATCCCAGCTGGTGGTGGATCTGGCGCAGGCGATCGTTCTCCACATCCAAGTAGTGGCCGATCTTCTCCAGCACCGTCATGGTATCGCTGTGCTCCTTGGGGTGCTGGCCAATGCTCACGAGCAGGTCGAAGAGCTCATCAACGTTGGTCATGTTGAAGTTGCCCGCGAGCACCAGATTCCGGGTGATCCAATTGCTCAGGCGACGACGTGGATGGCAGTTCTCCAATCCACCGGCTCCGTACGTGGCATAGCGTAAATGACCCAACAGGACTTCACCCAGAAAGGGCACTTCTTTCTTGAGGCGCTCGACATCACCGGCCAGCGAGGGGTCCTTATCGATGGACTGTTGCGACGCCTTGTGGATACCCGCCAAAATCTTCTGTATCGCCTGCTTGTCGGTACTGCGGTTGCGGTCGATGAAATTGTCGCCCGGCGCTGGATCCAGCTTGATGGTAGCCACCCCGGCCCCGTCCTGTCCGCGGTTGTGCTGCTTCTCCATGAGAAGGAACAGCTTGTTGATCCCGGTGAAGGCCGTTCCGTACTTCTGCTGGTAGTGATGCAGGGGCTTCCGCAGGCGGATGAAGGCCAATCCGCATTCGTGCTTGATCGCGTCGCTCACTTCACCTGTCCGGAGCAGGATGGAAGGCGGGCTGAACTGTCCGCCCCTGTGCTTCGGGCCACGAAAGTACGGTCCGGCCTACCAGCTACCCTGCTCAGGACACGTCTTGTCCGGTCCATCGGCAAGGATCCCCGGTCAAGCAACGTTGTAGGCGGGTTTCCGGTCTATTGCCCGGTACATTCGAGGCTCTTTCCCCCTGACAGTGCGTCTTCTCCTTTCCATAACCACCCTTTTCGTCGTCTTCGGCCTCTACGCCCAAGAGCCTGTGGTGCGCTTTACGGAGAACAAGGGACAGTGGCCTGATCAGGTGCTCTACAGGGCCATGGTGCCGGGCGGCGCGGTGTTCATTGAGAAAAGCGCCATGACCTACGTGCTCACCAGTGGTGGCGAGCATTTGCACCATGGGCACGCGCACGATGGCGAAATGCCCGAACCGCGTAAAGCGCACGCCTACCGGGTAACCTTCGAGGGCAGCACGGGTGGCACGCCCGAGGGCAAGTTGAAGCAGCCGCACTACGAGAACTATTTCATCGGTAACGACCCGGCTGGATGGGGAACAGGTTGCGCGGTGTATGGTGAGGTGTGGGTGAAGGGGGTCTATCCGGGGGTGGATCTAAGGATCGATGGGAGCAAAGGGCTTAAGTACGACCTCGTCATTGCAACTGAGGCGGATCCTGATGTCATTCGAATGCGGTATGACGGGGCGGACGAACTTGAACTGAAGGCAGGCAGGATCCACGTGCGGACCAGTGCCGGTGAAGTTTTTGAAGAGCCCCCTTACGCATTCAACGAAATTTACTTGGGTATAGACGACCCATTGGAAGCGTGTCGCATAGAATGGGTCTGTCATTATCGGCTGAAGAACAACGTGATCACGTTCGACCTTCCTAAGGGACGACCCGATTTTGACGACTTGACCATCGACCCCAACATCACCTTCGGTAGTTACAGCGGCAGCACCGCCGACAACTTCGGCTTCACCGCCACCTACGACAACGACGGGCACTTGTATGGTGGTGGTATCGTGTTCGGCATTGGTTACCCGATAACGGTTGGTGTGCTCGACCCCAGCTTCAACGGCAATACCATCGATGTCGGCATCAGCAAGTGGCTGCCCGATGGCACCGGCCTGGTGTGGAGCACGTACCTCGGCGGAGCCTTCGGCAACGAGAGCCCGCACAGTTTGGTGGTGAACGACAACGACGAACTATTTGTGCTTGGTGCAACAGGTAGCAGCGATTTCGCAGTGACGCCCGGATGCTATGATGGATCCTTCAATGGCGGGAGCACCATTGATAACAACAACTCCGGGTGGCTTGGTATCAGTGGGTATGGGTACAGCCACATGAGCGGAACGGACATTTTCGTTGCGCATTTCAATGCGGGCGCCACAGCACTGTTGGGCTCAACATACGTGGGGGGGTCAGACAATGACGGCTTGAACAATGTGACGATACTGGCGCACAATTATGGCGATCCGTTCAGAGGAGAGATAATCCTCGACGGGAGCGGAAATCCCGTGGTAGCTACCAGCACTGAAAGCAACAACGCACCTATATCGGCAGGTGCACCTCAGCCTGCGTACGGAGGCATTCAAGATGCCTACCTGTTCAGATTGGACCCGGGCCTTACGGCCCTTACCTGGGCCACGTACCATGGCGGCAGTCAGCGCGACAGTGGCTACGGACTACAGATGGATTCCAACGGGGAAATATTCGTTACCGGCGGCACCATGAGTATCGACCTACCGCTAGCAGGTGCTCCTTACCAAGCCACATCACCCGGCTTGGCAGATGGTTATCTGGCCCGCTACAACGCTGCTGGCACTGTGTTGCTGGGCGGTACGTTCATTGGCACGGGCAGTTATGATCAGTCGTACAAAGTGCAGCTGAACCTTGCCGATGAAGTATTCGTGCTTGGGCAAACGAACGGAGCGTTCCCGGTTACTCCCGGAAAATATGCCAACCCGGGTAGCGCGCAATTCATCCAGAAGTACAACCACGCACTGAGCGCATTACAATGGAGCACTGTCATTGGTAACGGTTCCGGAACCGAAGACTTGAGCCCAAGCGCATTCTTGGTGAGCGATTGCGGCCAGATATACTTGAGCGGGTGGGCAGGTTTGACGGGCGGCTCAACCACAACGGGTTTCCCAACTACGCTAGGAGCATTCCAAACCACGACCGATGGAAGCGACTTCTATTTGATGGTTCTGGAGCCGGAAGCCGTTGCACTGAACTACGGAACGTTCTTCGGGGGCTCGCTAAGCAACGAACATGTCGATGGTGGCACCAGCCGTTTCGACAAGAATGGCAACGTGTACCAAGCAGTATGCGCGGGCTGCGGAAGCAACAGCGACTTCCCCACCACTCCCGGAGCTTGGAGCAATACGAACAACAGCACGAATTGCAATCTGGGCGTGTTCAAGTTCAACCTCAACCAACCTATTGCCCAGATCTCCATCAATGGTCCGAATACGGTATGCTTGGGCACCGCGATCCAGTTCGATAATCTCAGTGTTGGTGGCAGCTCTTACAACTGGTCGTTCGGCGATGGCAATACAAGTATTGACTTCGAACCTATGCACACTTATTCCGACACTGGAAACTATGTGGTAATGATGGTGCTCTCCGATCTCGACGGATGTACCGCTGACGATACCGCCTACCTCCAAGTGGAAGTGATCGGCTTCCCAGTGGCGGCGGTTGAGCCTGCTGGCCCGTTATGCCCTGGCGATACTGTGCAATTGCAAGCATCCGGCGGCGACACCTATGCGTGGATCCCCCCGACCAACTTGAGCAACTCGACCATCGCTGATCCGCTGGCGTGGCCCGACACCACCACTACATACACCATCGTTGTTGGAACATTGTGCGGAAGCGACACGGCAAGTGTCACCATACTGTTCAGCGTTCCTGCCGGGGGTGCAGGGCCCGATACGGTAATCTGCATCGGACAGAGCACGCCGATCACCGCGTTCGGTGGCGCCAGCTATTCGTGGACCATGGCCGCAACGCTGAACAATGCTTCCCTCCAGAACCCCATTGCTACGCCGCTCGATACAACGGAATACGTCGTCACCATCACCACCGTGGGCGGCTGCATCATTACCGACACACTGATCGTTTTCGTACAGTTCTCGCTGCCTGTGCCGGTGATCAACGACACGGCCACATGTCCAGGCACGGCGGTGCAACTACAGGCCAGTGGTGCGGACAACTATGCCTGGGAGGCAGCACCGGGCATCGTCGACCTCACCATCCCCGATCCGTTCGTTACACCACCCGTGCCCATGTACTACGTGTGCATGTTCAGCAACACCTGCGGCAGTGTGCAGGACAGCGCGTTCGTTGATGTGGTGATCGTTGTTGCGGATGCTTGGCCCGATACCATCATCTGCCCAGGCGAGAGCGTTCAGTTGTTCGCCAGCGGAGGAAACACCTACGCATGGTCACCGGCAGGGTCGTTGGATGATCCCGCCCTGCAAGCGCCGATGGCCACACCCGCAGCACCCACCAACTATCAAGTGATCGTCATCGGACCGGCTGGCTGCTCGGATACGGCCTACGCATACGTTGATCTGTTCCCCATGCCGATCGTGTACGCGGGTAGCGATGTGGAGATCGATTTTGGTGACGCCACGCAACTACAAGCCGTTGGCGACGGCGTTGTGGAATGGACGCCGGATACATGGGTGATGGGCTGCCTCGACTGCCTCGACCCATGGGTTTCGCCGCAGAACAGCACGCTGTATACCATTTCGCTCACGGATACGAACGGCTGCAAGGCCGTGGACCAGGTGCTGGTGATCGTGGACGGATCGCTGTACGTACCGAACACGTTCACGCCGGATGGTGATGGCGTGAACGATGTCTTCTTCGCCTCCGGCTTGGAGATCGACGATTTCGAACTACTGGTCTTCAACCGCTGGGGCGAACAGATCTGGAAAGGCGACAACCTGCGCGCCTCGTGGAACGGCACCTACAGCGGTGTGCAGTCACCGATCGATACCTACGTGTGGAAGATCGAGTACAGCGAGATCAGCGGTGAGAAGCACAAGCTGATCGGGCATGTGAATCTGGTGAGGTAACCTCACACGAAACGGTCGCGCTCGGCATTGAGCCATTCCAGCGCAGCCCCGCTCAATAACATCTCCTTCTTTTCATCCGTCCAAGGCATGCTGTGGATCAGCGCACCAGGCTCCAACTCACCGAGCGGGAACGGATAGTCGGTACCCATGGCGATGCGGTTGGCGCCGAACATATCAGTGACGATCTCCAGCATGCGTGGGTCGTGCACCAGTGAATCCAGCCAAAAGCGGCCGAGATAGTCCATTGGGGCCACGTTGTTGTCAACGGCGCAGAGGTCGGGGCGCACTTCGAAACCATGCTGTATGCGACCAACGGTAGCCGGGAAAGAGCCGCCGCCATGTGCAAAAGCAACGCGCAGCTTTGGGCACTTCTCGAACAGTCCACTGAAGATCATGCTGCTGATGGCGAGCGCTGTTTCGGCCGGCATACCCACCAGCCAAGGCAACCAATACTTGTCCATCCGCTCCTTCCCCATCATGTCCCACGGATGCACGAAGAGCGCCATGCCCTGTGCCTCCAGGGCTTGGAAGATCGGGAGAAGTCGAGGCTCACCGAGGTTGACCCCTTCGATGTGCGTGCCGATCTGGATGCCCTCAAGGCCGATGCGTTTGCAACGTTCCAGCTCCTTGATGGCCAAGTCGGCATCCTGCATGGGCAGCGTGCCCAAGCCGACAAAACGTTTGGGGTATCGGTGGACGATGCCTGCGATATGGTCGTTCAGAAATTCGCTCAACGCAAGGGTGTCCTGCGGCTTGGCCCAATAGCTGAACATCACCGGCACGGTGCTGAGCACTTGCACGTGGCAGTGGTGCACATCGCATTCTTCGATGCGTACCTGCGGATCCCAACAATTGGCCTGTACCTCGCGGAAGAACTTGTCGTCCATCATCATACGCGCACAGCCCGGCTTGTGATGATCCAAGTGGACGAATCCCCGATAACCGAAGCGTCTCCCGAAGTCGGGTATGTCCTCCGGCAGGATGTGAGTGTGGATATCTATCGAGAGCAGATCGGCCATCGCGCCAAGATCACACGAAGCGCGGATCGGTCTCCATCACATGTCCACAACTATTGCAGGTGCGCAGTTGCTCGTTCCCGTAAAACTCCTTGAAGCGCGGGATGAAGTCCTTTTCGATGTTGTGGAGGACGAACCGGTACTCGTGCAGCTTGTTGTTGCACTTCTCGCAGTACCACTGCAAGCCATCCTCCAACTCCCGATCATCGCGTTTGCATTCGATCACCAAGCCCACCGTTCCGGCGCCCCGTCTTGGTTGATGTGGAGTGCGCGAAGGCAACAGGAACATCTCTCCTTCCTTGATCGGGATGGTGACCGCCATACCATCTTCCTGGATACCGACCTCGATATCGCCTTCCACTTGGTAGAAGAGCTCCTCGGTCTCGTTCCAGTGGTAGTCCTTGCGTGCGTTGGGCCCGCCCACGATCATTACGATATAGTCGCCAGCATCCGCATAAAGGTTCTTATTGCCGACAGGCGGCTTCAGCAGATCGCGATTGTCGGCGATCCACTGCTTCAGGTTGAATGGACGACGTATGGGCATGTGGTTCGGTGTGGGGGCTACCAAAATAATCCAGTGTGGCGAGGCCTATGCCCTCAACGCAATACCACCGGGAGCACATGCTGGCCAGTGGCCCATTGCAACAACACATGGTAAACCCCGGGCACTACGTCGAAATGCATCATGGTGGGTTCGCCGACTGCAAAAACCGCCCGGCCGTTCACTAACTCCCGACCAGCGGCATCGACCAAGGTCACGCTCACTTGGGCCAGATCCATTGGCGCAACAACACTCAAGGAAGCACCCACACCATTCCCGTTCACGATCCAACTGTTGTTGCGGGCGGAACCCTCAACTGTGGAACAGAGATCAACGAAGATGCGCGCATCATTATCGCTGATGTCAACGCAGGATCCGGTGCTCGTTACGTTCAGAATGTCTTCTCCGGGCTCGGTACCCACCAGCGTCCCATTGTAGCTGATACCGACCACGTGATACTCGCCCACGTCCATCGTGTCGAAATCAAGGGGGTCGATGAACAAGATCTCAATACGGCCACCGTAATCGGTGAGCGCGAATGTGAAGGCTTCGGAGGAGGTCGTAGAACTACCGAATCCTATAATGTCGGGTAGACCATCCTTACAAACGTTGACCGTTCCCAATCCTTGATCAGTGAGTATATCCCCGCCGTCGCAAGCACTAAGAACATTGTTCCCGCTCAAGCATATGGTAAAGAGACCCCCGCTTCCAACGCTGTTGTTCGTGAAGAACCGGATCAGATGATCCGTGCCAGGTGCAACGCTGACCACATACTGACTGTTCGAGGCGCTGTCGCAGAACAGGCTGCTTCCGCTGCATCCGTCCAGCACTTCTATGCCCCATTCATCAATGGTGAAGAAGACCACATCAACAGTGATCTCCGTATTGGTGCCGCTGTTGAAGGAGTACCAAACATCCTTGAAGAACGTGCTGGTACCGACACAGGCGGGCAGTCCGCTCTGCGTACCATCGAAATTGTCACCCGCCAATCCCAAGCCGGGGCATTGACCCGATTGATTGACCGGAAGCGGTTGGGCGTTCCCGCAATCATCGTTGGCGGGTTGTGCGCTGACGGAAGTTGCCAAAGCCAAAGCGGCGAGCAGAAGTATGGTTGTTCTCATGGGTAAGCCTGAAGGGCTACAAGGATAATGGCGATCGGGATCCGCAGAGGCGTTCCCGTGACCGGAATAACATGCGCCTGTTCATCCCTATTGGGCAGTCGCACTGAATAGGCAGGGTGCACAGGCGTACTTCGCGCCACGCATCGCCATGCTCTTCAACAGTCTCGATTTTCTCTGCCTACTGGTCCCGGCCTTCGTGCTGTACTACCTCCCCCTCCTGTATCGGTTCCAGTTGCATCTGATCGTGGTGGCGAGTTTCATTTTCTACGCTTACAGCGAACCATGGCTGTTGAGCCTGCTGGTGATCAGCATAGGCATCAACATAGTGGCCAGCTATGGGGCAGTGCACGGCGAGGTAGGGCATCGAAAGTTCTATGCGACGCTGGGGGTGGTGGTGAACCTCAGCATCCTTCTGTTCTTCAAATACAGTCCATTGTTCGGCCGAAGCTTCTTCAATGGCACTGGGCTCGGTGAGTTCCTGGTGGCCATTCCGCTTCCCATCGGTATCAGCTTCTTCACCTTTCAAGGCATCAGCTTGGCAGTGGATGCCTATCGCGGTCGGGACCTGCCGGAGTACAAGAGCATCATCGTAAAGAACATCTGGCAGCATAGTCTGCGCAGCGCCGCCTTCAAGTCCTTCTTCCCACAATTGGTGGCAGGCCCCGTTGTGAAAGCCAAGGACTTCCTACCACAGATCACCACCAAATACTTCAGCGGCATCGACTGGGAAAAGGCCGTGGGCGCGTTGGTGGTTGGCTACTTCCTGAAAATGGTGATCGCCGACAACATGAGCGAACAGACATTCTGGCTCACGTATCCCTATTTCAAGGGGTTGTCGTCCATCACCTTGATCGCCCTGCTCTTCGGCTACAGCATGCAGATCTTCGCCGACTTCGCAGGCTACTCGCTCATAGCCATCGGACTTGGTCATCTATTCGGCTACACGCTGATGACCAACTTCAACTTCCCCTACCTCAGCCGCAGCTTCAGCGAATTCTGGAAGCGCTGGCACATCAGCCTCAGCAGTTTCCTACGCGAGTATCTGTACATACCGCTCGGCGGGAACCGCAAGGGTCCGGTGCGCACGTACATCAACCTGATGCTCACCATGGTGCTCGGCGGTCTGTGGCACGGGGCCGCATGGAGCTACGCTGTTTGGGGGGCCTTCCACGGCGGTGTACTGGCGGTGGAGCGGTTGCTCCAGGACAAGTTCGGCGGGCCCTTCAAGGTGCCTAAGCTTTTGAGCACACTGTTCATCTTCATGTGCGTTACACTGGCTTGGCTGCTCTTCAAGCTCCCCGACTTCAACCATGTGATCGCCTATGTGAAAGCACTCGCGGGCAACTGGACCAGTGGCGAGATACAGCCGCTCATTCTCTACTTCATAACGCTGTTGAGCATCCCCATCGTCGCGTACCACCTCTTCCACTACGGCAATGAGGGCAAGGCGCGCGCACGGCGGGCAAAGTGGCAGCCGTACGCTTACGGCATCATGCTCTTTCTACTTCTCACCAATAGCGGCAGCGGCGGGGCATTCATCTATTTCCAGTTCTAGACGATGTTCAAACGCATGTTCCTCACGTTCGCCCTGCTCAGCATGGGCTATGCTGCATTCGTGCGTTGGGTACCGATCACCTACGACACCGGCCAGCACCTTCAGGGAAGCAACCGTATCAAGGCCGAGGGTTACCTGTACACCGAAGGTGCCGCTCCGAGCGACGTGATCGTGGGCAGTTCGTTGGCCTCGCGTATGGTGGCTGACAGTCTGAAACCCGGTACCTACAACCTTGCGGTCGGCGGGCTCAGTTTGCAGGAAGGCCTTGATATCATTTCGCGAAGCGGCCGTTGGCCGGAACGTGTGTTCATCGAGACGAACATCCTTTTCCGCAAATACGACGAGGGCTTCATCAAGGCAGTGACGGATCCGGCCCTGTTCGTGGCCCGCACGCATATACCTATCCTGCGCGAACGCAATCAACCCAGCGGTCTGTTGTTCGGCTGGTTAAAGGAGAAGGCCAAACAAGAAGTGGGGACCATGGAGGATCCGAATGTTCCCTTGGACGGCAACACGGAAGTCGCGGGCAAATTCATGCTCGATGAACAGATGAAGCTGTACACGCACATACCCGGCGGCGATACCACCGTACAGTTCATGGATCGATTGGTCCTTTCGGTAGCGGAACTCGAAGCACACGGCGTGGAAGTGTCATTCTTCGAAATGCCGTTGGACCCCCGCTTGATGGAAATGCCGTTGGCCGAAGTGTCGCGCGCGCTTGTGCATCGGTACTTCCCTAAGCACCGGGTGTATCAGCCTTCGCCGACAGACGGATACGTGACCACGGACGGACTGCATTTACGGAAGGAGAGTGCGCGGCGATGGAGCGGAGCATTCCGGCGAGCGCTACAGGAGTGACCAACAAAAAAGGCGACCCTAACGTGGGCCGCCTTTCAGTGGAGAATACCGGAGTCGAACCGGTGACCTCTTGCATGCCATGCAAGCGCTCTAGCCAGCTGAGCTAATCCCCCAATACTTCAACCCGCTTTTTTTAACGGGACGCAAGTTTAGTACGATCCTCTCGAAGTCGGACATCTTGATCAACCGTGGCTTTTTCCTGCTGGGGCTAAGGGCGATTCTCAAAACGGGAACCAAAACCCTTGACGCTCGGGCCGGTCCGTCGCCTGAAACCAGCGTCAGCGGCGAAAACTCCCAAGACCGGAAGATCAGAGCAGATCAAGTCTCCTGCGCAATTCCTCGCGGTGCGTGCGGCCTACCGGTATATGTATGGAACCGAGCAGCACAAGCTTCTCCTCCACCGCAGTGACTCTCCTAAGGTCGACCAGATAAGATCGGTGAACCCTGAGAAAACTGGGCGATGAGAGCTTCTCTTCGATGGAGGTAAGCGAAGCGGAAAGCATGAACCGGCGATCGGCCGTGTGCAACATCACGTAATTGCCGTCCGCTTCCACATACCGGATATCGTTCACTGCCAACTTGACCAGCCGGCCCTTGTCGCGAACGAAGATGTTGCCTGCGATCACAAAGTCCTGTCGTTGCTGTTCCACCGGTTGCTCGTCGGTGTTCACGTGCGCCGCGTAGCGCGCCAAGGCGATCTCGATCTGTGTGCGCAGATCATCCGCATCGAACGGCTTGATGATGAAGCCAGCCGGTCGTACCTGCTTCACCCTGGCCAGCGTGCCTTGGTCCGTGTGGCTCGTTACAAAGAGGAACGGAATGCGCTCTCTTGCGTTCACCTCTTCGGCTATGCGCACCCCATCGGCACCGCGCCCCAGGTTGATATCGAGCAGCAACACATCGGGGCGGTGCTGCGCGATGGCGAGCATTGCCGATCGCGCATCGGGGCAAGTGGCGCACACGGTGTATCCGAGGTCTCCGAGCAAAGTCGCAAGGTCTGCTGCGATCAGCGCATCATCCTCGACGATCAGAATACGAACGCTGCTCATACGGCTCTGGTGAAGTTGCGCATCAGCGACCGCACCGCGGTCCCTCCTTCCACCGTGATGCTCCATTCAGCATCCAACCTGGCGGAGATGGTCCGCACGATACTTACCCCGGAGACTGGACCATCGCCATTCGTGGCTTGCCGCACGGCGTGATCGAAACCGACCCCGTTGTCGCGAACTTCCAGAAACAGCTCCGTACCACGGTCACGGAAAGTCACGACCACTTCTCCGGAACGCTCATTGGGGAATCCGTGCTTGAGCGCATTCGTGATCAACTCGTTCACCACCAATCCAAGTGGCACGGCGCTGTCGACATCGAGCGCAACGGGGTCGGCCTCCACACGTAGGTCGACACGCTGCGCCATGCCATGGCTGCGCAACAAGGTGCTGGCGAGTTTGTTCAAGTAGGCCTCCATATCCACGCTCGCGATGTCGGCGTTGCGGTACAGATCCTGGTGTACGAGCGCCATGCTCTTCACCCTGGCCAAGGCCTCGTCCAGAGCATCACGCGCATCGCCGGGTTCGGTGGCACGTGCCTGCAGTCGCAATAGGCTGCTCACGGTCTGCAGGTTGTTCTTCACACGGTGATGCAATTCTTGCAAGAGCGCCTCCTTCTCACGTAGCGCAGCGCCGATGGTCTTGTTGCTCTCTTCCAACGCTCGTGTGCCCCGCTGCTTCTGCCGATACGCCCACAAAAGCCCAGCGGCAACGATCACCAATACGACACCGATAGCGACTATGATGGCCAACTGCGCGCGCTGCCTTGCGATCAGGGCATTGCCGTGCTCAAGGTCCGCATCCTTGCGGGCCGAATCGAAGCGCTCCTGCATTTCGGCAATGCGTTCACTGTTCTCTTCCGTGAAGAGGCTATCGCGCCAGAGAACGTGCAATTGCAAATGCAACAAAGCGCTGTCCAAGTCACCTGTTGCCTGCAAGTGGTCGCTGATGTCGCGGTGCAAGTCGGCCCGCAGTCGGTCGAAGTGACCGGTGCTCACCAGGCGCATGGCTTTCCCCAGTAGGGTATCCGCTTCACGGTATCGACCGCTGCGCGACAGCAGGATACCCAGGTCATTGAGGATCATACAGGTCAACTGCGGATCCCCGCCACGTTCGGCGGAGCGCAATGCCGAGTAGTACAGGTCGATGGCCTCGCTTCGATCGCCTCGGCCAGCGAGGATGCCTGCTTGTGCCATACGCGCATCCACCGCGTGATCGGCGGCGCCCACCTGCTCCATGATCTCCGCCGTGCGTTCGAAGTAGGCGTAAGCGCTATCCGGCAGCCCTAACTCCATGTACACATGACCCAAGGCCTCGGAAGTCCCCGCCATCCACATGATGTCGTTGAGGCGAACAAAGGCCGCATGCGCCATCACAAGTTGCTCGCGTGCCTTCTGCGGGTGCCTCTCCGCGCTATGCACCTCGGCGATGTTCCCGCGGATCATCGCCACTGCACGCGTGTCGCTCAGATTCTCGAACCGCTTCAGTGCTTCAAGGAAATGCGGCAACGCGGTGCCATGGCGGCCTTTCAGCAACCATGCTTGCCCGAGTTGACTTTCAGCTAATGCCTTGTTGCGTTCCGATCCCGCTTTTCGAGCAAGCGCTTCATACACGGTTGCGAAGCGCAGCGCTGAGTCAGGTTGTTGAAGGACTGTGGCCAGGAACAGTTTCTCCAGTACCGGCAGGCGTGAAGCATCCTGCGGCAGGGAGTGCAGCTTCACCAATAGGCTGTCGTTCCCCGCGAACGACCCCGGGCAGCAAAGGATCGGAAGAAGCAGTGCCAGCCAGCGCATGCACGCAAGTTGGCGGAGAATACCCATGCGCCGATCAGCCGCTTTCGTCATACACCTCAACGCACCATCAGCAACTGCTGCAACATAGTCCCGTTCACCATCCGCAGCCGCAACATGTGCATACCCGATGCTATGCCGTGCAATCCCAATTCCGTGCGTGCAGGCCAAGTGCGGATCGCCCTGCCCGAACCGTCCAATAGTTCGACCGAAGCGATCAATGCGCGATCCAGCCCCACGTTCACAACCTCGCTCGCGGGGTTGGGAAAAACCGCAAAGGCATTTCCATGTGCTGACCCGTGCACCACTACAACGGGGGAGTCTTCGCTAGTTCCATCGTAGTCCACTTGGCGCATGCGGTAATAGCTGGTGAGCGCGGTAGCATTGGGATCAATGAGCGAGTAGTGCAACGTGCTTTGACTATGGCCCGCACCATTCACCCACCCGACGAGTTGGAACTCCCCTTCTCCTTGACGCAAGCGCCAAAGCTCGAAACCACTGTTGTCCTGCTCGGTGGTGGTTGACCAGTCCAAGCGCACGTGCTGCGCATTGAGGCGCTCGCCACTGAATGCGACCAGTTCCACGGATAGTGGCCCCCCTGGCTGGGTGTACAAAGCCGTGTAGGCATCGGACATTCCAGCGGAAACAATGTTGGTAGTGCCTGCACCCGGCTGCATGTCCATACTCCCGGGAAAGCCGCCAACAATGGCAATGGAGGCATTGCTATCCACAGCGATCGCTTCAGCGTCCATGTTGGCCGGAGCATTCAATTGGAAGGACCAATCGAGGGTGCCGCCCGGCGCGTAGCGCAACACGTATCCATCACGTCCAGTGGAAGGCACCAAGTTGACCACACTTAACCCGGGGTCCACATCAGTAGTTCCTGAGAAGGTGCCAGTGGCGTAAATGTTGTTCTGCGCATCGACCGCGATCCCGCGACCTTCGTTCAAGAATCCGGTGAGTAGGAACGACCATAGATAGAGGCCTGTGCCAGTGAGCTTGGCGACGAACGAATCCTCATTGAACGAGCCGGCGAGAGGTACGAACGGCGCGCCGGGGTCCATGTCAGTCTGTGAGGTCATGAAGCCGGTGAAGACACAATTGTTCAGCGCGTCAACAGCCACTGCACGTGCGCGTTCGGTACCGGTGCCACCGAAGCGGTGGGCCCATTGCAAAATGGCGGCAGCATCAAGCCGCATCAGGAACATGTCCGCATCACCCGCTGAAACCCGGTTCAACACAACTGCGCTGGGATCGAAGTCGACAGTGTTCCGGAACTCTCCGGCGATAACGGCATGACCAGTAGGGGTGACAGCAATGCTCCAACCAATATCGTTCGCTGTGCCGCCGATCCCAACACCCCAAACGAAGTTGCCGCTCGCATCAAGCTTCTGGATGAAGATGTCGTTGAGCCCGTTGCCACCCTGCGTTGCAACGCCCGCACCGGGATCGAGATCAGCAACACCACCGATCTGTCCTGTGGTATAGACGTTCCCTGCGGCATCTGTACCGATATCGCGACCGGTATCGGGGCTTGATCCACCGAATATCCTTCCCCAGAGGAATGACCCGGTGGGCGAGAGCTTCACCACGAATACATCGAAGCCCGTGTTGGATGTGGATACCGTGAAAACGCCAGCTGTAGGATCGAGATCCACGGTGCCGGCGATGCGACCGGTGATGATGACATTGTTGAGCAGATCGATAGCAACCGCCCAGCCCTCATCGGTGGTGATCCCGCCCAGCGCGGCGCCCCATAGGAAGTTGCCATTGGCATCCACCTTCCGCACGAAAATGTCTTGGCTACTGCTGATAGAAGAAACGTTGAAGGTGCCCGGCCCGGGGTTGAGGTCGATACTGGAACCAGTGGAAGTGACGAACGAACCGACAGTGATCACGTTCCCGTTCGCATCGATCGCCACACCCTTTGCATGCTCTTGCGAAGCAGAACCCGTGGCATGGGCCCATTGCAGGGTTTGAGCGTTGGCGTAAAGCAGTGGCGCAATGGCGCAAGTCAATAGCGTAGCTCGATATGAGGTCATGGTGTTGGGTAATGAGAGGGCGACCGGCCCCGGATGTCCGAACCTAGCGCGACGAAGTGGTCGTTCGAACCCGAGTGTGGCGAACGACAGGTCGTTCGGTGCGAACAACGGTCGATGATGAAGCCCCCCGGGGGGGGGGCTCCCCCAACCCTATCTGGCCAACATCGCGTCGATCCGGGTCATTACGTCGGGTGTGATCACATCCTGCGCATCGACGGCCTTCAGGTTCTCTTCCAGCTGAGCTGTCCTGCTTGCGCCCAAGATCACCGTGCTCACGTTCGGGTTCTTCAAGCACCACGCTAAAGCGAACACGGGCAGCGACAAGTCAAGACTGTCGGCCACCTCCTTTACTTCCTTCACTTTCTTCACCCTTGCTTCCGTGAGTTCACGTTCGCGCAACCAATCGAGACCCGCCATCCGCATGCGCGAGGATGCGTCACCTTCCAACGTGTGCTTTCCGCTGAGAACGCCACTGGCCAGCGGGCTCCAGATCGTGGTGCCGAGGCCGATCGTGCTGTAAAGAGGCGCGAGCTCTTTCTCCACCTTCTCGCGGTGGAACATGTTGTATTGCGGTTGCTCCACTACCGGAGCAATGAGATGATGCTTCTCGGCGATCGCGTGGGCCTTCGCGATCTCCTCAGAACTCCACTCACTGGTTCCCCAGTACATCACCTTGCCCTGCATGATCAGTTGGTGCATCGTCCATACCGTCTCCGCGATCGGCGTTTCGGGGTCGGGACGATGGCAGAAGAACAGGTCGAGGTACTCCACCTGCAACCGAGCGAGTGCAGCATGGCAGGCTTCCACCACATGCTTCCGGTGGAGACCCACTTGTGTGGGGAGTTTGCCGCCAGCGCCGAAGAAGACCTTACTGCTCAAGATCCATGTGTCGCGGGGCCATTCCATTTTTCTCAGGATGCGGCCCATCACGCGTTTGCTCTCGCCCCGTGAATAGATCTCCGCATTATCGAAGAAGTTGATGCCGTTGTCGTAAGCGACCTTCATCAACGCCTCGGCCGTGGCGTCGTCGATCTGTTTGCCGAAGGTGAGCCAGGAGCCGAGAGAGAGTTCGGAGACTTGAAGGCCGGAGGTGCCGAGGCGGCGGTAACGCATGTTCATTCGGTAAAGGTGTGGCGATATGAACCGTGGTTGACAACTTCTTCAAGCCTTACACTGCTTTCAGATACGCTTCATATAGCCGCGCGAGATTTGCTTTCACAAGATCGGAACATGAAGCCTTATCCACGCGCGCACCGAACGACGGGCCACCGCCAGCAGCGGGCCCTGCACCACACGTGTACTCCATGCCCGGGAGGGCTTGGTCCGGCCGAACAGGCAACGTGAGTTGCGCCTTGCGCTCGCCAACAGGAAAAGGACCCGGGGACGGGTCCTTTTCTTTTCCTGCCCAACTTCGCCGCATGGGTAACGAAGGCATTAACAGTAGCAAGGCGCCTGAGGCAGTGGGCCATTATCCGCACGCGCGGAGAGTTGGTGACCTTTTGTTCCTGAGCGGCGTTGGACCGCGGGAGCGCGGGACGAAAAAGATCCCGGGCGTGGAACTTGACGCCAACGGTAACATCGCACACTACGACATGGAGACGCAGGTGCGCAGCGTGTTCCAAAACGTGAAGTGGATCCTGGAGGAGTCCGGCTCCTCGTGGGAGAAGATCGTGGATGTCACGGTATACCTGACGAACATGAAGGATGATTTCCCGACGTACAACCGGCTGTGGAAAGAGTACTTCGAGAAAGACCCGCCCTGCCGCACAACGCTGGAGATCAACTGCCTGCCCACACCCATTGCGATCGAGCTGAAGGTGGTGGCCACCGTTTAGCCATGGATCGCGCGCTCATCGCCACAGCATTGCTGAAGAACCACGGCGCGTTCTTGGCACGCATCCGGTCAGTGCCGGTCGATCAGCTTGACAAGTCGCGTAACGGGAAGTGGACACCGGCTCAACACCTGGAGCATGTTCAACGAGCCATTTCCCCGGTATCCTGGGCTTTGATGGTACCAAAATGGTTCCTCCGCTGGCGCTTCGGTAAACCCAACCGCACGCCGCGCGATTACGAAGGCCTCGTGAAGCGTTACAACGAAAAGCTGGCCGCCGGAGGACGGGCATCCGGCCGTTTCGTGCCACCGAATGTTCCATCCAAGGCGGTGGAGAGGATTTCCGCATCCGTGCAACGCATCGTTGCAACCATGACGCGACGTGTTGGTGCTTGGTCGGAGCAGGATCTGGACACGGTGTTGCTACCTCACCCCTTGCTTGGCAAGTTGACAGTGCGCAAGATGCTCTTCTTCACCATCTACCATGCGCAACACCATCGCGCGTTAGTTGACCGGGACTACCCGACCACGTAATGAGGCTACCCAAATGTCGGTGTGACCGATCCTAACTTGCCCGCCTAAGGAAGTTCCGTAGGATCCCATGGCCGCATTGCTCATCATTGTTTTCGTGCTCGGCTATGCGGCCATCGCATTCGAGCACAGCATCCAGATCAACAAGGCCGCAAGTGCTTTGATCACCGGTGTGATCTGCTGGACCATCATCGCGGTAGGTGGTGAGCCCATATCGACCGAAGCTGGTCTCATGCACCACTTCGCGGAGATCGCCGGTATTCTCTTTTTCCTTCTTGGTGCCATGACGATCGTGGAATTGGTAGCTGCACACAACGGCTTCGACCTCATTACGGACAGCATCAACCTGAAGAGCAAGCGAGCACTTTTGTGGACTGTAGCGTTGATCACGTTCTTCCTGAGCGCAGTGCTGGACAATCTCACCACGACCATTGTGATGGTGACGCTGTTGCGACGATTGATCGACGACAACGAGGAGCGGATGTGGGCAGCGGGCCTGGTGGTGATCGCTGCCAACGCTGGTGGGGCTTGGAGCCCGATAGGCGATGTCACTACCACCATGCTGTGGATCAAAGGACAGGTCACCGCCGGACCATTGGTGTTGCACCTACTGCTCCCCAGCCTGATGTGCCTTGTAGTTCCGTTGCTGATAAGTTGGCACAGAATGCGCGGCAACATTCAGCGCCCGACCATAGCGGTCATTGAGCATGACGGGCTTACCCAAGGCCAGCGCAAACTGGTCCTCTTTGCTGGCATCGGGTCGTTGCTTTTCGTGCCGGTTTTCAAAACACTTACCCACCTGCCACCGGTGATGGGCATCCTGCTGATGGTGGGCGTACTGTGGATCATCACCGAATTCATACACGGCAGCAAGGACGATGAACAGCGGGCGCCGTACACGCTTGTTCAAGCACTTCGTGGTGTCGATTCGCCGAGCATCCTGTTCTTCCTGGGCATCCTGCTGAGCATATCGGCCTTACAGCACGCGGGCGTACTGACGGATATGGCAGCTGGCCTCAGCGCCATCATGCCCGATGTGCATGCGCAGGCGATCCTGATCGGGGTGATCAGCGCCATCGTTGACAACGTTCCACTGGTGGCCGCAGCCCAAGGCATGTATGCGGGTGCATTCGGCACGGACCATAGTTTCTGGATCTTCCTCGCGTACTGTGCAGGCACAGGAGGCAGCGCGCTCATCATCGGTTCCGCTGCCGGTGTTGCCGCCATGGGTATGGAACGCATCGGCTTCTTCTGGTATGCCAAGAAGATCGGCTGGCTTGCTCTGCTGGGCTATTTGGCGGGGGCAGGAGTGTACCTGCTTCAACGCGCGATCTTCTAGTTCCAGCCGTGCTGCCGAGGGCGGTTATTCATCGGCGAACAGCACAAATCCTTCGACAAGTCTTGACATGGGCTTGGGATTGCCCCTTCATTTGCCCCCGTTCCGCTCTTCTCTCGGTTGACCGCTGGCTACTTGGACAGCACCAACGGACCCCGAAAGCGAATGGAACACGGACCTCTCTTCATCAGTGCTGAACGCGCACGGTCGCAGTCAGCATCATCTCGGCTGCGCGCCAAGGAAAGTGCAGCGCAATTCCCGTCGGTCACGCGCGACTTGACGCTGCGGAAGAAGGCCTTGGACCTGACCACGGATCTGCGCGATCCCGAGTTCTGGGGTCTCTGCCTGCTCGGCGTGTTACTCCTGCTCTTCGCCTGAAATCCACCAAAGGCCTCCGGCCCCTACGGTTTGAACCAGCAACTCCCAAAACTCGAGAACATGCGATCCAGAACAACTACACATCGTTGGCGCCACGCTTCGCTGCTGGCATTGGCGCTGACCACTGCCATTGGCATTCACGCGCAGCGCACGACGAAGCCCCTTGTCGGGCACGACGCGGTGGCGGATGAGCTGCTCCACAAACACGACAAGGAGATCACCTTCACCGAGAACCAAGGACAGTTCTCGGAAGGCGTGCTGTTCCGCGCGGACTTCCCGCTCGGCCAAGCACTGGCTACACGTGATGGTATGCTCATGAAAAGCTACGACCCTGTGGCAGTGCAGGCGAGGATCATTGAAGGCATGCGGATCGAACAGGAAATGCACGATGGCAAGCCCATGCGTCCGTTGATCTGGCGCGAGCGCGGCCACGGTTGGTTGATGCACTTCCGCAATGCGTCCTCAGAAATGCGGATCGAAAGCCGCGAAGCTCACGAAGAGCCGATGAACTACTTCGTTGGCGGCGTGCAAGCCCTCAACGTTCGTAGCTACAACGAGGTGTGGTACACCAACGTTTACACCAACATCGACGCGCGCTACTACCCGGCTGCTGACGGCGCGCTCGAATACGACATCATCTGCAAACCCGGCAGCGATCCCCGGAATGTTGCCATTGAATTCAAGGGCATTGAACGGCTGCGCGTAAGCGCACAAGGTGAGTTGGTGATGCCGACGAGCTTGGGCGAGATGACCTATCCTGCTCCAGTGGTGTACCAAGTGATCAACGGCCGCGAACGCAAAGTGGATGCTCGGTACACAGTGAGCGCAGGTAACGTCCTGGGATTTGAGCTTGGCGTCTATGACAAGTCGCAAGCATTGGTGATCGATCCGATCGCCATGCGCTGGGCTACTTGGGTCAACACGAACAGCTCCGGCGACAACCACGGACACGCCATATGGGTGGACCCGACCGACGGAGCGATCTACGTTGTGGCCCGCGTGGTGGGCACGACGGACAACATCACAGTAGGTGCGTTCGACGTATCGGCCAACGGCAACCTGGAGATGATCGTGGGCAAGTACCTCGAACCCGGAACGGTCGGCGGGGTCGGCACACGTGTATGGCAGACGTACATCGGCGGTGGTGGTGATGACAATCCGTACGCCATGGAACAAGGCCCTGATGGAAATCTGTACATCACCGGACAAACGAGCAGTACGAACTTCCCTCTTCTGGGTGGACCGGATTTCAGCGGTGGCAGCCTCAACCAGCAATCGCAAAGCGATATCGACGTGTTCGTGTTGAAGATCAACACGGCCGGCACCTCGATCAAGGCAGCCGTGGTGGGCGGCAACGGTGCGGACGACAACTACGATGTGCGCTTGGCGGGCAATGGTGATGTGTTCGTTTGCGGAAGTACGACCAGCACGAACCTGCTGACGCTGAACGCGGGCAGCGGCGCCAGCAACACGAACAACGGAAGCAGCGATGCATTCGTGTTCCGGATCAACCAAGACCTGTCGAGCCTTGTTTGGATGCGCAACTACGGCGGATCGGGTGCGGACCGTGCCAGCATCATGTTGCACAACACCACGAGCGGCGACCTTTTCGTGGGTGGCAATACCAGCAGCACCAACTTCCCGACGGTGAGCCCTCGCCAGAATACGCGCGGTGGAACATCGGCCGGTTTCCTGCAGCGCCTGAACGGCACAACGGCGGCGACCACGTGGTCTTCTTACTTCTCCTCCGATGCGAACGATGACGCCAATCTGTTGTGCATGGAATTCAACGCCACCAAGACCGAACTCTATTTCGGTGGCGTTACGGAAGGGCTCAACAGTGCAAACGTTTCCGCAAGCGGCGTGTTCGACAACAGCCACAACGGAAACAACGACTTCTATGTGGCACACATGGACATCGACCAGAATTTCCTGGACGGGACATACGTGGGCGGCAGCAGCAACGAGGTGAACATGATGGGCTTGAACGTTGACCTCAACAACGATGTCTATGTGTTCGGCTATACCAACAGCACCAACTTCCCTGTCAGCGCTTCGCCCAACGTTCCGCTACAGACCACGAACAACGGCAGCAACGACAAGGTGTTCTTCAAGTTGGAAAGCGACTTGAGCGCACTTGAATTCAGCACCTACTACGGCGGCACGAATGACGACTACGATCCCGTCGGCGAACGCGGTATCAAGTTCAGCAACTGCCGCATCTACACCATCGTAACGGCGCAGAGCAACAACATCCCCCTGACGCAAGGCGCTCTGAACACTACGAAGACCAGTCCGACAAGTCGCTATGAACCGGGCTTGGTCGTTTGGGCCAATCCTCCCGATCTCCTCGGCAACTCCATCGCCTACCAAGGAACCGCCATCTGCGCGGGCTCCATGCCAGGCGACATCATCGGGTCGGTGCCGACCTATACACTGCCGACCGTTGTTCGCAACAACGCGGCAAGCGCCTACCCGGCCTTCCCTTCAGCCGCGACCTATCAATGGCAGATCAGCTTGGACAGTGTGAACTGGGCCAACATTTCCGGAGCCACTGGTCAGAACTTGCTCGGTACCGATATCGGCATCGTGAACCAAACAACGTACATCCGCCGCATCATTGGCGGCGATGCGTGCATCCTTGCTGGAGCGGCCGACCAAGTGGTGACCGTTCGATTGATGAGCGTTACCGGAACGGTGACGGACGCACTGTGCAATGGCAACGCAAACGGGAGCATCACTGCGAATGCGGATGGTCTTGCGCCATTCGACTATTTGTGGAGCAATGGACAAACAAGCCAAACGGCGATCAACCTCGCCGCAGGCAACTACAGCGTAACTGTTACCGACGCGAACGGCTGTGAGGCCAGCAACAACTTCCTTGTTGGACAACCTTCGGAAGTTGGCGGAAGCGCACAGGTATCGGACGCAACGTGCAGCGATAGCAACGGCAGTGCAACGGCAAGCGGAAGTGGCGGCTCTCCGGGCTACAGCTACGAATGGAATACGGGCGCAGTCGGCCCAACGCTGAGCGGCGTGCCCGCAGGTGCTTACAGCGTAACCATCACTGATCTTCATGGTTGCACGTTCGTGTTGCCCGTGACGGTCAACGGCACTGGTGTGCCGAACGCGAACGCGGGTGCTGATGCCGTGATCACGTGCTTGAACAATGGCCAAGTGGTGCTCGACGGTTCTTCTTCAACCCCTGGCGTCACTTACAGTTGGAGCGGTCCAGGCATCGTTTCCGGCGGCAGCAGCGACGATGTGACCGTGAATGCGGAGGGAACGTACACGCTTACCGTAACCAACCAGCAGACCGGTTGCAGCAGCAGCGACCAAGCCGACGTAACGCTCGACAACGCAACTCCCGGTGCGCAAGCAACCGGAGGTACGTTGACCTGCACCACGACCAACGTTCAACTCTTCGGTACCGGCAACGGCACGTTCTCGTGGACAGGTCCCAACGGCTTCACCAGCGGTGATCAGAACCCCATCGTGTCGGAGGCTGGCACCTACGTGCTGACCGTGACCGGTGCGAACGGTTGCACCAGCATGGCACAAGCTGATGTAACGCTCGACAACGCAACTCCCGGCGCGCAAGCAACCGGCGGCGTGTTGACCTGCACCACGACCAA
>CADECG010000001.1:68969-92353 GCA_902825795.1 uncultured Bacteroidota bacterium
ACGCAACTCCCGGCGCGCAAGCAACCGGCGGCGTGTTGACCTGCACCACGACCAACGTTCAACTCTTCGGTACCGGCAACGGCACGTTCTCGTGGACAGGTCCCAACGGCTTCACCAGCGGTGATCAGAACCCTATCGTAAGCGCTGCGGGTGACTATGAACTCACGGTCATCGGCACGAATGGCTGCACCAGCTTGGCACAAGCAACGGTTGCTCAGGATGCGAACGTTCCTGATGCAACGGCTGTTGGCGGAACGCTCACCTGCAACACGCCGAACGGAATTGTACTGGACGGTGGTAGTACCACGCTCGGTGTTGGCTTCTTGTGGACAGGCCCGAACGGATTCACAAGTGGTGACGAGGATCCCACTGTGACTGAGCCAGGGCTCTATCTACTTACAGTTACCAACCCGGCGAATGGCTGCTCCAATACCGCACAGGCCAGCGTTGGTCAAGACATCGATCTCCCGGGTGCAACTGCACAAGGCGGTGTGATCGATTGCAACAATGCGAGCGTCATGCTGATGGGCAATGGCAACGGTTCCTTCTCGTGGACAGGTCCCAACGGATTCACCAGCACGGATCAGAACCCGACCGTGTCGGAAGCTGGCACCTACGTGCTGACCGTAACTGGTGCCAATGGCTGCACCAGCATGGCACAAGCCGACGTGACACTCGATGACGCAACTCCCGGCGCGCAAGCAACCGGCGGCGTGTTGACCTGCACCACGACCAACGTTCAACTCTTCGGTACCGGCAACGGCACGTTCTCGTGGACCGGACCCAACGGTTTCACCAGCGGTGAGCAGAACCCCACCGTGTCGGAAGCTGGCACCTACGTGCTGACCGTAACTGGCGCGAACGGTTGCACCAGCATGGCACAAGCCGATGTGACACAGGATGCAGACGTCCCAGGTGCTCAAGCAACAGGTGGTACGTTGACTTGCTCGATCACCAGCGTTCAACTCAACGGCAGTGGTAACGGCTCGTTCTCGTGGACCGGTCCCAACGGATTCACCAGCGGTGATCAGAACCCGACCGTGTCGGAAGCTGGCACCTACGTGCTGACCGTAACCGGCGCGAACGGCTGCACTAGCATGGCACAAGCTGACGTAACGCTCGACAACGCAACTCCCGGTGCACAAGCAACCGGTGGTGTGTTGACCTGCTCGGTGAGCAGTGTTCAACTCCTAGGCAATGGCAACGGCTCGTTCTCGTGGACCGGTCCCAACGGCTTCACCAGCAACGACCAGAACCCGATCGTGTCGGAGGCTGGCACCTACATGCTCACCGTGACCGGTGCGAACGGCTGCACTAGCATGGCACAAGCTGATGTAACGCTCGACAACGCAACTCCCGGTGCGCAAGCAACCGGCGGCGTGTTGACCTGCACAACGACCAGCGTTCAACTCTTCGGTACCGGCAACGGCACTTTCTCGTGGACAGGTCCCAACGGTTTCACCAGCGGTGATCAGAACCCCACCGTGTCGGAAGCTGGCACATACGTGCTGACCGTGACTGGCGCGAACGGCTGCACCAGTATGGCACAAGCCGACGTGACACAGGATGCGGACGTCCCGGGTGCACAAGCAGCCGGCGGTGTGTTGACCTGCACCACGACGAGTGTTCAACTCTTGGGTAGTGGCAACGGAACGTTCTCGTGGACAGGTCCCAACGGTTTCACCAGCGGTGATCAGAACCCGGTCGCATCTGAAGCTGGCACCTATGTGCTGACCGTGACCGGTGCGAACGGCTGCACCAGCATGGCGCAAGCCGATGTGACACAAGATGCCGACGTCCCGGGTGCTCAAGCAACCGGAGGCACGTTGACCTGTACCACTACGAGTGTTCAACTCTTCGGCAGCGGCAACGGCTCCTTCTCGTGGACAGGTCCGAACGGATTCACCAGCAACGACCAGAACCCGACCGTGTCGGAAGCTGGTACCTACGTGCTGACCGTAACCGGTGCCAACGGCTGCACCAGCATGGCGCAAGCTGACGTGACACTCGATGACACAACTCCCGGTGCGCAAGCAAGCGGCGGCGTGTTGACCTGCACCACGACCAACGTTCAACTCTTCGGTACCGGCAACGGCACGTTCTCGTGGACCGGACCCAACGGTTTCACCAGCGGTGAGCAGAACCCCACCGTGTCGGAAGCTGGCACCTACGTGCTGACCGTAACTGGCGCGAACGGTTGCACCAGCATGGCACAAGCCGATGTGACACAGGATGCAGACGTCCCAGGTGCTCAAGCAACAGGTGGTACGTTGACTTGCTCGATCACCAGCGTTCAACTCAACGGCAGTGGTAACGGCTCGTTCTCGTGGACCGGACCCAACGGCTTCACCAGCAACGACCAGAACCCGACCGTGTCGGAAGCTGGCACCTACGTGCTGACCGTGACCGGTGCGAACGGCTGCACCAGCATGGCGCAGGCGGACGTAACGTTGGATGCTGACGTTCCTAGCGCCCAAGCAACAGGTGGTGTGCTCACGTGCAGCAACCAGAGCGTAATGCTCACCGGCAACGGCAACGGCAGCTTCTCTTGGACGGGCCCCAACGGGTTCACGAGCAACGACCAGGATCCCGTTGTATCCGAACCGGGCACGTACGTGTTGACCGTCACTGGCGCAAACGGCTGCACCGGTGTCGCGAATGCCTTCGTCACCCTGGACGACTCGACGCCAGGTGCTCAAGCGAGTGGTGGCCAGCTCACGTGCATCAACCAAAGCGTTACCCTCACGGGCAGCGGTATTGGCTCCTTCTCATGGACCGGTCCGAACGGTTTCACAAGTGCGGATCAGAACCCTGTTGTTTCGGCACCGGGTACGTACGTGTTGACCGTCACTGGAAGTAACGGTTGCACCAGCGCGGCCGATGCCGTCGTAACACAAGACATCGAAACGCCGGAGATCAATGCAATCGGTGGGGTGCTTGATTGCCTTGGCAACCCGCTGCAACTCGATGGCTCCTCCTCAATGGCGGGTTCCAGCTTCGCATGGCGCAGCGCGAACGGATTCAGCAGTGAGGACGAGGATCCATTCGTAACAATGGCCGGGTTCTACACCCTCACCGTCACAGGTCCGAACGGATGCATGAACACGGCGGATGCAACCGTAACGCAAGCGGATTGCGGTGGCTGCACGCTGCCCTTGATCATTGCATGCGGACCCGATACCACGGTGGCATGCGGTACATCATTGGATGCATTGGTGGTCGGTCCTCCCATCCTGCGGAAGGACCTGGATTGCCCGCTAGTGAACTACTTCGTGTATGCCGACACCCTCCTGAGCGTCTGCCCAATGGTGATCCAACGCACGTGGACCATCGGCGATGAAGCAGGCAACTGGGAAACCTGCATACAGATGATCACCGTGGTGGATACCGTTGGTCCGGTGATCTACGGGGTACCGGCTGACATGACCGTGGACTGCACGGCAGACCTGACAGCTCCGACGGAAGTCTGGGCCGAGGACGGCTGCTTCATGACCGGCGAACCGATCGTGAAGGACGAGGTCGTGCCGGGCGCATGCAAAGGCAGCTACACGATCATTCGCACTTGGTACGCGGAAGACATGTGTGGCAACGGCACACTGGCCACACAATTGATCACCGTCATTGATACTGTGGCCCCTGTCATCGACTGCGGTTTGGACGCCAAGATCCTGGTGGATTGCGCGTCGATCCCGGAACCGGCGAAGTGCACAGCGATCGACAACTGCGGCGACGAAGTGGAAGTGACATCGACCAGCAACTGGATCACTGACATTTTCGGGAACGTGGTGCTGGAGCGTGTGTACAGCGCAGTGGACGATTGCGGCAATGCGTCGAGCTTCACCCAGATCATCTACGTGAAGGACGGCCCATGCAAGGACGGTGGCGAAGAGAAGCTGATGGTGACGGCACAACCGAACCCGTTCATGGACATCTGCAACCTGCGCTTCATGGCACCCGAGCATGGCCAAGCCATTGTAACGGTGCACGATGCCAGTGGCCGCTTGGTGGCGGAGGCCTTCAACGCCAATGTGGAGGTCGGTCAGAACATCAGCATCCAACTGCAGAAAGAACGCCTGGGCTTCGGCTTGTACGAGTACCGCATGGTGCTTGGAGCGTACGTCGCCCGTGGTACGCTGATGATCCAATAACGCGGACCATAACAACAGTGGCGAGGCCTCCTGGGAACAGGGGGCCTCGCTCGTTGGTATCCGAACCGTGCGGAACAGCATCCATGGAGATCGAAGCATCCACGACTACATTTCACATCCGATCCCGACCCATGAAACACGCACTGCCAATTCTACTACTGCTGAGCGCTGGCACTTTGCAGGCCCAAGTCGTCAGCAACATCATTTGCACGGATCCGGTCGCCGAGCAAGTGCTGAAGGGACAATACAGCCCGGCCGACTATGCTGCATCAACCGTCATCGACGACCATGAAGTGGTGCTGTGCGAACTGCGTTGGTTGCTGCGCGCCGATTCCATGAAGGGGTATCTGGAACGCATGGCCCAGTTCGGCACACGCAACAGTTACAGCGATACCGTTAGCGCGACCATTGGCATCGGTGCCGCGCGACGGTGGGCGTTCAGCAAGTTCCAGGAGTTCAGCGCCGCGAACGAGGATCGGCTGATCCCCACGTACCTGCAATTCGATCAGGTAGGGGCCGAATGCGGCGACGCCCAAGGTTGGAAGAACGTGCTGGCGGTGCTACCGGGAACTGACACCAGCGATCAGGGCATCATCATCATTGAAGCACACTTCGATAGCCGCTGTTCCAACAACTGCGACGTGACATGTCCGGCGCCCGGAATGGAAGACAACGGCAGCGGCAGCGCGTTGGTACTGGAGCTGGCGCGCGTGCTGCCCCGCTACTCCTTCAAGCGAACCATCGTCTTCATGCTCACCACTGCGGAAGAGCACGGCCTCATCGGTGCCGAAGCCATGGCGCAATGGTGCGAAGACAACAGCATCGCGATCAAGGGTGTGCAGAACAACGACATCGTTGGTGGCGTGCTGTGCGGCGAAACATCATCACCCCCAAGCTGCGAAGTGCCCGGTAGCATCGACAGTTTGGAAGTGCGGTTGTTCAGTAACGGGGCCATCACAGCAGTGCATCGCGGTTTCGCGCGCAGCATGAAGATGTGGTATGAGGAGAAGCTGCAAACTCAAGTCGCGGTGCCCATGGCCATCTCCGTGCTCAATCAAGAGGACCGCGACGGGCGTGGCGGTGACCACATCCCCTTCCGGCAACACGGCTATCGCAATCTGCGCTTCACCAGCGCCAACGAGAACGGCAATGCGAACGTTTTGGACACGGCTTATTCGGACCACCAGCACACCAGCGATGATGTACTGGGGGTCGATACGGACAACGACCAAGTACTCGACAGTTTCTTTGTTGACTTCAACTACTTGCAACGCAACGCGTTGATCAACGGCATGGGTGCAACCATGCTTGGGCTCGGCCCGGATGTGCCGCACATCACCGTGCTCGATGAGCCCACGGGACTGCGGGTCGTTGTCGATAGCGGTTTCGCGGCGGAGTACCGCATAGCAGTACGCAGCGTTCCGGCCGACCAATCGTTCGAAGCCGTGTACCGCACCAGCGCGACCAGTTTCGCAATACCCGGTTTGCTCGCGAACGAAACGTACTTCGTGAGCGCGGCGGCCATCGATGCGAACGGCATGATGGGTCCGTTCTCTCGCGAGTACAACAAGAACAACGACATCGACACGCCGCCGGGCACAATGGACAGCTTCCCATACGGCCTGGATTGCTGGGGCGTTGGTATCGCCGAGCAGGATGAGCAAATGGCATTCGGTTTCGAACTGCTTCCGTGCCAGCCGAACCCGTTCCAATATTCAACCCGTATGCTGGTGGATGTGGCGTCGGACGCGGTACACCGTGAAGCCTACGTTGTTGTGAACGATGCCCATGGACGGGCTGTTGCGCGCGTGCCACTGCAACTAACGGCAGGACTGAATGAAGCGCTCTACGTCCACAAGCGCAACGCTGGGGTATTCACATACAGCTTGATGGTGGATGGAAGAGCGTTGGGCACGAAGAGCATGGTGGTGGTGGAGTGACCCGCTCACCAGCCGAACCACAGGGCCAGCAAGAGTGCACCTGCCAGATCCATCCAAATGCCCGTGCGCAACATCGCCCCCGCCGGGATGCGACCTGTCCCGAAGACGATGGCCATCATCGGCGAACTGATCGGCAGCATGAAGCCGCACGATGCGGCCAGGGTTCCGGGGATCATGGCCGCATAAGCATCCATGCCCCAAGCGGGCGCAGCGCTGGCCAGCAGCGGAAGTGCTAATCCCGCAACAGCCGTATTGCTCCCAAGTTCACTGAGGACCGTTACTACCACAGCGATCACGCCGATCTGCGCGAACCCGTTGCCGGTGCTCCAACCCGCCAACGCGCTGCCGATGATCCCCGCGAGCCCACTGCTTTCGAACCCGCTGGCCAATGCCAGCCCGCCACCGATCAGCAACAGCACACCCCAAGGAATACGCTCTTGCGCAAAGTGCCACGGTAAGAGTGATGTGAATGTCGGCGATGACGCTGCGGTCTCTTCACCGGAAGGGTCCACATGCTCGGTATGGCGCCGCAGCTTGCTACGGATCAGGAACAGGGGCACCGAACAAGCAATAGCGACCGCCGCATCGCTCACGCCCATGAGCCCCCACCCTTCCCGTCGCCAGCCCTCGAAGACAACATCCGCACTGAACTCTACACGACCGCCGGTGATCCACAGCACAGCGGCCAGGATGAAGAAGAGTGCAGCGAACAACTCATCCCGCGAGACTTCTCCAAGGTCCTTGAGCTCCTGTTGCACTTGCGCCGCGCCCTGTGTGTCGTTCGCCAGCCGACGCGTGAACATCATGTGCAATAGCATCCAAGCGAATGTGAGATAGATCAACATCAGCGGTACACCGAAAGTCATCCACTGCCCAAAGCCGACCGGTGCCCGATCCGGAAAAAGCTGTTTGCTCAGTTCCATGAACACCAAGTTGGGCGGCGTGCCCACAGGCGTGGCCATGCCGCCGATCGTTGCACCGTAACTCACGCCCAGCAACAATGCAATGCCCAATTTCCTACGGTCAGCGTCATTGCGTGCGCGATCCACCAAACCCAGTGCAATGGGCAGCATCACCAGTACGGAGGCGGTGCTGTTGATCCACATGCTCAGCAACGCAGTACCCAGCATAACGCCCAGGAGCAAGCGGGACGGGGCCGGGCCTACACGCTCAATGATCCATAACGCTGCACGCTTGTGCAACCCGCTCCGCTCAATGCCCAACGCCAACAGGAACCCTCCCAGAAAAAGGAAGATGATGTCCTTGCCATAGTTCAGCGCCGTGTCCGCTGTGCTCGCAATGTCCAGCATCGGGAAAAGCACCAATGGCAGCAGAGAGGTGACGGCGAGCGGCACCGTTTCGCTGATCCACCAAACGGCCATCCACAGCACCACGCCGGCCATGGCAGCGGGCACATTGCCCAAGTGGTGCAGCAACAAAAATGCGAGCATCCCTCCAACGGGACCAGCGAGACGGATGAGCAGAGTGCGCATGGTGGAAGTCGACATACCAGCCATGCGTTGACCAGCCTTACACTATCCGCGCCTCCTTCGGTGTGCTCAAGCACAACCAGATCAGCGCGACCACCGCGATGAGCAGCCCCAGGAATTCGCGCACCACTTCTATGTGCGGGGCATTGGCTTGCATCTCTTCGGTGATCGAGGGGAATCCGGCGTGCATCCAATCGATCATGCCGCCGGACATCGTGAGCATCCAAATGCCCAACGCGATGGCCAATCCGCCACTGAAGCGGCGGTCAGCACGTCCGACAGCAGCGAGGCCGAACAACACTGCAGTGCCCACATACGCCGACACCCATTGCAAGGGGTCCGGGTCGTTCAGGTTCCAATAGGCGAAGAGGGCGAAGGCAAGGGCGAGGAGGATGTAGAGTGCTTTCTTCATCGGTCAGAATTCTATACGATAACTGAGGTTGGGAATAAGGCCGAGCTGGTACTTCGTGATAATCTCATCCTTGCGCAGATCGAAGTAGCGGTAGGCTTCGTTCTGGGCGTTGGTGGCATTCAGGAGATCGAGCGCCCACATACCCGTGCGGTTATGGTGTTCCCGTTTCAGGTACACGCGCATATCCAGGCGGAAGATGCTGCCGAGCTGATCGGTATACGCCTTCGTCATGTCGTAAACCGTGCTGCGCGTTGCGCGCGAAGCCCCTTCATCGATCGGCGTAGTGCGTTGACCGCCCGACACGTTGACGCGGCCACTGAAGCCCCACGTGCGTTTCAACGTTTCCTTCTGCTTCGCCCATTCGCGGCCCAACACCACATTGCCGATGTACTGGTTGTTCCAACGCGCGTCGCGCTCCACGCCATCGGCCCCGGAATACACCGCGTCGAAAACAGTGGCGTTCACTTGGTAGAACCAATTGCTCATCATGCGCCGGTTGAGCGAAAGTTCAACCCCGGCATTACGGGCCGTACCCCCATCCCACAGACTGTTGTAGTTCGCCTCATCCCATGCGTTCGACATCGCGAACGCGCCAATGCCGGCATCATCGACCAAGCGCATATCAACCACGGCGATGTCCCGCAATATTTGGTAGAAGACTTCCGCCCGCAACATGGTGGCACTAGGGCCGATCGGGCGCGAATAGGCGAGCACCGCATCATTGCACGATACGAAACCGATGTTCCGATTAACCGGTTGCTGATCGGTGTCGGTGATGTAAAGCTGCTGCTGCGGAAGCTCAGCACGCGACCCGACCGACACGCTGATCTCGTTGGAATTATTGTCTCGCCATTTCAGTGAAGCCCGTGGTTCAACGGCATGCGCGTCGTTGAATGAGAAGTGTGCGTATGCCGCCCCGGCAGTAAGCGATAGTCGGCCCACGTGGTACTGCACTTCAGCGAACGGCCGCAGCAACACCCCGAAGTTTTCCTGAACGAAAGTGAAGCTGGTCCGGTCGATCGTCCGGCCCATGGCATTGATACCGACGGTATAACCGAACGCGGAACGCGACCCAACAAGCTGACCCCGCAACACGCTTAAAAGCGACAACTTCCGTTGCCGGAGCGAAATCTTATCGATCGTTGCGAAGTTGCCGGAGGTGTTGGTGATCGACTCCATCCGCTCTTGGGTGCCCTCCGACCAAGCCGCAGAGGTGCGCCAGTGCGCGCGCGGGCCTACCGACAAGGTGAGGGACATACCGACAGCACCCATACGCGCAGCGTAGTCGATCGTCCGGTCGTCCTTGTCGTACTCCCACTCGGCGGTATCGGTGAGCGCATCGAAGTTGTTGCTGCTTACACCGGCCATCCCGAAAACGGACAACGCTCCACGCTTGCCCAATGGCGTGGAAATGTTGAACGCCAAGTCCTGGAACGTGATGACCTCATCACCGAGATCGACCCCCATGGCACTGAGCAGGCCAAGGGTCGAATACCGATAGTTCACCAAGTAGCTCGCCCGCTTGCCTTTTGCAAAGGGGCCTTCGGTACTGAGGTCGATACCGATCAACCCGGCCTGTGCCGTGAACCGTGACCTGTCGCTCGCCCCATTGCGCAAGCGCATATCCATGATCCCACCCAGAGCATTGCCGTATTGAACGGGCATTGACCCTGTGAGCAACCGCGAATTGCCGAGCATCTGCGCGCTGAGGATCACCGTGCCGCCTCCGCTGAATGTTGGCCGATCACTGGGCGTGCCGGCATTTCCAGTATGGTTCGGCGAAACGATCTCAACACCTTCCAACAACCAAGCATTGCTGTTCGGCCCGTTGCCGCGTACGCTGAAATGGTTCGCCTGATCGTTCGTAGCGGCTACGCCCGGATAGCTGCTCGCAAGTCGGGCCGGATCGAAAAACGTTGCCGGATAGCGCAGGCTCTTTTCCACCGTAAGCTCATGCGCGCCGGGGGTCGTCGTCGACGCAACCACGCCTTTCACCGTGGCCGCAGGCAATTCCCTGCTGCTCCGCTCCATGATCAACTCCACATGCTCGGGTTTCCCGGATCTCAGCCAAACATCGTTCACCTGCACCGCAGTGTGGCCGACCAATGACGCACGCACGGAACAGATCCCCGTTGGCGTTCCGCCAATACGGAAATACCCAAGGCTATCGGTGGACGCGGCGAACACCGTATCGCTGATCACGACTTCCACGGCCGTACCGGCCAACCCAAGCAACGATGTACCATCCACAACGCGACCGGTGAGCACGGCCGTTGTCTGCCCATGCACAGCCAGCCTCAGAACGAACAACGGAACAACGAATGACCAGCGGAGCAACATCGTGCGAACCTACCCGAAGGGTACCCGCACCAACGCCGAACTCACGCGGTCAGTATCCATGCGGGGGTGTTCACAAGGAACACCCCCGCCGGATCAGGCCTTCAGGTTGGCGGCCACCATTTGCGTGGCCAGCTCGCGTTCAGCGCGTATTGCGCGGTTCGCTGCACGGCGGTGCTTGATCTTGGCGATGATGAGCAGCATCACCGGCACCATGATCAACGTGAGGAAAGTCGCGAACGTGAGGCCGTAGATCACCGCCCAGCTGAGCGGACCCCAGAAGATCACGTTGTCACCACCGATGTGGACGTGCGGGTTGAACTCGGTGAAGAGCGTACCGAAGTTGAGGTTGAGGCCGATGGCCAAAGGCAACAGGCCGAGCACTGCGGTAACTGCCGTCAGCAATACCGGACGCAGACGCGTTTTGCCGGCGATGATCAATGATTCGCGACTTGCGTCGATGGGCAACTCCGCATCCTCGGCGAGGCCGAGCTTCTCCCGCTGCCGTTCGAACAGCAGCTTGGCAAAGTCCATGAGCACGATCGCGTTGTTCACCACCACACCGATGAGGGAGATGATCCCGAGCATGGTCATCAGGATGATGAAATCCATACGGAACACGATCAGTCCAAGGAACACACCGATGGTGCTGAACAACACTGTGCTGAGGATCACCATCGGATAGCTGATGCTGTTGAACTGCCACACGATGATGAGGAACACGATGAAGAGCGCGATGAGGAATGCGCTTCCGAGGAAGCTCATCTCTTTCATCTGCTCTTCCTGTTGACCGGTGAAGGACGTAGTGAACTGCTCATCCTTGTCATAGCCGGTGAGCACGTCTTTCATCTGCGCGATCACCTCGTTGCTGTTGTACCCTGCGATCACGTTGCTGCTCACCGTTACCACGCGCTTCAGGTCGGTACGCTTGATGGCGCTGAAGGTGCTGGTGCGCTCATCGGTGGCCACAGCGCTGATCGGTACTTGGCGGATCTGGCCGTTCAGCATGTCGCGGAAGGTGATCTTCATATCCATGATCGCGTCGATGTCGTAGCGCTGCTCGTCCTTCAGGCGCACCATGATCTTGTAGTCATCGTCGTCGCCTTCAATGCGGTACGTACTCACCTCTTTGCCGAAGAGCGCACTGCGGATGGCATCGGCGATGGCGTAGGTGCTCACGTTCAGTCGCCGTGCTTTCGCGCGGTCGATGATGATCGGCATCTCGGGCTTTGCACGATCGATGTCAATGCGGAGCGCTTCAACACCGGGCACGTTTTTGCTCTCCATGAACGTCTTCAGTCGCTCCGCCTCCACGAGCAACGGCTCGATCTCCTCGCCACTGATCTCGATGTTGATCGGCTTTCCGGTAGGTGGTCCCGCAGCGTCCTTGTCCACGGTGATGATCACGCCGGGATAACCCTTCAGCTCCTTCTGGAGCTTCAGCATCAGCTCGGTGGTGCCATGTCCGCGACGTAGGGCGAAATCCACGAAACTCATTTGGATCCGACCCTTGTGCGGCGTATTGCTCATGTTCACCTCGCCGGTGCCGGGATCGCTGGTGCCATTGCCCACTTGGGCGATCACCGAATTAATGAACCAGTTCACCGTGTCGATGCGGGTGCTGCCGTCGGGCAACGTCACTTGTTTCGTCTCGATGTACGGCGGCTGGTTGATGATCTTGTTCACCTGCGCCTCCATGATGCGCGTCACCTTGTCGGTCTTCTCGATATCGGTACCGATCGGTGCCTCGATGAAGACGTTCACGTAACGCGGCTCATTGATCGGGAAGAATTCGACTTTCGGCGGGATGATCGCCAGCAGTATGACCGCAAGGAAGAGCAGGCCGAATGTGCTCAGGAAGAACGTGCGCGGGTGGCGCTTCGCCAACGCATAGCGCAGGAAACGCTCGTACCGGGCTTCCAGCCTTGGCAGGAACACATCTTGGAACCAACGCGTGCCCGGTACGCCTACCCACAAGTTGAGCAAGCCGAGGAAAGCGAAGAATACCGTGACGCTGCCCAGGCCAGTGATGAAACCGCTATGCGCTGAATGACCCAGCACCGCGATCAACGTACCGATAACGGCCAGTATACCCGCCAAACGGTACACTTTGGGGGCGTTCGGCTTCTCGCGCTCCACCTTCATGAACTGTGTGCTGAGGGCAGGGTTCACGACCAACGCTACGAAGAGCGATGAGCTGAGCGCCACCATGAAGGTGATCGGCATCCACTTCATGAACTGGCCCATCATGCCGGGCCAGAACAGCAACGGCATGAACACCATCACCGTGGCGGTGGTGGCCGCAACGATCGGCATGGTCACTTCGCCCACGGCTTTGCGGGTAGCGGACATGGCCGGTTCGCCGTTGCTCATGTGGCGGTAGATGTTCTCGACGATCACGATACCGTCATCCACCAATCGACCGAGGGCCAGGATCAGCGAGAAGAGCACCATGATGTTGAGCGTAACACCGAACGCATTCAACAAGATGAAGCTGATGAACATGCTCATCGGGATGGCGAGACCCACGAAGAGCGCGTTGCGTAAGCCCAGGAAGAAAAGCAGCGTACCGACCACGAGGATCACACCGAAAATGATGTGGTTGAAAAGCTCCTCCACCTGCACGCGTGTCTGCCCACTCTGGTCATTGGTCACCGTGATGGTGAGGTCAGGAGGCAGCACCGTGCCCTTGGCGCGGTCAACGATGGCATTGATGCTGTCGCTGGCGATGATGAGGTTCTCCCCTGCGCGCTTGATCACATCGAGCATCACCACGGGCTTGCCATACTCGCGGGCGTAGCTGTCGGCTTCCTTGTAGTCGAACTCCACGGTAGCAACATCGCGCAAGCGGACCTCTTTCTGGTTCTCGTTCTTGATCACCAGGTCACGGATCATGTCCATATCCGCGAATTCCCCGATCACGCGCACCGCTCGGCGGGTACCATCGGTGAGCACTTCGCCACCGCTCATGGTGAGGTTCTCCATCTGGAGCGCTTGGGCCACATCCCCGAAGTTGAGTTCAAGCGCTTCAAGCTTGTGCACGTCAACGGTCACTTGCACTTCCTTCTCGGGCACACCGCGGATGTCGACCTTATTGATCTGTGGAAGGGCTTCGATGCGGTCCTCGAGGATCTTGCCATAGTGGTGCAGTTGGTCGATGCTGTGATCGCCGCTCAGGTTGATGTTCATCACCGGGATCATCTCGCTGAAGTTCATCTCGAAGATGTTCGGTTCAGCGGGCAGGTCTTTGGGGAAGTCTGCATCGCCCTGCGCTTTATCCACCGCATCCTTCACCTTTCGCAGCGCCTCGGTAGGGCTCACGTCATAATCGAACTTCACCTGGATCGTACTGAAATTCGGTACTGATGTGGAGTTGATCTCGTCAACGCCGCTGATGGTGTTGATCTCCTTCTCCAGCGGCTTGGTGATCAGCTTCTCGATATCGACCACCGAACTGCTGTTGTAGGCGGTGGCCACGTAGATCTCGGGGGTCACCACTTCGGGGAAGCTCTCCTTTGGCATGGCCATGTAGGAGTAGATCCCGTAGACGAAGATCAGTGCGGTGATGACGATGACCGTGGTGCGGTTCTTCACCGCCCAGCTCGTTATTGCGAACTGCTTGCCCTGGCCTTCGCCATAGGCGTCGTTCTCTATGCTCTTGTGATCCATGAGAGTTCCATTTTCACCACTACGGCAATTACAGCTTCACCACCTTCACTTCCTGTCCGTCGGCGATGTTCTTTGCGCCTTCGTCCACGAGCGTTTCGCCCCCCATAAGGCCATCGGCCTCGCCGGCGGCGACCACCGTGAATTCTTTGTAGGTGGCGATCGGGCGCACGTACACCTTGCTGCTCTTCTGCTTGCCGTCCTTCTCCTCCAACTTGAAGAGGTAGCTCTTGCCCTCAACGTTCTCTTGGATCAACCGGCTCGGTACTACCAGTGCGCTATCCATGACCTGATCGCGCACATGTATTACGCTCAACAAGTTGGGTCGTACTTGTTCGGCACCGCTGGGCATCCGCACGCTCACCCGGAAGGTGCGGTTCGCAGGGTCGATGTACTTGCTCACGTTGCTCAGTGTGGCGCTCAGCGTATCGCCAAGGCTGGGGAATTCCAGGCGCACGGGATCCCCGACTTTCACACTGTTCACGTACGATTCGGGCACGTCGGCCTCCAAACTGGCGCCGCTCGCATCCACCACGCGCGCGACAGGTCGCACGCCGGTCATATCGCCTTGGCTCACCATGATCTCGTCCACGATCCCATCGAACGGCGCGGTAACCTGCGTCATGCGGCGTTGTTCACGCAGCGCGGAAAGGCCGGATTCCGCTTGCTCCTTCTGGTTCCTCGCGGTGAGGTATTGCACCTCGCTGCCGATCTTCTGCTCCCACAACTTGCTCTGTTTCTCGAACAGGTCCTTGGCCAGCGCAGCACCGGACTCCGCTGCGGCGATCTGCTGATCAATGGCATCATTGTCCAGATCCACCAATAGTTGCCCACTGCGAACACGGTCGCCCTCGTTCACCAGGATGCGGCGCACGCGGCCACCAGCCATGGCATACAGGTCCGCGCTCTTGTCCGCTTTCACATTGCCGTGCACTTGCACGAAGTGTTCGAACCGCGAAGGCACCAGCGTATACGTGGTGATGTTCGGCAGTGATTTCCTCACCGCGGTATCGTGCTCGGCGATCCAAGCATCCACCTCCTTGATGAGCTCCGCGGTGGCGGCGTAGTTGGTTTTCAGCGAATCGAGTTCGGCGCGTTTGCGACCGAGATCGTCGGAAGGGGTTGCGGCACCGCAAGCGGCGAGCAGCGCGGCAATGGTGAGGTATGCGAGCGTATTCTTCATCACGGTGTTTTTCTGTTCTCCGGTGGGGGGGGGAGATCGATGCTTGTGTCTTGTGACTTGGGTCTTAGTACAGGTCGAGCGCTTTGCGCAGTTCGGTGCGTGCGATCAGCAGATCAACAAGACGCTGCACGTAGATCTGTTGCACGGAGAGATAGTGGCTTTGCTCCTGCGTCAGTTCGAAACTGGAGGCCAGGCCACTGGAGAATTTGATCGTGGTGCGCTCAAGGATCGAGCGGGAAAGCTCCAGGTTCCGCTTCTCGATGGTGTAGCTATCGAACGCGATACGCGCGTTGTTGCGCTGTTGATCAGTGGTGGCGCGCAGGCGGTGGTCCGTGGCTTCGATGTTCACTTTGGCCTGCTCGATGCCGATCTTGGTCTGCTGCGCTTTGTGATAACGCATGCCACTGCTGAAAATGGGCACTGTGAGCTTCAATCCCCACAGCGTAGTGGGATAGAACGGATACGCACCACCGGGATCGAACTCCGGGCCGTTCCATACTTGTGAGTGGCTGAAGAAGCCTGCCAACGAGGGCAACGACTTGCTCCTGTCATTCTTCCAATTCAGCACTTGCAACCGCTCATAGGTGTTGGCTACATCAAGTTCAATGTGTGTGTTGGGGTCGAAGGCTTGTTCGGTCAGCGCCGTTTCCTCGGGGTTGTCGATCAGCGCCTCGAGCTTGTCGGTGAGCGCGAGCGGGGTGCCCTGTGGAAGTCCCAGTGCGAAGGCGAGCATGGCACGGGCAACATCAGCCTGCCGCGTGAAATTGCGTTGGCGATCCTGCAACGAGGCAAGCTCCACCGTGAGACGGTCCACATCGGTGATCTCCATGAAACCCTGTTGGTGCATGGCCGTGGCTTCGCGAAGGCTCTTCTCCAGCAGTGGCACGCCTTCCCCCAGCAGGCGCGCGGCTTCTTCCGCCGCGAGCACACCTTGATAGGCCTTGGCAGCTTGGGCGCGTGCATCGGCTTGCGCCTTGGCGTGCTCCTGTTCGCTCTGCAGCTTCAGCTCCTTGGCAGCACGCAGGCCTACGAGGTAACTCCCGTCGAAGATCAATTGGCTGATGGTGCCGCCAGCGCTCAACTGCCATGGCACTTGGAACGACGCGGCGATGTACTCCGGCCCAACACCGGGCGTGAAGAAGTTGGGGACCAGCGATGTGGGCGGGTCAATGAAGTTGCTCATCGACACTTCAGCGTTCACCTGTGGTAAACCAATAGCGATGAATTCCTTGTTGCGGTGCCGCGCGACCTCAACGGCCAGGGCACTGTTGCGCGTCATGTAGCTCTGGGTGGCGGCCATATCCATGGCCTGCTGCATGCTCAGGGACATTGGGCCTTGCGCACGAAGCGCAACGACCAGCAGAATACCGAGCAGGGTGGGGATGCTCCTCATGCGATCACACGGTCTTTGTTCATCTTCTTCTCCAAATAGTCGAGTCCTTTTTTGCTGGCGATCCCGCGCACGTGGTAGCGGAAGATCTCCCAGTGCAGGTCCTGCATGCTGAATTTGTCCGGTGGGAAGAGTTCACCATCGAACACCATATCGAAGCGGGCGATGTAGATGGTGGCGATCATCGGGATGTTCAGGTCCTCGCGGTACAGCCCATCCTTAATGCCCTTCTTCATGTTCTCCGTCATGCACTCGAAGATCTCCCGGCGTTTCCCTTTCAACATGTTGTTGAACGCTTCGGGGTGGTACTTCTCGAGGTCGAAGTGGACGGAAGGATGAATGCCCGCCATTTGACCCGAGACGGTGGTAGTGATGGCGTACAACTCGTCGATCGCGTTCTGTTGCTTGGCGCGTACCAGATCGATGTCGCACTTGTAGCATTGGCTCAGATGCTTCAGGATCTTGTCCACCAGATCGTTCTTGTCGCTTACGTACTGGTAAAGCGTCTTCTTGCTGATGCCCAGTTTCGTGGCCACGTCATCCATGGTCAGGCTCTTGATGCCGAACCGCCAGAAGACTTTCGCCGTCTGATCCAGGATCTGTTTGCCTTTCTCGTCCATTGTTCCGTTGCTGCTGTTCCGTGAATGAGGTCCGGGGGAAACGGGGGCGCAAACATAGGAGTCGAAAACACACCGGAAACACTTTTGATATAAAATGTTTCCTGCGTTTACATTGGCCTACCTTGGCCGCCGCTCCGACAACCTCCCCGACATGTCGTGACGAAGACGCATGCGTTCCGCGACCACACTGCTTTCCAGCGCGCTGCTGTTCGTGGCTTGTGGCCAAGGACCCGCTCCCGCTAAGGCCGATAGCACAACAACCATGAACACAACGAACCCCGCAGCCCAACTCCTCACCGTGGAGGTCTGGAGCGATGTGGTATGCCCCTTCTGTTATATCGGCAAACGCGAATTCGAGAACGCGCTGGCCCGCTTCCCCCATCGCGATAGTGTGCAGGTGATCTGGAAGAGCTTCGAACTGGACCCCAGCGCTCCGGCGCGTGCCGAACAGGACACCTATGGCATGCTGAGCGAGAAGTACGGCATGACGCGTGAACAAGCCATGGAACGCACGCGCGGTGTGCGCGAACGTGCTGCAACGCTCGGCCTCCACTACGACTTCGACAAGGCCATCGTCGGCAGCTCCTTCCATGCGCACCGCCTGATCCAGTTGGCGAAAACAAAAGGGCTCGGCGCCGAGGCGGAGGAGCGTTTGTTCAGGGCCTACTTCACCGAAGGCGTGCATTTGGCCGACTCGGCAACGCTCGTGCGGCTGGGAACGGAGATCGGGCTTAACACTGCGGAAGTCGAGCAGATGCTCGCCGGTGATCTGTTCACGGATGCGGTGCGCCGGGACGAACAAGAAGCCCAGCAGATCGGGGTACGTGGTGTCCCGTTCTTCCTGCTCACCGACAAGTACACGGTGAGTGGAGCGCAAAGTGAGGAGCATTTCCTCGGGGCGTTGGGACAGGCATGGGCGGAGCGCACAGCGACTGCAGCCGAGCAACGCTGACGCTCTGCCCGGCTTGTTCATCTTTGCCGCCCTTACGCCATGGAACTCACTTCGATCAAGTCAGCCCTCGACAACGATGCGCTTACCGGAACCACCGTTGCCGTCGCCGGCTGGGTGCGCACCTTCCGCAACGACCGCTTCATTGCCCTTAACGACGGCAGTACGATCCGCAATCTGCAATGCGTGATCGACCAGGAGAAAGTGGATGCGGCAACGCGTGCGCGCTTCACCACGAGTGCCGCGGTGAAGTGTACCGGCGAACTGGTCGCCAGCCAAGGCAGTGGCCAGCGCGTTGAATTGAAGGTGACTTCCGTGGAAGTGCTCGGCGACAGCGATGGGGAGAAGTACCCGATCCAGCCCAAGAAACACTCACTCGAATTCCTGCGCGAGCAGGCGCACCTGCGCTTCCGTACCAATACGTACAGCGCGGTGTTCCGCATGCGGCATCAAGTGAGTTTCGGCATACACGAGTACTTCGACGCGAACGGCTACAACTACTTCCACGCGCCGATCATCACCGCGAGCGATGCGGAGGGTGCGGGTGAGATGTTCCGGGTTACCACGCTCGATGCGAACAGCCCACCGCGGTTGGAAGCGAACGACAGCGTTGATTTCGCGCAGGATTTTTTCGGCAGGGAATCACGCCTCACGGTGAGCGGCCAACTGCAAGCCGAACTCGCAGCGCTGTCGCTTGGCAAGGTCTACACCTTCGGCCCCACTTTCCGTGCGGAGAACAGCAACACCACGCGCCACCTCGCCGAGTTCTGGATGATCGAGCCCGAGGCCGCCTTCATGGACCTCAAGGGCGACATGGACCTTGCAGAGGGATTGTGCAAGCACTTGATCGCCCGCGTGCTGAAGAACAGCATGGATGATCTGCAATTCCTCGATGCGCGGTTGACGGAAGAGGAAGCGCAAAAGCCCAAAGAGCAGCGCAGCGAAATGGGCCTCATCGATCGCTTGAAGTTCGTGCTGGATAATCCCTTCGAGCGGATCACCTACGATGATGCGATCAACATCCTGTTGCGCAGCAAGCCCTACCAGAAGAAGCAGTTCCAGTTCCCGGTGGAATGGGGCATCGATCTGCAGAGCGAGCATGAGCGATACCTCGTTGAGAAGCACTTCAAGAAACCGGTGATAGTGACGGGCTATCCCGCCAAGATCAAGGCCTTCTATATGCGCACCAACGCGCCCGGCGATTTCGGCTACAGCGAGAAAGGCAAGACCGTCGCTGCAATGGACGTGCTCTTCCCCGGCATCGGCGAGATCATCGGTGGTAGTCAGCGCGAAGAGCGATTGGACGTGTTGGAAGCGCGCATGAAGGACATGAACGTGCCCGCAGAAGAACTGTGGTGGTACCTCGACACGCGCCGCTTCGGCACGGTGCCGCACGCGGGCTTCGGGCTTGGGCTGGAGCGCTTCGTGCTGTTCGTCACCGGCATGGGCAACATCCGTGATGTGATCCCGTTCCCACGCACACCGAAGAGCGCGGAGTTCTGAGAACATTCACGTCCGTTCCGTATGCTGCGCGCCATCGACTTGTACTACGAAGGGCACGATGAGCCGGTGCGCAGTTGTCTCCAGTTCCTACGACTGCACATCCTCGGCATGGACAAACGCATCGAGGAAGCTTGGAAGTACAGCATGCCCTTCTTCACCATCGGCGGCCAGATGTGCTGTTATCTCTGGTACGACAAAAAGCGTAAGCAACCCTACATCGGTTTCGTGGACGGCAAGCTGATGGACCACCCCGATCTACTGCAAGAAAAGCGTTCACGGATGAAGATCCTGCTGCTGGATCCGACAAAAGACCTCCCCATGCGGACGATCGACACATTGCTGAAGCGGGCCGTTGAACTCAAAGTGAAGGCAGCACGGTGATGCGTGTACGGAACTACGTGTTCGATCGCTTCATCGCCGACCTTCGCCATCCATGTCCCGCACCATCTACTACCTCGGCACGTGCTCCACGTGCGAGCGCATCCTGAAGCAGATCCCGAACCTCAAGAGCTTCACGTTGCGCGAGATCAAAGGCGATCCGATCACGCCCAAGGAACTCGATGACATGAAGAAACTCGCGGGCAGCTACGAGGCGCTCTTCAGCCGCATCGCGTTGAAGTACCGCGCGCTCGGGCTTGGCAAGATGACGCTTACCGAGAAGGACTTCCGCAAGTACATCCTGCAGGAATACACCTTCCTGAAGCGACCGGTCATGGTGTTGGACAAGGAGATCTTCATCGGCAACGCGCCGAAAGTCACGGCGGCGATGGTGGCTGCAGCCGGGCGTTGATCGCGGGTCGGTCTCCTCGAACGAACTAGTTCCCCGTGCGCTTCAGCGACGCCGATAGTTTGAGATCGCGTTCGGCTTTGGTGGCATCTCCGATCGCCTCATAAGCGACACCGCGGTTATAGTACGTCTCCGCCTGGCTGTTGTCGAGTTCGATCGATCGGCTGAAGTCTTCGATCGCGCCGTGGTGATCCTTCAACTCCATTCTCGCAACGCCTCTGTTGCAGTATGCGGCGGCGTTGGTCGAGTCCAGACCGATCGACTTGTTGTAATCGAGCATTGCCCCTGAAACGTCGTTCATGACATACTTCACCTGTCCCCGCTTGTTGAACGCTTGTGCGTAGTGCTCGTCGAGCGCAATGGCAATGTTCATGTCCCCGAGCGCCTCCTCGTAGCGCTTCAGGAAGAACAACGACATCCCCCGGTTGTTGTATGCCTTGGCGTTCCGTGGTTCCATGCGGATCACCTCGGCATACGACCCAATTGCGGCGTCATGCCTTCCAAGCTTGGCCTCGCAGTAGCCTTTCCATAAATAGGTCTCCGCTCGCGTGGTGTCCAACCGTATGAATGCGGTAAGATCGGCGAGCGCAGCATCGTAGTTGCCCAGCTGGTACAGGTCCATCGCACGGCCGTAATAGGCGTCCTTGAACGCCGGGGCCAAACCGATGGCGATGGTGTAGTCAACGATGGCGCCCTGGCGGTCACCCATCCGCTCGCGGGAAAAGGCCCTGCTGTTGTGGGCTTGATGATCAGTCGGGTGAAGCTCGATCACTTTGCCTAGGTCATCCACCGCGCCTTGGTGGTCGCCGATCTTCTCACGGTAGTAGGAGCGCTTCAAGTACGCTTCGGCATCGTCCGCCCGTATCGAAATGAAGAATGTCTGGTCGGCAATGTGACCCCTGTACATGCGATACTTGGACGTGTCCGGGTCCGCCTGAGCGAACAACGATGCGGACACAAGCGCGCACGAACAGATGCTCGCTGTCATCCTTTGCCATTTGATCGCCCGAGGTCCCATGTTCAGCAGCGAAAAATAGAAGTACACCGCCTCAGCGCTTCGCCCCCGCCCCGATGCGACCATCGAGCCAGTCGAACACCGTCTTGTGCCACATCCGCGAGTTCTGCGGTTTCAGCACCCAGTGGTTCTCATCGGGGAACCGCAGGAGCTGCGAGGGCACGTTCATCGCCTGTAACGCCGTGAACGCAGCGATGCCTTGTTCCACCGGGATGCGGTAATCCAGATCGGAATGGATGACGAGCATGGGCACGCTCCAGTCCTTCGCATGGAGCGCGGGATTGAAGGTGTCGTACTTCCCGGGCTCGGTGTAGGGCGATGCGCCCTGCTCCCATTCATCGAACCACATCTCTTCCGTGGTGTAGCCCATGCCGCGTGCATCGAAGACACCGTCATGCGACACCAAGCACTTCCACGGCGCCTTCCATTGGCTGGCGATCCAATTCACCATGAAGCCGCCGTATGACGCACCGAGCGCTGCAGCGCGATCACCATCGAGGAACGGATAGGTCTTCAACGCGTGGGCCCAACCCTTCTGCAGATCCTCCAACGGACGGTCGCCCCAATGCGTGCTGATGGCATCGCAGAACGCCTGCCCGTAACCGGTGCTGCCGTGGAAGTCGATCATCACCACCGCGTAGCCCGCGCCGGCATAGGTCTCCGCATTCCAGCGGAAGGTCCACATGTCGCCGAAGCTGCCTTGCGGGCCGCCGTGGATGATGAAGGCGACGGGGTACTTCCTCCCTTCCACATAGCCCACTGGTTTGATCACGAAGCCGTGTACGGTCTCATCGTTCCAGCCCTTGAAGTTGAACTGTTCGTATGCGCCGAACTCCTTGTTCTTCAAGCTTGCGTTAACGGCCGTCAGGTTGGTCGCGCCGTCGTCGATCAGGGTTGCTTTCGGCTTTGCGGCGAAGAGCTGCGATGGGCTGGTGAGCCCGCTCTTCAGAAAGACAAAACCCTTCGGGGTTTCAACGAACGCATCCATGTGGCCGTCCTTGGAAAGCGGTGTCACCTTCCCCGACTTCACGTCGATCCGGAACAAGCGCGTGCGGCCGACATCGGCTGCAACGGCGTAGATGCTCTTACCATCGTTGCTCCATGCAAAGTCGTCCACACTGCGGTCCCAATTGGCGGCGAGCGGTGCCACCTTGCCGGTGGCCATATCGCGCAATTGCATCTCGAACCGATCGGCCTCAAAGCCGGGACGCTTCATCGCTTTGTACGCGAGCGTCTTCCCGTCAGGCGATAACCGTGGGGCCGCATCCCAGGCCTTGTTCGCCGCTGTGAAATTGGTAGCCGCACCGCCTGTGACGGGCACACTGTACACATCGAAGTTGGTGCTCCACGGTTCGGTGGTGCCGGCTTCGCGACCGGCGAAATAGACCGACTTGCCATCCGGTGAAATGCTGAAGTCCTCGGCACCGCCGAACGGTTTCGACGGCACATCGCCATCGTAGCCATCGGTGAGCGCAACCGGTTGCGTGGTGCCATCGAACAACACGTGGAACAAGTGGTTGCGCGTGCCATCGGCCCAGGTGTCCCAGTGGCGCACGAACACTTTGGTGTACATCGTTCCGCTCGACTTGTCGGCAGCGCGTTCGGTGTTGCGCTTCACGGTGCAGGCGATCTCATCGCCCTTGCATTCCGGGAACACGGCGAGCGAAACCACCGCGCCTTTTCCATCGGGCGTAATGCGATATGAACCCACATCCAAGGGCAGCCGTGTTACCTGCTCGGCCACGCGGCCATCGTGATCGGTCTTCCACAATTGCATGATCCCGCCTTCGCGTGCGCTGAGGAAGTAGATGGCCTTGCCATCGGGCCCGAACCGCGCATCGGCCACGCCGCCATCGCTGATCGGCAGGCGCACCTCGGGCTCGCTGGGCACGGACAAGTTCTTCAGCCATACCGAGCGCACGCCCTTGTTCTTCTCCATGTCGG
>CADECG010000002.1 GCA_902825795.1 uncultured Bacteroidota bacterium
TACAACAACAACAATCCGATGCCACCGAGAATGCTGCCATACTCTTCAATGATGAAGGCATAGATCATATCGCTGTACGGATGCGGCATATGGTTGCGGCTTTCACCACCACCTGGGCCATTGTAGGGCAGCATGCCCCCGTTCGCGATCGCGATCGCCGCATGCTCCACTTGATAATTGCCTTCGCTCTCGGCATCGCCGAAATTCTCCACGCGGGCCTGCCAAGTCTCTACGCGTGGCAGCACTCCCAGGTCGAGGGCCTCATTCGCTCCTACCAGCAAGACAAAGGCACCGATGGCCAAACCCACCATTGAACCGATCCATTTCATGGGCACCCTGCCAAGGAACATCAGCACTATACAGACCAGGAAAGTCAAGGCCGCAGTGCTGAAGTTGGCGGGCAGGATCAATCCGCACACCGCACCGATAGGTATCATCAAGCGCAGTAGTACGCCACGGAACGTCTGCAGTTCATCCGCGTGTTTGCTCAGCATCCGCGCCAGATAGACGATCAAGACCACCTTGGCCAGATCGCTCGTTTGGAAACTGATACCGATGCCGGGGATCTCCACCCAGCGGCTCGCGTCGTTGATGTTGCTGCCGAAAATGAGCGTGACACCAAGTAGCGCGACCACCGGCCAAAACACCAACATGCTCAACCGTGAGTACATGGTGTGTCGCAACTGGCTGGCGTAGTACATGATCACACCACCAGCCACCAACGACACACCATGCTTGAACAGGTAATGCAACGAACCGCCACCGTTCTTGGCCGCCAAACTTGCAATGCTGCTATACACCGCTAGCAGGCTGATGATCCCCAGGAACAGGGCTACCATCCAGATGGTGCGGTCACCGCGCAGTTGGCTGATGAAGGTTTTCACGTGAGGGCTTTTGGCTGGCTGTTCCGGGGATCGGTCCAACTCATATCACAGATCATTGAACGCGCGTTTGAACTCGTACCCACGCTCTTCATAGTTGGCGAAACCGTTACCACTGGGGCATGCCGGACTGAACAGCACCGCATCACCGCTTGTCGCCAGTTCGCGCGCCAGGAAAACCGCGGTCCTCAACTCCTGCGCATGGAAAACTTGGTCGATGTTCTCCGGCAACGAATCCGTCACGACTTCCGCGTCGGGACCGAAAAAGACGATGGCGCCGACATGTTCCTTGAGCAGATCGGCCAGCACCTCATGCGATGCTTCCGTACCGTTGGCGCCCACGATCCAGATCGTACGCTTGCCGACTTCAGCAATTGAGCGGAGGGTTGAATCGAAGTAGGTACTGCGACTGTCGTTGATGTATTCGACCCCCTTGATCGTCCCCACATACTCCATGCGATGCGGACCCGTGGCCGCATCGGCGAGGGCCTGCTGGCGGGCAAGCACCAAGCGTTGCGCAATGCTCATTCCGGCGCGAGGCGAAGCCTCAACGATATTGCGGAGAGTCTTGCGTTCCTTCATGGCTAGAGGGATTTCACGGCGTTCTTGAAACGACGGCCACGCTCTTCGTAGTTGACGAACAGATCGAACGATGCGCAGGCAGGGCTCAGGAGGACAACGTCACCGGGAGCTGCTTGATCGTAGCCGTGCATCACCGCTTGCTCGGCACTGGCCGTGTCCACCATAGGGATACCGAGGTCCTTGAACGCCTTGTGGATCTTGCTGTTGTCGAGACCCATGCACACGATGGCTTTCACCTTCTGCTTCACCAGATCCTTGATCTCGCCGTAGTTGTTGCCCTTGTCCTGGCCACCCACGATCCACACCACGGGTTTGTCCATGCACTCGAGCGCATACCACACGCTGTTCACGTTCGTGGCTTTGCTATCGTTGATGAACTCAACGCCGTTCACGGTACCCACGCGCTCCAGTCGGTGCTCCACGTTCTGGAAATCGCTGAGGCTCTCACGCAGCACTTCGCTGCGGATGTCGAGCACGCGCGCTGCGATTGTTGCAGCAAGTGAATTGTACACGTTGTGCTTCCCTTGCAGCGCGAGTTTGTGTATAGGCATGTGGAATGTGGTTTGGTCTGCGGTTACGGTGAGTTGATCGTTATCGAGGAAGCCGCCTTGCGGCACGGAATGCTTGATGGAGAAGGGCCACTTGCGGGCGCGCACGGGGTGCAGCGCCAAGCCCTTGATCGTCTCGGGATCATCGGCACAGTGGATGAAATGATCCTGCGCGGTCTGGTTCATCCCGATCCGGAACTTGCTGGCAGCGTAGTTCTCCAGCTTGTATCCGTAGCGGTCCAGATGGTCGGGGGTGATGTTGAGCAGGATGGCGATATCGGGCCGGAACGCCTTGATGCCGTCCAGTTGGAAACTGCTCAGCTCGAGCACGTACAGCGGGTAGTCGCGTTGCGCGACAAGTCCAGCGAACGAGGTGCCGACGTTGCCCCCTACCGCTACATCGAGACCCGCCTTGCGCAGGATATGACCGGTCAAGAGCGTTGTGGTCGTTTTGCCGTTGCTACCGGTAATACCGATGATGCGCGCGGTGGTATGGCGCGCGGCGAACTCGATCTCGCTGATCACACTCGTGCCGTTCGACACCGCTTCCATAACGAGCGGTGCGGTATCGGGCACGCCGGGGCTTTTCACGATCTCATCGGCACCGAGGACGCGGTCTTTTGTGTGGCCACCTTCTTCGTAAGCAATACCGAGCGCCCTGAGCTGATCGCGGTACGCATCCTTGATCTTGCCCGCGTCGCTCACGAACACGTCCATGCCCAGCTTACTCGCCAGCACGGCCGCGCCCACGCCGCTCTCCTGTGCACCGATGATCGACAACCGCTTCATCGCACTTTGAGCGTTACGATGGTGAGAACAGCGAGCGCTACGCCCACGATCCAGACGCGCGAAACGATCTTGCTTTGGTGGATGCGGAGCTTCTGATAGTGATGGTGCAGCGGCGACATCTTCAGAATGCGGCGACCTTCCCCGTACTTCCGTTTCGTGTATTTGAAGTAGGACACCTGAAGCATCACACTCAGGTTCTCGACCAGGAACACACCGCAGAGAATGGGGATCAGCAGTTCCTTGCGGACCAGGATGGCGAGCGTGGCGATGATGCCGCCCAGCGCGAGGCTGCCGGTATCGCCCATGAAGACCTGCGCAGGGTAAGCGTTGTACCACAGGAAACCGATGCATGCACCGAGCATCGCGCCGATATACACGGCCAACTCCCCACTGTCGGGGATGTACATGATGTCGAGGTACTCACTGAAGATCACGTTACCGCTCACATAGGCGAGCAGACCGAGGGTGAGCACCTGCACCGCGCTAACACCCGTGGCCAATCCATCAAGTCCATCGGTGATGTTGGCACCGTTGCTGACGGCCGTTATGATGAAGATGACCACAAGGATGTATAGGATCCAGGTGTACGACCGGTCGAGGCCGAGCGCCACCATCACGCTACTGTAGTTGAACTCGTTGCCCTTCACGAACGGTATCGTGGTGTTGGGCATCTTCCGATCGAGCATGTAGTGCGTGGCGCCCTGATCATCCTGCCATGTGCGCACGGTCCCCGTTCCCACGCGCTGTGCCACATCCGGCGTCACCTCTACGCGCGTACGGATCACAGGGTGTGTGTACACCGTGATGCCAACGATGAGCCCGATGCCGATCTGCCCGATCACCTTGAACTTGCCAGCGAGACCACGCTTGTCCTTCTTGAAGACCTTGATGTAGTCATCGATGAAACCGATCGCACCGAGCCACACGGTGGTGATCAGCATCAGCACGATATAGATGTTGGTGATGCGCGCGAAGAGCAGCGTGGGAATGAGGATAGCTGCCAGGATGATGAGACCTCCCATCGTCGGCGTGCCTTGTTTGGCATTCTGTCCTTCCAATCCGAGTTCGCGCACCGTCTCACCAACTTGCTTCCGGCGCAACAACTTGATGATGCCTTTACCGAACCAGAAGCTGATGATCAACGACGTGATCACCGCCAGCGCCGCGCGGAAGCTGATGTAGTTGAACAGCCCGCTGCCGGGAATGTTGCCGTACGGATCGAGCCACTGGAACAGGTAGTACAGCATTACTTGTGCAGGAGTTCAAGCGTTTCCTTCAGCACCGCCACATCATCGAAATCGTGTTTTACACCGGCGATCTCCTGATAGGTCTCATGACCCTTCCCCGCCAATAGCACCACATCGCCGGGCTTGGCCAGATTGCAGGCCATGGCGATCGCTTCTCTACGATCGACAACACTGAAGCAGCGGGTGCGGTCGGCCGCTGAGAGCCCTGCTTTCATCTCCTCGATGATCGTATTCGGCTCCTCGCTCCGTGGATTGTCGCTGGTGAGCACAGCAACGTGGCTGTACTCCGCTGCGATGCGCGCCATGATGGGCCGCTTGGTGCGATCCCGATCACCACCGCAACCGATCACAGTGTACACCCTCTCATCACCCGTACACACATCGCGGATGGTAGTGAGGACGTTCTTCAGCGCATCGGGAGTGTGGGCGTAATCCACGATACCCATAACACCGCTGGCGCCGCGCACGATCTGGAACCGGCCGCGCGGCGGTTCCAGATCGCTGAGGGCAGTGAGGATCTGCAAGGGGTTCTCGCCCAGTGCCGCGGCCACACAGTAGACCGCCAGCAGGTTGCTCGCATTAAAAGCCCCGACCAGTCGCGTGTAGACATCGTGGCCATCGATATTCAGATGCAGGCCGATCAGCTGGTTCTCGATGATGCGTGCCTTGTGATCCGCCATGCTCTGCACCGCGTAGCTGCGCTTGCGGGCCTTGGTGTTCTGCACCATCACCGCACTGTTCGCATCATCGGCATTCACCAGCGCGATGGCTTCTTCGGGCAACTGATCGAAGAACCGCTTCTTCGCCTTGATGTACTCCGCGAACGTTCCGTGGTAGTCGAGGTGGTCGTGCGTGATATTGCTGAACACGCCAACGACGAATTGCAAGCCGGTAATGCGTTCCTGCACCACACTATGGCTGCTCACTTCCATGAAACAATGCGTGCAGCGCTCCGCCACCATCTCTGCGAGGAGCTCGTTGATGCGCACCGCATCGGGTGTGGTGTGTGTGCTGGCGATCAACTTGTTGCCCACACGGATCTCCACCGTGCTGAGCAAACCGCACTTGAAGCCGAGCGAGCGGTACAAGCGATAGAGCATCATGGCGGTGCTCGTCTTGCCATTGGTGCCGGTGATCCCCACCAACTTCAACTTGCCGCTCGGGTGATCGAAGAAGTTGGTGGCCATGATGGCCAGCGCGTGCTGGCTGTCGGCGACGCGCACGTAGGTCACATCATCGGCCAATTGCTCGGGGAGCGTTTCACAAACGATCGCCGTCGCACCGTTGGCAACGGCCGTGGCGATGAACGCGTGTCCATCGCTCTTGGTGCCTTTCACAGCAACGAACAGCGTGAGCGGCTTCACAGCGCGGCTATCGAACGTGATGTATTCGATCGCGGCGTTGGTGCTGCCGACGACTTGCTCGATCCGTGTGCGGTAGAGTATCTCCTTTAGCAACTTCATCACGTCAGTTTGATGGTGATGGAGTTGCCACGCGTGAAGCGGGTATTTGCTTTCAATGACTGCTGGCTTACCATTCCGGTGCCCACTACGTGCACACGCAGACCTTGATTCTCAAGAATGAACAGAGCATCCCGCAAGCCCATCCCCAACACGTTGGGCACCAACCCCAGGTTGCGCTGCGGCACGGTCTGCGCCATCACCGCTATCGAGCTGTCACCAGCCTCCGTCCGTACCCATTCGCTTTCGCCGGGCATGCTATGCGCAATACCAAGGCCTTCCAAAACGGCGTGCAGATCGCCACTGTGTCCACCCATGGTGATGGGTGCACGCGGTTGGATCTGTGCCAATTGTTGCGCTGGCGCAACGTGCTCCAACTCGAGGCGGTTGGCGTAAACCTTGTCGGCGATGCTGCGGAAAATGGGACCCGCCACCCAGTTGCCGGTGTAGATCCCGCTCCGGGGGGCGCTCACCATTACAAGGCAGGTGTAGATCGGCGCTTCCGCAGGGAAGTATCCGATGAACGATGCACGGTGGGTCTTCACCTTGCCACCCTTATAGCCGACTTCCGCATCGTTGATCTGCGCGGTACCGGTCTTGCCGGCGATGCGCAGGTAGCTCGACTTCAAATTGGTTGCGGTACCCGTATCCACGACACCTTCCAACAAGCTGTGTGCATGCGCAAGCGTGGCATCACTGCAGATCCTTTCGTTCAGCACAACGGGGTCGTACTCCTTCTGCACTTTCCCGTTACGCTCCACGCGCTCAACGAACAGCGGTTGCATCATGCGGCCTTTGTTCGCCACCGCGTTGTAGAACGTGAGCATCTGCAACGGCGTGATGTTGAGCGAATAGCCGTGTGCCATCCATGGAAGTGTCAAGCCGTTCCACTCCTTCGACTTCGGGTCGAGGATCTTCGGCATGCCTTCACCTGGCATCGCGACCCCGACAGGTTGATCGAGGCGCAAGCGCTTCAGGCCATCGACGAACTTCTGCGGATCGTTCTTGTAGCGGCGCCAAATGGCACCCGCGATACCGACGTTGCTGCTCAACTCGAACGCGCGACGGATCGTCAGTACATCATAGTTCGGGTGACTATCGTACATCTTCCTACCATACCACGAGCGCACGCCGTGATGGGTGTGAACCGTGTCATCCAGATCAAGCAGGCCATCTTCCATGGCCACGATGAGACTTGCGAGCTTGATGGTGCTGCCGGGGTCCACGGCCTCCCACACGGCCCAGTTGCGCTCGGTTTCGGCGCAAGTGCTGTCTGCTGAAAGTGTCAGATTGCTGATCGCACGGATGCGACCCGTTGCGGTTTCCATCACCACCACACAACCATGGTGCGCACGCGTGGCGATGATCTGCTTGCGCAGCGCGGCGTCGGCCACGTCCTGCAGATTCATGTCCAAGGTTGTGTACACATCGCTGCCGGGCAATGGGTCCGTGCCGTCGCCGTCATCCACCGGCATCCATACATCACCGGTCAGTCGACGTTCGAGCCGTTTGCCCTCCACGCCACGCAGCCAATTGTTGAAACCACCTTCCAATCCGAACCAGGTCGAATCGTTGAGCCGACCGCCGATCGTGCGTTTGGCCGCACCGTTCACACGGTACTTGCGCTCCATCCGCTTGGTGGCGATGAACCCGCTTTTGTTCCTTCCCATGCGGAACAGTGGGAACGTCCTTACTTCCTTCTGCTGTCGGAACGTTACGTTCCGCTTCAGCTCGTGGTAACGCTTGCCGCGCTGGCGCGCGTCGATCAGCTCGTGTCGATAGTCCTGCGCGCTCTGATCTTGGAAGAAGTTCGCCAGTGCCATGCACACGGAATCCAGCTTGCTGCTGAACAGTTCGTCCGTCAGGCCTTCAGCCTTCATGTCCATGTGCAGATCGTACATGGGCAGTGTGGTGGCCAGTAGCGTTCCGTTCGCGCTGTAGATGTTGCCCCGATCGGGGGTCACCGTGCGGTACTTGGTGGTCACCACTTCGGCGCGCGCGCGCCATTGCTCGCCTTCAACTACTTGTATGGTGAACAAGCGCCAGACAATGCCCAACGCGAAGAGCACGAGCACCGCATACACGGCCCACATGCGCAACTTCAAGGCTTTGTTGTCGGTGCTCATCAGTTCTTTTCCGGCGTCTCCAACAGGTCTTCGTCCACTTCCAATTGCTGCGGCCGCACCGTGCTTTCCACCAAGCCCAGTGGCTGGACTTCCGCAGCCAGATTGCTTTGCTGTTCCTCCAGTTCAAGTGCCCAACGCTCGCTGTGGTACTCGCTCTTCAACTCCTTCACCTCCGCATCGATGGTCTGGAGATCGCGCACCGTGCGCTCGGTGTAGTACCCGTAGGCGATGTAGGTGAGCATCAATCCCGCGCACCAGAGAATGAAGGACATGTTGCCGAGCACGTGCTCCTTCGTGAGGAAAGAGCCGTTGAGGATGCCGATGAAGAAGGTGGGCACCTTGGCTTTCGCCTTGGGCGCCTTCTTCTCCACTGGCTCTTCGCCTTTCTTCTCGCGCAGTGTGTTCACGTTCTCGTCGCTGTTCTCAAGCGGGCGCTACGGGCCCGGGGGTTCCTGTTGATCTCTTCCTCAGTGGGAGCAGTTGCTTTACCTGTCGAAGGGCTGAAGGGTCGCTTCATGTTGCCGAACACATCCTTGTCCTGCGTACCATCCACGCTTCCGCTCCGCATCCAGTTCTTCACCATGCGGTCCTCGAGCGAGTGATAGCTGATGATGGCGAGCACTCCTCCCGGCTTGATGATCGCAGCGGCATGCTCGAGCAGTTTCTCCAGCGATCCCAACTCATCGTTCACCGCGATGCGCAACGCTTGGAACACTTGCGGCAGCAACTTGTCTTTGCCGTGGCCGCGTGTGAAGGGTTGCAGCACTTGCGCCAGCTCGTGCGTGCTGCGCAGTGCACCTGCGCGCTGCTCGGCGATGACCTTGTTCGCAACGCGCTTGGCATCGTCCACTTCCCCGTAGGTGCGCAGTATGCGTGCGAGTTCGGCTTCGTCAACGCTGGCCAGCAACTGCGCTGCGGTGCGTTTCGCGCGGCGGTCCATCCGCATATCCAGCGGACCATCGTTGCGGAAACTGAAACCGCGATCGGCTTCATCGAACTGGTGGCTGCTCACACCCAGGTCGGCCAACAGGCCGTCAATGGGCAGTGCTTCGTGGAAGCGCAGGTGGTTCTTGATCCACCTGAAATCCGATCGCACCAGTGTGAAGCGCGGGTCGTCCAACGCGTTCTTCCAGGCATCGGCATCGCGATCGAACGTGATCAACCGGCCCTTCGGACCCAAGCGTTGAAGGATCGCCTTGCTATGGCCACCGCCACCGAACGTGACGTCCACATAGACGCCATCGGGGCTGATGTTCAGTCCTTCGATACAGGCTTGTAAAAGAACGGGGTCGTGATACTCATGAGCCATTGGCTTTCGGGTTACCACCCATGACTTTCGCCGCCAACGACTTGTAGTCCACTTTCCCGCCGAGCGCACGCTTGTGCAGCTCCTCGCTCCATACCTCGATACGGTCGCCCATGCCCGTGAACACGATGTCCTTGCCCATGCGGGCATGATCCATCAGTGGTTTGGGAATGAGCAGCCGTCCGTTGGCGTCGAGTTCCACCGGCGTGGCCCCATTGAGGAAGCGTCGGATGAACTCCACGTTGTCCGGGTCGAAGCGGTTGAGGCGGCGCACATCGGCGCTGGTCCTCTCCCACTCGGCCATCGGGTATAGCACAAGGCACTGGCTGAACACGTCGCGGTTCACCACGAAGCCCTTGGCCGCCTCCCCACCGAGCTGCTTCTTCAGCGCGGCAGGCAAGAGCACGCGGCTCTTGGCATCCAGGGTACTTGGGTACTCGCCCAACAGGTTCAGCATGGCGCATGCACGGCAGGAATGGTCGCGAAAGTAGGGTCGGTTACCCACTTATTCCCACGATCTCCCCTCGTTCTGTGCTTTTGTTGATAAATCTTCAACGGCGAAGATGCACGGAAGTTGTGGAATGCCCAAATCAGGCGCGGATTTGCTCATGAAATGACTGTGGGAGATCGTGGGAGATCCTAACAACCCGAGCCGGAGATGTGGAAATCAGAAGATGAACGGGTGGCCCACGCAATTGCAGCCCCGTCCCGCATCCACACATCTCCATATCCACCACATCTTCACATCCCACTTTCATCCCATGGCCAAAAAGCAGATCCGCGACGGCGCGGTACAAGAGCGCGACTTCTTTCAGGATGTGATGGATGTGGTGCGCCAAGTGCCGAAAGGGCGCGTGACGAGCTATGGTGCGATCGCCAAGTATCTCGGCGCGGCGCGGTCAGCGCGGATCGTGGGCTACTGCATGAACAACGCGCACGTCACGAAACCCGAAGTACCGGCCCACCGCGTGGTGAACAGTGCAGGGCTGCTCACCGGCAAGCATCACTTTGCCACGCCAACGCGCATGGCCGATCTACTGAAGAAGGAGGGTGTGAAAGTCCGGAAGGACCAAGTGATCGACTTCAACGAGAAGTTCTGGGACCCGATCGTGGAGTTGGGGCTGTGAGGTCCGCAGCACAGGGTTCCGATGGTCGTGCCTTGCACTGCGGCCACCACATTCAGCTACCTTTCAGCATCAAAATACCAACCTTCATGGGGGCGCATATCACGTTCGAAAGCGAACAGGCAACGGTTGAAGTGGACGAACAAGTAGGGTTGGTCAACCTCATCTGGAAAGGGAATGCCGCTGGCGACGCGTATCGCGCGCCTTCCAGCGCGGTACTGAAAGCCGTGCAGGAATTCGGACTGAAGTACTTCCTGAGCGATGCGCGCAGGATGGGACCGATCCTCTATGACGATCGAGCATGGAGCGAACGGGAGATCATTCCCAAGTTGGTGGAAGTGGGACTGAAGCGCATCGGCATCGTTAGCAGTAGCGATGGGTTGAACCTTATCGCGGTGGACAACATGGTGAACACCATTCCGTCGGGTCCGCTTAGCGTTGCCTTCTTCGATGACCCCGCCAAGGCAGCGCAATGGCTCTTGCGGAGCAACGCATCGGAAGCATCTGTGCACGGGGAGCGGAAGAAACAATAGGCGCCGATATGTCCAAGAAGAACTTCATGGGAACGATGATCTCGCTAGCGCCGTGAAGGTTGAATTGCGATCCTATCTTTCGGCAACAAAGCCAACCATGTCCACAACTGAACTGCGCAAGCGCCTCATCGCGAAGATCCAGCGTTCCCGTCGTCCCGAGTTGTTGATGGAGGTCTATCGCTTGATGGGCACCGACACGGATGATCTGGAGCCGTTCAAACTGAGCGCTGATCAACGCAGCTCTGTAGCGAAGGGCTTGAAGGATGCGAAGGCTGGCAAGGTTATTCCGGCCGCCGCCGCGGACAAGGCCATCGACGCATGGCTTTCAAAGTAGTCTGGTCCGCACACGCTCAAGCACAGCGTAAGTCGATCCTGAAATACTGGCTGAAGCGGAACGGCTCCGTCACATACAGTCAAAAACTTGACCTCCGTTTCCGGGCGGCGTTGCGCATTATCGCTCGCAATCCTCTCATCGGAAGGCCATCGACTTTTAACGACGTCCGGGTGAAGGTGGTTGGCGACTACCTCCTGTTCTATACAGTGAGCGGAAACATCGTCATCGTTGCCTCACTCTGGGACAACCGCCAGGATCCCGAGCGACTTAGACTTCCGTGATTCTTTGATGGACCAAATGGTCGCATCCCAGACGAGCTTCTGGGATCCGATGTCGAGTTGGGTTGTGACCCGTAGCGACCTTCCTTGAACCCTTCGAGTCGGTCCGTCAGGCCCTGAGCAACCCTGCCAAGAGCTTCCAATCATCGTCGCAAATCCCCCAGGAGCACACTTGCGATGCCTCAGGGCATGCGTATCTCGTTGTTCGACAACCAAAGCAGATCTGCACCCAACCCACGACCGAGCCTGAGCGACCGTGAAAAACCACGGTATGCCTTGGATCAAAGCAAGCAGCCATCGTTCTCTCACAATCATCAGGCTCGTTGACCAACTTCAGAAACAGGCTTCGCTCGCCTGAGGTGAGCGCTCTACGCTTGATAGAGGTTCCCATCGTGCCGACCAAGGTGAGCTCATCCGTCAACTGGTATCGACCGGTACATGCGTCCTCCGCTTTCGGATTGTCATACACGAGGTCTTGTGGGGCGGGATGCAAATACAAATACGCGCTATCGATATCGACACCTCGCAAGAACCCACTGTCTACCCCCTCGCTCAGGCTCGATGTACTCCAATAGGTCTTGACCTCCGGGAGAGTCGACACGAAAGAATCGACATCAAACCCCTCTCGATACGTGCTCACGTTCGATTCTTCCACTTCGTTGGCAACAGTTGGAGGCTCGGCCAAAGGCGGGGCGTTACCGCCCGGCGATGAACATGATGCTAAAACACATGTGCTCAGAACATGAATCAATGCTCGACTCGCTTTTGTGAACATGGTGCCAATATCATACGGCCTTGCGGAAGTTTGGCAAGCGGCCTGTGGAGTCAGACCTAATTTCGCACTCTTCCGCGAATCATGCCCATAACCCAAGAAGCCATAAGCGCCGCGCTCTCCCGCATCATCGAGCCGGACCTGAAGAAGGACATCGTTGAACTCGACCTCGTACGCGAGGTGGTGGTGGACGACAACACCGTGCATGTGACCGTGGAAGTGAGCAACCCTGCCATGCACAGTCGCAAGCGCATGGAAGAGGCCGTGACCTTCCAACTGAAGCAGGCGCTCGGCAAGGATGTAGGCGTGGTGGTGAACGTGAACCCGCTCAGTGGCGACCGCGCCAACGTGCGCAAGGTGCTGCCGAAGGTGAAGCACATCATCGCGATCGCTTCCGGTAAAGGCGGCGTGGGCAAAAGCACCATCACCGCGAACCTGGCAGCGGGCCTCGCGCAACGCGGCTTCAGCGTTGGCTTGGTGGATGCCGACATCTACGGCCCGAGCATGCCACTCATGTTCGATGTGTTGCACGAGCGACCTGCGGTGCGGAAGGAAGGCGATAAGAACCTCATCGTACCCGTTGAGAGCTATGGTGTGAAGCTGTTGAGCATCGGCTTCTTCGCCGACCCCGGTCAAGCGATCGCATGGCGCGGACCAATGGCCAGCAAGGCACTGGAACAACTCTTCAAGGATGCCGACTGGGGCGAACTCGATGTGATGCTCGTTGATCTTCCGCCCGGAACGGGTGATATTCACCTCTCCTTGGTTCAGGCGATTCCCTTGACCGGCGCGATCATCGTCAGCACACCGCAGCCGGTGGCGGTAGCCGATGCGCGCAAGGGCGTTGGCTTCTTCCAACTGGCCAGCGTGAACGTGCCCGTGCTCGGTATCGTGGAGAACATGGCATGGTTCACGCCAGCCGAACTGTCGAACAACAAGTACTACATCTTCGGACAAGGTGGTGCTCGATCGCTCGCCGAGGAACTGAAGGTGCCCTTCATCGCCGAAGTACCATTGGTGCAGAGCATCCGGGAAGCAGCCGATATTGGACGTCCGGCCGTTCTACAAGGCGAGACTCCCGCAGCGGAAGCCTTCCGCACGCTGGTGGATTCCGTGGCCAAGACACTAACGACCACGACTTCGCCCATCGGTTCCAACGTGAAGCCCATAGCTTCGGCCGCACAATGAGACTCACCCGCGACCAACGCGATTCCATTTCCAAGCGCGCGCAGCTTGCACTGAACGACCTGCGCCCCTTTCTCAATGCCGACGGGGGGGATATTTCGCTGGAGGAGATCACTGTGGACGGTATCGCCCGCGTAAAACTCCACGGTGCATGCAGCGATTGTGCGATGAGTTCCATGACCATGAAAGCCGGTGTGGAAGAAGCCATCAAACGCGTGGCACCGGAGATCCGCAGTGTGGAAGCCGTGAACATCGGCGTTGTTGCGTGAGCAACATCACTGCGAGCGCGTGAGCGGCCTCTACCTTTGGCCCACCCTTCAATGCCCACTACACTTAAGAAGAAGCCCACGGAGACCCGCGAGAACGTGGTGATCCTGTTCGCGGGCGACAGCGGCGACGGCATACAGCTTACCGGCAGCCAGTTCACCGATACCAACGCGCTGTTCGGCAACGACGTCAGCACCTTCCCGAACTTCCCGGCGGAGATCCGCGCGCCGCAAGGCACGCTCGCCGGCGTGAGCGGCTACCAGTTGCACTTCGGTAGCGTGGAAATCTTCACGCCGGGCGACCAAGCGGACGTACTGGTGGTGATGAACGCCGCGGCGCTCAAGGCCAACCTCGGCAAACTGAAACAAGGCGGCACCATCATCGCCAACACCGACGGTTTCGACAAGAAGAACCTGCGTCTCGCGGGATACATCGACGAAGCGGATCCACTGGTTGACGGTTCGCTGGAAGGTTTCCTGTTGCATAGTGTTGATGTGACCAAGCTCACACGCACGGCGCTCGAGGGCACAACCCTCGGCATGAAGGAGAAGGACCGCTGCAAGAACATGTTCGTGCTCGGCTTCATCAACTGGATGTACAGCCGCGAGAACGCGCTCACCGAAGGCTTCCTGCAACGCAAATTCAGCAAGAAGCCGGAAGTGCTGGATGCGAACTTGAAGGCGCTTGTGGCCGGTTACAACTACGGCGAGACGAGCGAGACGTTCACCACACGCTTTGAAGTGAAAGCGGCGCCGATGCCAAAGGGCACGTACCGCAGCATCACCGGCAACCAAGGCACCGCGCTCGGTCTTATCGCAGGTGCGCAGAAAGCGAAGCTTGATCTCTTTTACGGCAGCTATCCGATCACGCCCGCGAGCGACATCCTGCACGAGCTGAGCCGCCACAAGAATTTCGGTGTGGTGACTTTCCAAGCGGAAGACGAGATCGCCGCGATCAGCTCTGCCATCGGTGCGAGCTACGGCGGGGCGATCGGCATCACGGCAAGCAGTGGTCCAGGCATCGCGCTGAAGACTGAAGCGATGGGCCTCGCGTTCATGTTGGAGATCCCGTTGGTGATCGTGAACGTTCAGCGTGGCGGACCAAGCACTGGACTTCCTACACGGACAGAACAAGCCGACCTCTGGCAAGCTGTGCATGGCCGCAATGGCGAAGCGCCGATCCCCGTGATCGCTGCCAGCACGCCGATCGATTGTTTCGACATGGCGTTCGAGGCCGTGCAGATCGCACTAGAACACATGACGCCCGTGATCCTGCTCACCGACGGCTACATCGCGAACGGCTCGGAGCCATGGCGTTTCCCGGCATCGAAGGACCTGCCAGAGATCAAGCCGCCCTACATCAAGGAACCCAACGACGACGGCAAGTTCCTTCCCTACCTGCGCGATGAGCGCGGCGTACGTCCATGGGCATTGCCCGGCCAGCCTGGATTCCAGCACCGCATCGGTGGGATCGAGAAGCAGGACAAAACGGGCAACATCAGCTACGAGCCGCTCAACCACGAGAAGATGGTGCGGCTCCGTGCGGAGAAAGTCGCGCGCATCGCTGACCGCTACAAGCCGATCCGTTTGGACAGCGGCCCCGAGCAAGGTGAATTGCTGATCCTCGGCTGGGGATCCACGTATGGTGCGATCCGCACCGCTGCACTTCAATTGCAGCAAGAAGGACAAAGCGTAGCGCACGTGCACATCCGCCACATGTTCCCCTTCAACAAAGGACTTGGTCCATTGTTGAAGAAGTACAAGCAGGTGCTTGTGCCGGAGATGAACAGCGGCCAACTGCGCCAGATGGTCCGCGCTGAATTCCTGGTGGATGCACAAGGCTTGAATAAGATCCAAGGCATGCCGTTCACGAGCGAGGAGATCCGCGCGGGTGCGCTCAACCTCTTGAAGCCATGAGCACGACGAACGGCACCATAGTACCACCCGCGAAAGTGGATTTCAGCAGCGACCAGGAGATCCGTTGGTGTCCCGGCTGTGGCGACTATAGCATCCTGAAACAGGTGCAGACGCTGCTCGAACAGAGCGGCAAGAAAAAGGAGGATGTTGTGTTCATCAGCGGCATCGGCTGCTCATCGCGCTTCCCCTACTACCTCGATACGTATGGCCTGCACGGCATCCACGGCCGCGCACCGGCCATAGTGAGCGGCCTGCGGAGCGTGCGCCCCGAGTTGAGCGTTTGGATGATCACCGGCGACGGTGATGCCTTGAGCATCGGTGGCAACCACTTCATCCACCTGCTGCGCCGCAACGTGGATGTGAACGTGCTGCTCTTCAACAACGAGATCTACGGCCTAACGAAAGGCCAGTATTCCCCGACAAGTCCGGAAGGTTCGGTAACGCGCAGCACGCCGATGGGCAGCACTGACCATCCCTTCAATCCGCTCGCGCTGGTTAAAGGGGCCGATGGCACATTCATCGCCCGCAGCATGGACCGCGACCCGAAGCACATGCGCGAAGTACTCGCCCGTGCCGATGCGCACCGGGGGACATCGCTCGTGGAGATCTACCAGAACTGCAACGTGTTCAACGACGGTGCTTTCGAGGTCTTCACGGAGAAAGCCAGCAAGCCGCTCCACACCATCTTCGTCGAGCACGGCAAGCCGCTCACTTTCGCCAATGGTACCAGAGGCATCAAGCTCAATGGCATGACACCCGTGATCGTGGATACCTACGCCGGCGGCACCAGTCTCGATGATCTCTGGATCCACGATGAACGTGATCCGTACAAGGCAAGCATCCTCGTGCGCCTCTTCGACGACCCGCGCTTGGAAGGCGCCATGCCACGGCCCTTCGGCGTGTTCTACGTGAACGACCGGCCCACGCACGAAGCCAAGTTGACCGCGCAGGTCGCGCTCGCGAAGGAGAAGAAGGGCGCTGGTGACCTGGACGCGTTGCTCAAGGGCGAGCATACGTGGACGATCGGGTAGGCATAGGTCAGCGTGCAACTTCGACCGTGTCCGCACGTGCGAACTCTTGGCCAAAGCATGGGAAAACAACCGCTAGCATGGCATCCCTCAACTCCGTTCGCTTCGCATTCACTTGCCTCCGTGCCTTGTCCGTAGCCAACCAATCGAAGTAACGTGCCTCGTCCAACAAGTCGCGTTCGAGCCTACCTCGTGTACGCAGCATCTGGCGCAGCCCGTTCTCATCCACCGGTTGAAGTGTAGCCGTGATCTCCGCTTTACCATTCACGCTCGTAGTGAAAGCGAACTGCTGCTTACCCTTCATTCCTAAACAGAACAGGTCGTAGTTGAAGATGCTGTTCAGTCGCTCAGTGAAACCGCCCGAGCCTTCCTTCATGCGCTGGTAGCTGTTCAGTTGGTTCGGGATGAGGTACACGACTAGCTCGTCAAAGCTCGCGCGGTCCGCGACTTCCACAATCAGCGGTGTATAGGTCAGCGTTGCTGTCTTACCGGTCTTATCATCGGTGTAGCTCATGCTGCTGCGCGTAGTCGTGGCTTGTAGCACGGCCTTGTCAACGTTCCACCAACCGGTGTTGTTCACGGGCACGACCCAAGCTGAGCGGGGCAACTGCACGCGTTTGTATCCGAGCTGCTTGTACACCGTGTCCAGGTTCGCAGCGAATTCCTTCTCGAAGAGCTCGCCTTCACGAACGCTCTCGGCCGTTGCATGGTCGGCACGCTTGGCATCGCTTTTCACATCCTGCTTCCATTGCGCGCGCCAGAATTTCTCCTGGGTCTGCCGAATGGCTTCGGCCTCCGCGCGGCTGTTGTTCTCGTAGAACGCTCGCAAGCGATCGGCGGCATGAGCAGGAAGCTCCACGCGTCCATTATTCCGCTCAGCGAAGTGGTCGAACTCGGGGTAACCCATTGCTCCAACCTGTTGATCGATCACGCTCAAGTCCTGATCCAAATTGTTCACGTAAGCGTCGAGGGCCGCGTTATAGCATGTGCCGTGCAACGCGCGCATACGTTCTTCGAACTGCTTTGTCGCGAGGTTGGTGTTGTTGAAGCGCGCGTTCCAAATGGCCTTGATCTTGGCGGGGTCGATTTCAGCCCTCAAACTATACCTCCGCAACAGGGAGTCTGCCTCACTGTAATATGCTGTATCCTCGACAAGGCGTTCGCCAAAGAACTGCGGACCCGGCTTTTCTCTCGAATACAGCAGCCCTCCTGATCCTTGCATTGAGAACGAGTAGTACAAACTATCCTTGAACGCTTTGTTCGTCACATCCTGCCCAAGTTCCGCGAGCTTGGCTTCATAACCCGGCGGATAGAAATTGAGCGTGGTGATATCCACCGGTACCAAGGACTTCTTCAGCGGCTGCGGGTTGCGCCAGTCGATGATCCCATCATCGCGTTTAACACCTTGGTAGAGTTGCATGTCATCTTGCCTATCGATCGCAGGGACCATTGCGGTGAGCGGTTTCTCCGGATCGATCTTCACCGGCTTCCCGTTCGCTTGCGCATCGAAGTAGAACATGCCACCGGTTTCGAGCAGCGTGTCGCCGCTAATGGTGCTGAGACCCGCTTTCATGATGTCCAGCGGATCGAATGCTTCCAGCATGGTGACGCGCACTGGCGTTGTTATCGCCACGCCGAGACTGTCCACGAACGCGCCCTGCGGGATGTCGAGCACAACGCCATTCGGTGTAACGAGCGTGGTGTCCTTCGTCGGGTCGATGGTGAGGACGAGCGGATCAAGGCGTGTACCTGTAGTATCTGTTAGCACACGATACGCCTGCGCATCGATCGGCGAACCATCGGCACCCAGCTTCGCGTCGTTCGATGTCCATAGGAACAAGGCTGCGGTGGAGGCGATGAGCACAGTTGCTCCCACACCGGCCCAAGGCGCCCACTTGCTCCACATGTGTTTGCGATAAGCCTTCTTCGCTGCTGCACGTGCGGGTGAGCGACGGGCGGCGCGGCGTAAGCGCTGTTGGTCTTCCACGAGTGCCGTCAACTCGTCGCTGTTGCGCATGCGCTCCTCGAAGGCCGCGCGGTCGGTGCTGTTCATGGTGCCGTCCAAGTAGTTGTCCACCAGTTCCATCAAATGCAGTTGGTCGCGCATGATCAGATGGTTTTGGTGTTGGACAGCAGCACGCGGTACTTCTCTCGCGCCTGTTCGAGGCACTTGTATTTGCGGGTCTTCGCGGCACCCTCGCCGGCATAACCGAAAGCTTGTGCGATGGTTGCGAGCGGCTCAGCATTCAGGTAGAACCGTGTCAACAGCTCGCGGCATTTCTCTCCCAACGAAGCGAAGGCGCGCTCGGCGAGGTGCATCAATGGCTCCTCGTTGTTGGTTGCTGGTTCTTCGTTGTTCGGCTGGGCGGTAAGGGCCGAGATGTGCTTCTCGGCTTTTCCTTTCACGCGCAATTCGGCCAACCACAGGTTGCGGCAGATGCCGTAGAGGTACGCGGCCAATGAGCCGGAGAACGCGAAGCCTACATCCTGCGCTTTCTCGTGGATGATAACCAGCGCATCTTGGAAGAGGTCGCGTGCTTCGGTGCGACTTCCACCGTGGGTGCGCACCATGGTCTGGATATCGGACAGTTGTCGATAGAGCTGGGTGAAGGCCTGTTCAGCCCTCCCATCGCGCATCGCCGCGAGCAGTTCCGCGTCGTTCATCGGGGTGGTCTTTGCCTTCATGTGCAGCAAAGAACGAAAGGTGACCCCATTGCGCGGATCTTTCATGTACGAGTGCCGCAAAGCCGTGGTTCTTCATCCGGAACAGCAACCACAGAGGGATATTTCCCGTCCTTCGCGTCATCACATTCCCATGAGGCATTTCATCACTCTCGCCGCGCTCCTCGCTTGCGCACTGACCAAGCTGCACGCGCAGCGAAGCGACGCCACCTCACCCGATCCGCACAAGTGGTACTTCGCTTCCGGCGGTGAGTGGATCCTATCGTATGCGCTGATCGATGTGAACGGCAACGACAAGGGGTCGATCCCACGGTTCTCGCCGTTCTTCAACCTGCAGCGTGTTGCGAACTACGACCTCAATGAGCACTTCGGGTTCTTCGTTGGGCTTTCCCTGCGCAACGTCGGGTTCATCTACGATGTGCCCGACACCACATTGCGCTACAAGTTCCGCACGTACACCTTGGGGTTGCCCGTCGGTTTCAAGGTGGGCACCATGGGCAAGGGCCTGTTGTTCGTGGGCTACGAATTGGAACTGCCGTTCAACTACAAGGAGAAACGTTTCGAGAACGAGAAGAAGGAAGACAAATTCAATGTGTGGTTCAGCGATCGCAACGAACCGCTCTTCCACACCGTGATGCTGGGCTACCAACTACCCAAAGGCACCTGCATCAAATTCAAATATTACATCACGAACTTCCACAACGAGGACTTCAAAGAGAACAGGGACGGCGTGGAGTACAAACCCTACAACGGCTTCCGGTCGAACATCCTCTATGTGTCGCTCGGCTTCAAGTTGTTCCAGAAGGAGAACTACAACCTGACCCCGCAAGCGGCAGAGATCAAGGAAGCTTCGCTGTACTAGCGTACCGCTGACCTGTCCGGCTCTTCACCCTCTTCGCGCAGGAGCACGCCGCCGTTCCGGGCCCTATCGGCCCGCTCGCTCAGTATCCGCTCCAGTTCCTCCTTGCGGCGCAGCACACGCGCAAAGCGCTGACGGTTCAGCAGCAAGCCGATGAGCACGAGCAATACTGCAGCCAACGTGATCGACCACCACCTCATGTACCACGGCGCCAACACCCCGAAGTGCAAGAGGTCCTGTATGTCGCCATCGGCACCGGGCAGCATCACTTGCAACGTGTAGCGCCCAGCAGGCAATCGTACCGCTTGGATATGTCCGTTATCGGGCACCGGCAGCGGCTGCTGTTCCAACCCTGCGAAGCGGTATTGCAGTTGCAGGTTGCGTACATCGCCCCAGAACGGAATGCTCACCTCCACGTCGATCGCAGCATCGGTGTCCAACGGAGCCAGTTGCTCGGAGCGATCCACGGCAATACCATTGACGCGAAGCGCGTCCACTCGCACTCTTCCACGCGGCCATGGGTCGTCCACGTGGTCCGGATGGAACCAGACCAAGCCATCGATGGTGGGCAACACCAGATGCCCGTTGGCCAAATGGGCGTGGGTGGGACTGCATCCACCGTTGAATTCCAATGTGCTCACGCCCGATCGGGGACCGTGGAATGCGTACTGGAAAAGCGCTGTGGTGTCTTGCAGGTAGCGCTCCACCGCACGGCCCTCTGCGCGGAACAACCCACGGTTGGTAGGTAGCCAGAGCCAACCGTTCAGGTCCCGGACAAAAGCATGCACGTGCGAGAGGTCGCGCCGGGGATCGAGCGGGAACGGAACGATGCGTTCGCCCATGGCGGCGAACGCGCCTTGACCATAGGTACCAACGAACATCCTGTCGCCTTCGCGATGCAGTGCACGTACGAAGATCTCCTGCAATCCCGGAACCGGCGATATCGTTCCCGTGGACGCGTCGACACTGAAGACGCCCTTGCCCGTAGCGAGCCACAGCGATCCGTTGGGGGCGCGCCGCAATGCGAAGACCTGCTCGTGGAAGTCGGCGGCAGTGCGGTTGTACACGACCACCGGCACATCGTGCACGAAGGCCACCACCCCCGCGATACCGGCCACCCAAGTGGTATCGCCCTCTTGCAGGTACGCCGTAACGAGGCCCGAGGGTGTGACCAGTTCGCGCAAGATCAAGCCGCTCGATCGTTCAATGATCCACACCGTATCCGAGCGTGATGTCCAGATGCGGTCCTGTGGATCGAGGTGCATAGCGATCCCCTCGGTGGTGCTGGGGAGCAGGGATCCACGCCGGAAGCCTTCAGCATCCGCCTCCCACCCATCCTGCGTCAGTACACGGGCACTATCGAGTGGCACCAATGCATAGAACGCATCGCCACGTTCATCATCACCACCCTCGGCGCGCACGTTGGTGCGCAGGTCCATTCGATGATATCGGAACAGTCCTTTGTTGCCCGTGCCTACGAACACGTTGTCGCCCTCCGGCGATACCGATACGGCAAGGACCGACGTTCCCTTCGGCAAACCGGTGATGAGCGGAACGAACGCGATCAGGTCCGGGGATCGCGCCTGCAACTCCCACAAAGTATCCGGCGACAGCGCGTATACCGCTTCCTGCACGGGGTTCCAGAAGAATCGTTGAATGGCCGAAGGATCCGGACCGCCGACCATGGCGACCGGTGAGAGTGTGTGCGTTGCACGATCCGATCGGTGCAGCATCGCATGGCGGTCCAGCACATGGATGCTACCCCCCAACATGAAGTCCATGTGGTGGGCCGCTTCAACGGCAACCTTCTTCACTGGGCGGACACCCTGATAAATGTGGAGAGCGCCGGGCCCGAGCACAGCCCACTCCAAGCCATCAACTGAAAGCAGCTGATCCTCCCAGCGGACCCAACTCGCCAGCGCGGTATCGGAAAGCACGTCCCCGACTATCGCGCGGAACGAACCGACCGAAGGCAGCACGCCCGCGATCTTATGTGGTTGCCTACTGAAGCTCCGCCCATCGACCAAGCGGCGCGGGCCGTTCTCCTCGATGCGGTACAAGCTGGACAATACATCCATCACCAACAACTCGTTGGTCGCACTTCGGAACACATGGGCCATACGGTCTTCAACTATGGAACTGTCCGTACTGGTGGAGAACACCTTGAAACGGAGCCCATCGAACCGCACCAACCCACCCTCGGAAGTAAGCCACAGATAGCCGCTGGTATCGAACGCCATGGACCGCACACTGTTCTGCGGAAGTCCGTTGGCGGCGGTGTACTGCTCCACGTGCCACCGGTTCTGGCCGAACACCAAGCACGTTTGAAAAAGAAACCATGCGACAACGAATGAGCGCACCATGGCAACGGTGGCAGTGGCCTCCATCCGTAGAAAGGTCGAACGTGTGCTCATGCTGTGCCGTGTCGAATGTCGGGAAGATCCGGTCGTGTAGTTCATCATCGGCCACATGGTGCTTTGCGCATCGGCGATGGCGCACAACAGCATGTCAATAGTCCTCACCTCCAGCGCTGGCACAGCCCTATACTCACAATACTTTCGGACCTTGCACCATAGCGCTGATCCCGACCGGACGCGATGATGCGGCACAGTTTTCGGGATATAGACCTCATGCATGATACGTGCGGCCGATGAACCATAAGCACTCCGTCCTCCACTTCCTCAGGCCCGGAGCATTCGGGCTCAGTTCAGTGTTGATATGCTTCGCGACATCTCTTCAAGCCCAAGACCGCACCGAGAGGGGATACGCCTTGAACTGGACCGGCGAGCTGCGCGTGGAACCAGGCGCCATCAGCAACGGCAAGTGGGTGCTGGCCGGGCATAGCATACCGGTGTACGAAGCCGATGGCAAGGACGCGCTTGACCTGTGGAAGAAGGAGTACAAAGCCTTCGGCGCCGAGTTCAGCGGCAGCAAACCCACCAAGGCGTTGCACGTGCTGGTACCGGCCCTCTCCACAGCACCCATACTGGTGCTGGCCCATGCCACCGATGGCGCGAAACGCGGACCCGCACGGCTGACGCTGGCGTTCTGTGCGAACGACAGCACACTGCTGGAAACCACCGGCGATGTGGAAAAGGTGATGCACGAATTGGCGGTGCGCTTGAACCGCGCGGTGATACAACCGCAGGTGGACGAGCAGCAGAAGGTGGTGGACCGGTATGCCGACAAGCTTGCGGGTGCGCAGAAGGACCAAGCACAGGCTGAGCGGAGAGCGGCCAACGCGAACGACGACTTGGAAGATGCCAAGCGTGACAAGAGCAAGGTGGGCGACAAGCAGGCCGAGCAGCAGCAGGAAGTGGTGAAACTGCAGAAGCGCTACAACAAAAGCGGCGATGCCGACGACCTGAGGAGACTGACCAAGGCGCAGGCGGAACTGGCCGATCTACAGGAGCGCATGAGCAAGGAATTGAAGGACGAACAACGGGCGCAAAAGGATGCGAACAAGCGGCAGGACGATGTGCCCGATGCGGAAAAGGACCAGATCGAATACCAGAAGGCGAAGGAGAAGGCGATCAGCGAGTTGGAGGCGCTGAAGCGCAAACTGGAGGCGGTGCGATGAGGAGGCACGTTCGCCGAAGGGATCAACGGAATGCGATGGTGTGCAACGGAAGTCAGGGTCGCGAGCGACTTGGGCAAATGAGCTGATGCGGGCGCTCACTGTGTTTCCTGCCGTTGCGCTGGCTGTTGCACTGGCGCCATTGAACAGTGCTGCGCAGGACACTTTGCGCATCGCTCCAGGCAACGGCGGCTTCGACAGCGCGTACGTCATCGACTGCACGCACATGCTCACCACGCGGTTCTACGTGAGCAGCAAGTTCAACGCCATGAACATGCGCGATCAGGACATCGGCAGCAACGTGGAGTACCGTCCCAACACCCGCACGAACCTGGGCCTGGGGGCGAGTTACCGGGCATTGACGCTCAACATCGGCATCGGCTTCCCGTTCCTGAACAGCGACGACAGCCTGCGCGGCAAGACGCGCTACTTCGATGGGCAGGCGAACATCTACGGCAGGCGCTGGGTGATCAATCTCTTCGCGCAGGTCTATCGGGGGTACTACATCGATCGGCTCAGTTACCCGGGATCGGCCGGGCAGGACAGCACTTATCTGCAGATCATGGACAACGAGCGACTGAGGCCCGACATGCGGCAACGCAATCTGGGCGTGAGCGTGATGCACATCTTCGGGAACAGACGGTTCAGCTACCGCGCGGCGTTCAACCAGGATGCCTGGCAGAAACGTAGCGCGGGATCCATGTTGCTGGGTGGTAACGTGGTGTACCAAGGATTGCGCGCCGACCATTCAACGATCCCCATCGCTGTGGACAGTTTGTTCTCGCCCGCTCTCCGCTTCCGGCGCATCGACCAGTTCGAGATCGGCGGCCTGTTCGGATACGCGCACACGTTCGTGATCGCGCGACACGTGTTCTTTTCACTCTCCACTTCCGGTGGACTGGGCTTGGCCTACAGCCAGTCGACAACACCGAGCGATGAGGGCGATAAGCTGCGTGATGATTGGAGTTTGGCCGTGCGGACGCAAGCCCGCGTGGCAACAGGCTACAACAGCGCCCGCACATACGTGGGCGTGCAATACGTGAACGAGCAGAGCATCACGAACCTGACGAGCGGTGCGCAATACGGCTGGAACGTGGGCAATTACCGCCTGTTCATCACCTATCGGTTCAAGGCCCGCGTGAAGCCGGTGGATGCTGTTATGCGGTGGTTCGGCCAGTAGTGATCGGGCCTGCGGCGCGGTTGTGGAAGTCGCGCTGCTTGGTGTGCGCGGATCACTTATCCCGAAGTCTTTCCCCGAACATCAATGGCACCGTCATCCGGCACCGCGCGGGTTTCCCATTGGTTTTGCATGGCAGCCACTTGGGCATGCCCTTGATCACACGCACCGCTTCTTTATCGTGGGCTTCACTGAGGCTTTGCTTCAACTGCACATCGCTGATGCGGCCCAGTTCATCCACCAAGAAATCGACGATCACCGTTCCGCTCGCATCGCTTTTGGCGATAGGGCGTATGTTCTGCTGCAAGTAGCGGTGCATGGCATCCCAACCGCCTTTGAACATCGGTTCCGTGGTGTTGGAGGGAGGCAGTACACCAGCAGGTTGACCCAGCAGCGTAACGCTGTCCAACCGGTTGGCGATCTCCTCCTTCGTCAACGCGCGCAGATCACCACCATCCGCCGTTTTGATCATCGCCCCGGGGCTTGCCACTTCGCGTTGCTCAACCACTACTGCTCCCTTCGGTATGCTGTCCCAGCTCACGCGCTTTCCGTTCACGGTGGCGACGTAAACGGTATCGAACAGCGTGTCGACCTCGGCGCGGTAGTGGGTGGTACGTTCCGTTGATGCACTGTCGGGCGCACGCGCTTCAACGATGGTATCCTGTGGCCCAGCGATGGGGTCCAATACGTTGGCAACTTGAACAGTATGCGCATCCTCATGTGACAGCAATAGTGTACCGGTAATACCCAGTCCAACGATCACTGCGCTGCCCGCAACCCATGGCCACCAATTCCCGAAGCGATAAGTGGTGTAGGCCTTGGCCGCCGACATCCGCAGGTTCACACGGTGCATCCCTTCTCGCAACGCCCGCTGATCGTTCACCACATCGCGCAGCTCTTGGCTACCGGCCATGCGCACCTCGAACGCGCTGCGCTCGTCGGCCTCCATTGTACCATCCAAGTACCGATCGGCCAGTTCCAACAGGTGTAGTTCGTCTCTCATGCTTGCTGTGGTTCCGTGGCGTGCGCCGATGTGTTCATGCGGCGGAAGCGCTTGCGGGCTTCCTCCAGGCATTTGTACTTCCGTGTCTTCGCCGCTCCTTCACCGGCAAATCCGAGCGACTTCGCGATCTGCATCAGCGGTTCCTTGGTGATGTAGAACCGGCGGAGGATCTCCAAGCACTTGTCACCTAGGGAGGTGAGCGCCTTTTCGGCCAGTTTGAAACCGCTTTCCTGCGCGAGCAATGCGCCGATATCCGCTGGGTCATCGGCCGTGTCCTCCACGTCCCATTTGATCAGCGCTTTGTCGCGTCGGCGCAATTCATCGCGCCATAGGTTGCGGCACACGCTATAGAGAAAGGTGCCGATGGCGGAGGTGAGCACGAAGTCTTCGCACCTCGCCTTGCGGTGGAAGATGATGAGCGCGTCCTGGAACATGTCCTTCGCATCGGCCTTGCTGCCGCTGTTCTGCCGCACCATCCGTTCCACCATGGGGAGGTGCGCATACAGCTTCACGAAGGCTTGGTGGTCCTTGCCTTGCCGGATGAGTGCGAGGATCTCAGGGTCGCTCACGTTGGTGCCTTTGGTGGTTGATGGCAAGAACGCCGAAAGGTGACCCCGGAGTGCGCGACCGGTCGCTCAGCGGAGCACGATGGGGCCTTCGATGAGTTCGGGGGTGATGGGCGGGACCGGCTGGACCACGCTGCGCGACGTATCGCCATTGCGCCAGAAACGCCATTGGCGTGGCACCCTTTCCACTTTGATCGGGTAGATCGTCAAGGATCCGTCCTTGGCCACACGCATGCGCAGGAAGTGCTTGAAGTCCTCGATGCGCAAGGCGCTGAACGCTTCTTCACTGTGGCGACCGAACACGTTGATCGAGATCAACAAGTAGATGCCCAGGATCACGCAACCCGCCATCCAACCGCCGCCGAAGATCATGGCAGCCGTGAGCACTGCACCACCGAATGTATCGCCCAACAGCAGTGTGGACAGGTTGAACGAACCCCAACCGATATAGAAGATCGCCACCCAGTGCACCGCCCAGTGCAGGGTGCCTGCAACGATCCTGTAGAGCGTGGAGTGCGTGTCGGTGAATGCAATGAATACCGCCCATAGCCCGAGCATCCAAAGTGCTATGCCCGGCTGCGCTTCGAACTGTTGCAGCGTGAGTTCCAACGCACGCCACGGATCGGAGACAGCCTTGCCGTTGTACGATGCACCAACAAGCCACGCGGTCATCAAGTACAGGATGGCAGGCAGGATCCCGGCTTTCGGGTTCTTGAACAGAAAGAGCAGGTTACCCCATGCCAGCCGCGATGAAACAGTAGGAGCGGGATAACACTCCTTCTGGGCGAACGTGCGCGCCTCGCTTTGGCCGTCCTCCACTGTCTCGGTGATCTCGGACAAGTCTTCCTCGTGGGTCGGATGCAGGAAGGCACCGCCACCGCCGGCAGTGATCTTTTGTACCGGTGAACCGGCCGCCGCATAACGGCCAACCTCCTCATGGCGGCGGTAGTGATGCAGATCGCCGGTGAGGTAGAGTTTCACTTCCACGTTGCATGGAGCGAATACCTGATCGCGCAAGTAGATGAGATCCGTTTCATCGAACACGCGACCCATGGTGCGGTACTTGTACGCGTAGGTCCACACCGGGAGCGAGAGGCACAACACCACTTTGTCCCCTGCGGTCATACGTGTCGCCACGGATCGGAAGTACTCGATCTGGCCCGTGTCAAGATCGCTCTGCAACTGCCCATCGCTACCCAACAACCACCAGTTGCCCGGTAGCTTCAGCGCGAAGTAGCTGCGCTGCTGCTGTGTGCGCCAACCGGCAAATGCCCGCCCGCCGACGTCGGAACAGAACAGGCGCGAAAATGCGTTGAGCCCGTCGTACCAATCGTGGTTGCCGGGTATGGCGTACGCCACCGGTTGCTCAAGCGGCTTCGCATCGCCGAAGGCTTTGGTGAAGGGCATCACCAACCGCCGCTGGTACTCCTCGCGACTGGGCGTGGGATAGACTTCATCGCCGCCGAACAACAACACATCCCCGCGTGGGAGGTCGATGGTTCCGCCTTTACCATCGGCCACCTTCAATTGTTCCTGCGCTGCGGCGTAGGCGATCGCGTAGGTGGGGTTCCATCCATCGCCGGTGTCGCAGATGAAGTCGATCCAGAGTTCATCGCGTTCACGATCAGGGTCCGGTTCCGGCCCAAACTCCCCGTCTTTGAAATAGTGCGTGTGCACGAAAGGCTCCGTGCTCGTGGAAGCCAATGCGAGCATCAAGCGCCGATCGCTGCGTTCCCCGACGATCAACGAGAACAGTGTTTTCACGCCTGTGCGCAACAACTGACCGGGATCGAACCAACCCACCATTGGCATGCGTTGCTCCCTACGCTTGGAAGCTACATGCAAGGCGCTCGCAACCGGCTTACTGATGAGCCGTTTGATCACAGGCAGTGCTGCACGCTGCCGAGCGTTCTTCTCGTCAGGGGATGCGTTCTCCTCCGGGACTTCGGGATCCATGCGCTGAAAAGTAGCAGCGGACGGACAACAGAACGACAACCCCGTTCAGCCCTTCAATTCCGCCGGAACTACACACACGGGTATCGGCTCCATTTTGTGCCGGTTGGCGATCCGCCTTGCGTCGAAGATGGCCAGCACTTTCCGCTGTCGTGCTGACAAATCAAGAGAAGAGATGTCTACCCCGCGATCGCGGAGGTCCATGGCCCATTCCAACTCCGGATACGACGCGCCGATCTGGTCTTCGTCGCTGCGATCATCACCGAACAATCCGTCCGTTGGCTTGGCGATCATAATGCTCTCCACCACACCCATCGCTTTGCCCAGCGCATAGACTTCCGTCTTCATCAAGTCGGCAATTGGGCTCAGGTCCACACCACCATCGCCGTACTTGGTGAAGAAGCCGACACCGAAGTCCTCCACCTTGTTCCCCGTGCCGGCTACCAGGTAACCGTGCAATCCGGCTACATGGTAGAGAGCCGTCATGCGCAACCGTGCACGCGTGTTCGCCAAGGCCAATTGAACAGCCGCATCATCGGCGGTACGCGGCAGGGCCGATGCCATGGTGAGAAAGGTGGGTGTCAGGTCCACCCGTTCCATGCGCACATTGGGGAACTCGGCCTCCAGTGCTTTCACATGCTCATGTGCGCGCGCCACATGAGAAGGAGCCTGATGGATGGGCAGTTCAACACACAGTGTCGGCAACCCGGTGCGTGCGCACAGCGCACTGGTTACGGCACTATCGATCCCGCCACTGAGGCCAATGACGAAACCCGAGCGCCGGTTGGTGGTGCAATAGTCTTTGAGCCAGCCGACAATATGGGAGATGACCTTTTCAGTGTTCATGATCCATCATGTTGAAGCCCCATCCCGACAGATCGGAACGGGGCTTCCGTTGCTCATTCTATTGTTCAGAACAGCACGCCCAAGGTCAACTCGGCGTAGTGCAGTTTGGCCTGTCCCAGATCGTCGTTGTCGAAAACGTTGGTAAACCCGTTGCTGTACTTGAGGCCAACCAGGGCTGAGGTATTCCCGCTGAAATTGTATTCGAAACCAGCGCCCACCAGCAATGCAACGCGCAGCTCAGCCGCATTGTCCTTCGCGTCCTCATCCTCGAGCTTCACGGTTCCATCGTGGCGCACTGTCTCGTAATCCCCTTTTGCCGCCACCCGGAACCCCGTGTCGAAACCGAGCTGGCCGAAGTAGGTCATGTAGCCGATCTCGTTGGTCTTCAGCTTGATGCTGATCGGGATCTCGACATACTGCAACTTCATGATCCCTGCCTCCGAAGCGGTACGGGTAGTGGTAATGGTGGTGGTATCGGGACCATTCACCTGCACAGTGGTCGTCGTATAGCCGTAGTCGCGGGCATATTTCAATCCCACGTTGTTCATGTATATCCCTGTCGCGAAAGCGTAGTTGGCATTCTTGCCGATCAGGAAGTCGGTCATCAAGCCGAAACGGAAACCCAATCGGGAACCATCGCTCTCAACCAGTTTTCCGGTGGGCTTGATCCAGCCGAGGTTCGGGGCGATCGACAAGCCGAGGCGCACGGAGCGACCTTCGTTCTGCGCTTGGACCGCTGAAGTCATGGCGATCGCGATGGCAAATGCCACGGATGTCTTTCTCATAGTTTTGGCGTTCATGGTAGTATGGTGCGAATGTAGCCTCAGGGTTTGTCGAGCGACGGCTTCCGCGGCTCTTGTTTTCAGCTTGTTGTTGACGGCGTGCGACGGCGGAAGTCACGCGGAGATCGACCCCGTTCCTGTTGAATTGGATGTGGTGAGGCTGGACCACAAGGTGTTCCGCACACCGCCGGACAGCATGTTATGGAAGTGCCGCCAACTGCAGGCGGAACTCGGTCCCTTCTGGCAACTCTATGTGGAGGACATCCTGCAAGCCGCGGCATTGGAAGATCCGCGGCTTCCGCTCGCTCTCAACACCTTCACCAGCGACCCGGATTGGATGGAGGCCCAAGCAGCGATCGATAGCACGCTCGGCGACCTGTCCGGTCCAATGGCGGATATGACGGATGCATTCGGAAGACTGAAAGCTGTGTTCCCTGACAGCATTACGCCCCGGGTCATCGTGTTCAATAGTGGTTTCAATTATGGCCTCTATCCCACGGATACGGATCTGGGTATCGGCGCGGAATGGTTCATCGGGCCGGAGCAGCGTGTGATCTCGTACCTCGCTCCTGAGAGCTTTCCGCAGTTCGTGAAGGACCGCATGCGCCCCGACATGCTGGCACCCGGCGCCGTGAAAGGATGGCTCATGGTGCACTGGCTGCGCGACACACGCGGTGAAGACCTGCTGACCAACCTTGTGGAGATCGGCAAGGTGATGGCCCTATTGGAAGCCGTGATGCCCGCTACGGATGCGTCGTTGCGGTTCGCCTTCACCCCCGAGCAACTGAAGTGGTGCGAAGAGAACGAGTACATGATGTGGCAGAAAATCGTCAACGACGAACTGCTCTTCAGCAAAGAGGAAAAAGCCGTGAGCCGCATCCTCAACGACGCGCCGTTCACCAATGGATTTCCCCGTGAAAGTCCAGGTCACGTGGGGGAATGGATCGGTTACCGCCTCGTGCAAGCATACATGGCCGACAACCCGGACCTCACCTTCGCGCAGTTGTTCGCGCTCACCGATGCGCAACAGATCCTGAAGACCTACAAACCCCGCTGATGAATATCCAATGATCAATTTCCAACGGAAAGGCCGCTGGATCGGATATTGAGTATTGGACATTGGCTATTGAACATTGATCATTCCCATGAGCACTTCCCAGATCCGCTTCACCATTACCCTCGACGAGAACAAGGTGCCCGAACGCATTGAGTGGGAGGCCGATGACGCGAGCGCGAAGAGCGAGTGCAAGAGCACGCTCATCAGTTTGTGGGACGCCAAAGAGCAGAACACCTTGCGCATCGATCTGTGGACCAAGGCCATGACGACGGATGAGATGAAGTCGTTCTTCCACCAGAACATCTTGACCATGGCCGACACGTTCGAGCGCGCCACCGGCGAAGGCAAGATGGCAGCGCAGATGCGTGACTTCGGCGTGTACTTCGCGGAGCACATGCTGGGTGTGAAGCCGGAATAGTCCCGTGCGCCGGCCGAACGGGGCCGTGATCGACAAGATCACCGATGAACTGCACACGAATGAGGCATTTGGTCGATCGGTGTGCGGATGAAGTGGTCCGCTGGATGCACAAGGTCGTGGCAACTCCGTTGGTCCGTTGGATCCTCTCAACGCCGCTACGGGCAACACTCGTGCTTTCCGTGTTCACAGTTCTCAGCAACTTCCCGCTGTACGATCTGGCCTACGCACAGGGGAGCACCGGTCCCAACTGGCCTCCCTTCTTCGAGCAGGTCGAAGCGCCGTTCCGTGACCATACGCAGGCGTATTCCGACTGGTCGCACGCATCGAAGCTTGGTTTCCGGTTCGTTCCTGCCGTGATCTGCAAAGCGCTCGGGCTTCGCACGTTGCCGCCGGTGTGGGCTTTCCAACTGCTCACCCTGTTCGCGCTCCACGCCTTTCTCTTCGCACTTCTTCTGCGTTGGTCCGGCTCGATCAAGAAGGCGTTCATCGCCGCGGTGCCGTGCTGCTTGGTAACGGCAGGGCATCCTTATCTCGATGATATCTGGGGCTACTTCGACACACTGGCACTCGCCTTCTTGATGGCGGGCATGCTCACCCGAAGACCGACGCTCTCGATCCTGTTTTTTCTGCTTGCATGGTTCACCGATGAACGCGCTCTAGTGGCATCGCCTGCGCTGGTCCTATTCCATTCGGCTACGTTCACGAAGGCAGCGGGGAACGGCAATGGCCGCATTTCTTATGCCCTCCGAAACAGCTGGTCACTGTTCTTGGCATTCGGCCTTTACGCGCTGCTCCGGATAGCGCTTGGCCACTGGCTCGGCCTTCGCACCGCACCGGTGGAAACAACATACTTAATGGACCAATGGCCCACGGCTCTTGCTGCTCTTGGCCGCGGTTGCGAAGGCTTGCTGTTGGTCCTCGCGGTGTTCGTTGCGGTGCTCTGGCGTTCGCGCTCGTTCGGCCTTTTGCTCGCGTATGGCGCCGGCTTCTGCCTTGTATGGGGAACGGCCATTGCCGTGATCGACGTGGACCGCAGCATGGCCTATCTCCTGCCGTACTTCACGCTTGCGCTGGTCGTCCTCATAGACCGTACCGAGTCACAACGGCTCTATCCGCTGCTATTGCTAACGGTGGTCCTCAACCTGTTCCTTGGCGCCAGTTGGTCGCTGCCCGCTCAGGTGTACCGCATGATCTTCATTGATCACACGTTGTCGCTTTTCTGAATGCACGTTCAAGGAAGTCCTTTCCAATCCGCGTTGATGCTGGCGATGAACTCGAGCAGTTCATCGCGGCCCTTGCGGGTTTCGGCGCTGGTGATGAAGAGCGTGGGCAGCTTGGCCCAGGTCTTCTTCAACACCTTCTTGTAAACGGCTACGCTGCTCATCACTTGCGGCTGGCTGATCTTATCGCTCTTGGTGAATGCGATCGCGAAGGGGATGCCCTTCTCGCCAAGCCAACCGATCATACCGAGATCGTTCTTCTGTGGTTCCAGACGCGAATCCACCAGTACGAAAACGCATTGCAGGTTCTCGCGCTCCAGCAGGTACGCATCGATCATCGCGCGCCATGCTGTGCGTTCATCGCGGCTCACCTTGGCGAAACCGTAGCCGGGAAGATCGGCCAGCAGCCATTCCGCAGTGGCATCGGCACTGGTGCCTTGCACTTTGAAATGCTCCACGTTGCGCGTGCGGCCAGGCGTATTGCTCACCCGCGCCAATTTGTTGATGCCGACGAGCATGTTCACCAAGCGACTTTTGCCCACGTTGCTCCGCCCGATGAACGCGTACTCGGGCAGGTTCGGCTTGGGCCAATGTTCGGCCTTGCGGCCACTGCCGAGATGTTCTGCCTTGAGGGTGTACATGGGAGAGCGTAGTAAGTGATGATCAGCGGGTCGGTGGCGACAAGTCGAAGCGACCCATGACGCCGCACCGGCAACGCATTACTCCTTGGCCAAGGTTTTCTTCAGCCAACTGTCAACGATGCCATTGAACACATCGGGGTGTTCCATCATGGCAGCGTGGCCGCAGTTGTCGATCCAGAACAATTCGCTGTGCGGGATCAACGACTTGAATTCTTCGGCAACGTGAGGTGGCGTTATGGTGTCCTGCTTCCCCCAGATCAAGCAGACCGGAAGTTTCAAATTGGGCAGGTCCTTGGCCATGTTGTGGCGGATGGCGCTTTTGGCCAACGAGAGGATGCGGATCAGTTTGGCCTTGTCGTTCACCGTCTCGTAGCACTCCTCCACCAAGGCATCGGTGGCGTGTTTCGGGTCGTGGAACGTCAACGCGATCTTGGCACGGAGGTACTCCTTGTCCTCTCGGCGGGGGAAGCCGCCGCCGAAAGCATTTTCATACAGTCCGCTGCTGCCTGTTAGGATAAGTGTGCGCAAGCGGCTGACATGTTTGGTGCAGTAAACCAAGGCCACGTGACCACCCAAGGAATTGCCCAACAGGTTGATCTCCGTGAAGCCCTTGTGCCGGATGAAGCGATCGAGGAATTCGGCCAACGCCGGCACGTTCGTGTTCAGCATCGGCATGGAGTACAGCGGCAGCATGGGCATCACCACGCGGTAATGCTTGCTGAAGTGGGCAATGGGCCCTTCGAAGTTGCTGAGCGCGCCGAACAGACCATGAAGAAAGATCAACGGCGGCCCTTCGCCGACATCGATGTACTTGAACTCTCCTTCTTCCTTGAGCGCGGGTTGCATGCTGATGGCTTCCGAGTCCCGACCGGTCGGGGGGTGCGACCAAATGTAATCGGGTAGCCGACAAGCCAGCGGAGCCGCGATCGGAAAGGGGCGGTCGAGCGGGTGAGCTCCGCTTCTACTTCAAAACCTTCAGGGTACGCTGAGCACCACGCTCGAACACACGCAGGAAGTAAGTGCCCGCCTGCAGGAAAGCGAAGTCCTGCTCTTCAATATGGCTACCCGCCCAAATGACCTTGCCCACTGCATCCAGCAATTCGTAGCGTTCTGTGCCTGTTGCATTCCGCAAACCTATGCGGTCGATGATCGGGTTGCTCAAGAGCGCTGGCGCAGATTGTCCCTGCGCATCGCCTATCGCACTTGCGCTATTCCACGAAATGATGCAGATGCCGCCACCACCAATACCGCCGGGCGACCCGATACCGTTGCCGCCGCCGCCGCCGCCGCCATACGCAACGCCATTCCCTTCGGGATCGGTAACTGTGCAATTGGGATCGGTGAAGCCAGCGCCTTTGCCGCCAGCACCGGCAGGAGCACCTCCCGCCACGCCCGCACTTCCTCCGGGTGTCAAGCAATTGTTGCCATTCCACACGATGGTATTGCCACCAACGCCGCCGTTGCTTGTTGCGCCAGCGGCACCCCCACCTCCGCCACCGAAATAGGTGTGGTAACCGCCACCACCGGCTCCTCCTGTGCGGGCCACTTGACCACCAAGGCCAACACCACCTGCTCCACCGCCGCCAATGTTCGGGTTGCTCACGGAAGTCCCGTTATCCCCCGCACCAGCAAGAATTCCAAGGCCTCCAACGATGGTGGCCAATCCGCTTCCACCGGTGCCCACTACAATTGAATACGAAGTGCCGGGGCTCACCACGAACGTACCGCGCGCATAACCGCCGCCACCACCGCCACCAGCACCGTTCGTTCCACCATTTCCTCCGGCGCCCACCAGCTCACACGTAATCGTATCGACCCCAGCAGGCACAACGAAAACCCCACTCGATGTGAAGATGACTTGGGCGAGCAACGAACCGCTCAAGAGGGTGAAGAGCGATAGGGTAAGAAGGTGCTTCATAGATGCGCTGTATTGGTTCCGAGATGGTGAACCGGAATGAGAGGTTGATACTACGCAACTTCAGCGTCTGCGGTACGAAAACGGTACGACCCAACAACATTCAGAATACCTGCGCCGTGTGGTTTTCCTATCGCTGGTTCGCGGCTCCTGGCCTACTCGACTTAGATTTCGGGACACTCCATACTCCAGAGATCATGAAGAGTAAGTTCATGGGAAAACCAATGACCCGCATGGCCTTGGGTTTGGTGGCTGCTTTTCTGGGATGCGCACTTTGCGCCCAACCAAGGAACGCCAACGTGATTTTCGGGGATAACCTTTGGCTCAACTTCAACGGTGGTGCTCTTGCCGTGAGCGGCTCTCCCTATTCACCAACGAACCGCACGGCATGCATTAGCAATACAAATGGTGAGTTGCTATTCCTCGCGGATGAGACCGGGATACGCGACACCACGTTCGCGTTGATGGCGGGTGGTGATGCGACCACGCTCGGATGGCCCAACACGCTGGCTGCGGTATTGATACTGCCTAAGCCGGGCTCTTCAACGAATTACATCGTTTTCGTGAACACACCCGAAACCACCAAGCAGGCCGGATGGGTTGAGGTTGATATGAGTTTGAGCGGCGGGCTTGGGGGCGTGGTGAGCACCGGCACCACATGGTACATGAGCAACTGCACCGCCAAGTTGGCCGCGACCACGCATTCGAACGGAACGGACTACTGGGTGATGCAGCACGCTGATGGCACTGATGAATTCCATGCATATCGACTAGCGGTCAACGGACTCGGCCCCGCTCCTGTGATCAGCGCTGCGGGAAGTAGTTTAACCCCAACGCCATTTCCTGAACGTTTGAGCAGTGACTTTTGGTCCCCGATGAAATTCTCGCCGATGGGTGACCGGCTAGCGATGGGCTTGCAACTTGATGGCGATACGCTGGGTGCCAGTGTGCTGAACTTCGATCAAACGACGGGCATCGTCTCGCATGTTGCGGACATACCCTGCACAATTCATTACTACGCCAGCGGACAGTTGACCGAAGCCTATTACAGCGCCGACCTCGTGAGCGGTATTGATTTCTCGAGTACTGGGGATTTTCTGCACGTAACTAGACTGAAGACCTTATTGGACGGGAGCGGGGGATCTCTCTCCACCCAGATCACCGTTGCCTTTGAAAATGTAGATAGCCTGGCCGCCTCGACTTTACCATCGCTGCACGTTGAAATGGGCTTAGGATCCGGATGGTCCCCTGATACTGTGGGTTCTTCACTGATGCTTGGACCTGACGGTGTTTTGTATGTCCGTTCACTTTCCACAGACTTTGGCTACCTGTTCTTTTTAGCTACAGAGCCCCTTGTTCTCAGCGACCCCAATGTCATCGATCAGCAGATCGCATGGACGGGAGTTTTCCAGATCCCTGCGGGTTTCCCTCTATTCTGCAAACGATACCACGATAGCGAACCTGCATGGCTCGGCATACAGGGGAACATGGCCAATGAAGCTTCGTTGCGTGTGTGGCCCAACCCCGTGTATGAAGCCGCCACAATGGATCTGCCGAACGCTAGAAGCGCAGTTCGACTTGTCTGGACGGATGCTCTTGGGTGCACAGCGCGTGATGAAGAGATGATGGGCGTAGGAAGATCCGTGCGGTTAGAGCGGGGTAGCCTCCGGGCCGGTCTCTATATCGTGAAGGTTTGGGACGGCAATACACCGTTGGGCAATGCGCGTGTGTTGTTGGAATAGCGCAGAGGGCATTGACGCAACAAGAACGCCCATGCCAGTGCATGGGCGTTCTTGTTGGCACGGATCAATAGGAAAAGCTATGGGCCAATTCTGCCCAACGCCTGTTCCGCATAAAACCCGCCACCAGCAGCAATGGTCATGAACACCGGACGAGCTGCGAGGGTTCCCTGCGAGCGCTCGGTGCTGAGCGCTTGATACCACAGCGCTTCTTGGTCGAAGGTGCCAACCGGGTGGATGGCTGCCCGAGCGAAGTAGCGTTCGGCTTTCTTGTACAGCCCAAGATTGTAGCAGGAGAGACCGGCATAGAACAGCGCGTTGATGTCATCGGGATATTGGGCGAGCACGGTGCGCAGTTCAGTAAGTGCGCGCTTGTGATCATTGCGTGCGAACGCGGCAAGTGCCACATCGAAGTGATCGAGGTATTGTACCGGTCTGGTTTCAGGTTCCGCAGCGGCTTGGTCTTCAGGGGAAGCGAAGCGGGCACTCACGCCCAAGTCCTTGATGGGCGGCGGGTTGTCGCCATACAGTTCATTCGGGTGTACAAGCTTGAGGTTGTGCAGGAAAACCAATTGGCGGGAGTCGAGGACAACGCTCGAACTGCGCACCACCACGGTATCAACCGGCTTTGGTAATTGAACACGCACCGGTAGTTCGGCAAGTTGAATGGTGTCACGTTGCACCACTACTTCATCGGCTTTCAGGGGTGGTTTGCTCAGCGTTGGTTCATGACCGATCTGTTGGCTCGGAAGGATCTGTACGGCGGCGATGATCTCGTTCTCGGTGGGCAATTGGATCGCGTTCGGTGCGCTGTCGACCAGGGGCGCAGTGCCATCGACATCCGTTGCACCCTCGATGTTCCCGGTTGTCAGCAACGCTTCATCGTCATGACTGGGGAGCAGCCAGGGCAATACGCTGATGAGGACAACAACACCCACGACCAACGCTGGTCGCAACCAATTCGCTCCACGCGCACTTCCCATCGGCTTCTCCAATTCCGGCAATGGAGCCTTGGAAGCTGCTGACCCTTCAACCGCCTCACGACAGAGTTCACACCGTTCCAAGTGCAACTCCACCGCATGTGCCTCGGCACCCAGCACATGGCCATGTGCATAGCGCTCCAATAGCGTTCGGGACAGGTGTTCCATGATCATGGTGCGTTATGCGCTGTTCGTCCTGACGTGTTGCTTGTGCCGCGCTCCAGGATGATACGCAGGTTGCGCCGACCGTTCTGGAGGTTACTGCGCACGGCGTCGAAAGCGATGTTCAAGCGTTCGCCGACTTCGGCATAACTGAGCCGGTCGAGGTAGAACAGTTTGATGCAATCGCGCTGGTGTTCTGTCAGTTCATCGATGGCGTGTTCCATTCGGCGCAATAGGTCTTCGTTCTCCAAGTGCGCGGCCAGCAGATCATCGGCTTCATCGTGCTGGGTCCCGTTCAGTTCCGTCAACGGTTTTGCGCCGCGTAATTGCATCAGACAATGGTTACGCATCACAGTGTGCAACCAGGCCCCGGTGTTGCGCACCTCGTGGCGCTTGATCAGCGATGGCAGCTCGGCGAACACGTTCATCACGGCATCCTTCGCGGTCTCCGCGTTCTTGAGATACTTCATGCCCACGGCAAAAAGCAGGTGGGCGTACCTGTCCCAGAGTACGCCCAGCGCATCGGAGCGGCCGGCCTTGATCGCCAAGACCAATTCCTCATCGCTACTTGCTTGCTGCTGTTTCCGCCGTAGGAACATTCACTGTTTTGGTTGCTCCAAAGGTGGCTGCTCCAGCCCTTGTTCCGGCTTCTTCTCCGGGTCGCCGTCTTTGGTCTCCTCCTTCACTTCCTCTGGCTTCTTCTCTTCCAGCTGTTGCTGTTCCAACGCTTCCTGCGCCTGGCGGGCATCGTACTCGCGGCGCAACTGCATGGCGCGCTCCTGTGCCCACAATTCTTGGTACGTCTTGGTCTCGATCACCACCACACCACCGGTAACGTCGCCGTACTTGGCCGGAAGCCCACCGGTATACACCGTAACGCTGCTGATGGCGCTGCTCGGGACCCGTGGCAGTCGTCCGGCAATGCGCACGCCATCCACAAAGCTCGCCATGTTCTCGGTGCGGCTGCCCTTGAAGTGCAGGCCTTCGTTATCGCGCGAAGCAGTGATGCCGGTGAAGTTGGTCGTCATGAATTTCACCGGGTTCTTGACGTTCGGGTCGTTCTTCATTTCGCTTGCGAGCAACGTCTGCCTTCCCGGGTCCGCTTCATCGATCAATGGCCGCCGGTTGACATAATCAGCCTTCACCTTCTTCTTGAACACAACAAGCTCCTTCGCTGCCAACACCAGCGTGAAGTTGAGTTTCGTGTGCTGATCGGAAATGACGCTGACGGGCTCCGGCGAGTTCGATGTGAACGTATTCGCAGATGCGGTAACACTGTATGTCCCCGTCGGCAAGGGCTTCAACACATATCGACCTTGCTCATCAGTGGTGGTGCTGATGGTGCCGTTGGGAAGTGCGATCGATACGGTCGCGAACGGTATCGGCTTGCTTTCCTCATCGAGCACTTTGCCGCGTATTTCGCCCATGCTCTGGGCGTTGGTAACCAATGCGCTAATCGCAAAGGCTAGAGGAAGGAGAATTCCGTGTCCCATGATCGACGTGTTTGATCATAGGATGCGGGGAGCCCGGGAAATGCACAAGGAGCAAAGCCCTTACACCTCCTCCGCCACTACTTCCATCACGCCAGGCACCATCTGCTTCAGCAGATTCTCGATTCCGCCCTTCAACGTTACCATGCTACTGGGACAGCCACTGCAAGAGCCTTGCAACTGCACAGTAACAACACCTTCCTTGTAAGACCGGAAGGCGATATGGCCCCCATCGCCTTCAACTCCCGGCTTTACATATTCATCCAGCACGGTGATGATCTTGGCGTCGTCCTCCGTGATCGGCTGCGCGTGGCTCACTGCACGTTCTTCGGCCTTGTGCATGTCCGCCGCACTGATGTCGGTGTTGAGCACCCGGCCGTCCTCACGCAGGTAGTCTTGGATGTACTCGCGCAGTTCCATTTGCACAAGGTCCCAATCGACGCTGTTGTTCTTTGTAACGGTAATGAAGTTGCTGCCGAGGAACACTCCTGTAACGAACGGCAGGTTGAAGATCTTCTCGGCGAGTGGGGAAATGTTCACACACTCATCGGGCGCCGTGAACTCGAGCATGCGGCCTTCGGGCAGAAGCGGCAGATTGGTGACGTAGCGGAGTGTGGCCGGGTTCGGAGTGCTCTCGGCATATACCGTATAGGCTTTGCGGTTGACGGTTTCCATGACGGGGCGAAAGTAACCCAGCGTATAGCGCAGCCTTTCAAGCTCGTTAACGTTTCAGGTGAAGGCCACGTCAACGCACCGGCCTACTTTTGAGCCGTCCATGAACCAGCTGCGCACAAATCGCTTCATCGTCCACTTCGCGGCGATGCTCCTATTGGTGGCTGCTTTGGCCCCTGCGTTGTGCCGCACGACCTGTCTACACAGTGGGCGCAGCGTTTTGGATCTTGGCCATGCAAAGGGTTGTTGCGACAATGACGCGCCAAGCGACAAGCCTGAATTCCAAGGCACCTGTTGTGTGCATACCGAGGCCAGCGCCCAAGTGAACGACCATACTGTTGGCACACCCACCAAGCTGCTGGTATCGCTCCCGGTGGTATCCATTCTGGTTCCCGAACCGGCAATTCTTCGGGGCGCTCCGATCGCTTTGCTGCGCACTGACCGCGCACCACCGGTTAAGGCTCCTGAACGGTTGAGCCTTAACCGCTCGCTTCTTTTATAGACTTCTTCTTTCCTGCGACCAAGGTGCCCATTGGTGCGCTTGGCGATGTTGGTTATGCTCACTCAACAGGAAAAGAAGGCATGCACTCAAGAAGATCGATCGCAATACTGCTCATAGCGATGGGCGGGCTCCCCGCAGTTGCGCAGGAGGTTAGTGGTACCGTGCGCGGCCGCAAAGCGGATGGATCGGTGGTGGTCCCGTTCGGCAACGTGAACTGGGCGGGAACGACCATTAGCACAACGGCTGATGATGCCGGTCGATTCTCGATCGCCGCGCCTTCATGGCCGGGCAGGCTGATCGCCAGTGCAACGGGCTACTCCAACGATACGTTGGTATTCACTGAAGCGCCCTCGGGTGCCGTGGCGTTCGTTCTGGAGCCGGTGATCGAACTCGGCGCAGCGCGGATCATCGAGCGTGTACAAGGCACGCTGCTGGACACCCGGAGCACCGTGAACGGGGAACGCATCGGACAGAAAGAGCTCAAGCGCGCGGCGTGCTGCGACCTGAGCGAGAGCTTCGAGACGAACGCAACGGTGGATGTGAGCTACGCGGATGCGGTGAGCGGCACCAAAGCGATCAAGATGCTCGGACTGGACGGCAAGTACGCGCTCATCAGTGTGGAGAACATCCCTTTTCTGCGCGGCCTCAGCAGCAGCTATGGGCTCACGTTATTGCCCGGTCCGTGGATCCTTGGCATAAACGTGAGCAAGGGCACAGGCCCGGTCGTGAACGGCTACAGTAGCATGACCGGCCAGATCGACCTCTCGCTGTTACAACCCAGCAGTGCGGAACCGCTATTCGTCAACCTGTATGGCAACGCACAGGGCCGTTACGAAGCCAATGTGCATTCAGCCCAACGTCTCGACACCGCGTGGCACAACCTGTTGATGGTCCATGCGAACTTCAACGAGACCGAACTGGACAACAACAAGGATGGCTTCTTGGACAACGTGTTGAACAAGCGCATCAATATCCTCGACAGGGTGGAATACCAAGGTGACGGCAGCGATGCACACGTTGGCGTGCGGTACGTTTTCGATGAACGACGTGGCGGACAAGTCTCGCGTGATGAGGACGTGGGGCCTGCGATCCCGCGCTACCGCGTGGGTATCACGAACGAACTGATCGATGTCTTCGCCAAGGGTGGCTTCGTGTTCAAGAACAACGCAACACGGAGCATTGGCCTGATCGGCAACTACCGGCAACACACGCTTGATGCGCAATTCGGGAACCGTGACCACACCGGCTTGGAGCACAGTGGTTCGTTCAGTGCCATTTTCCAGCAGCTGCTGCGCGATGGCAACGACCAAGTGAAAGCAGGGCTCACCTTCAACTACGCTGACTTTACGGAACAATACATCGACAGCACCTTTGGCCGTACCGAGCGCATACCGGGTGCCTTCGCCGAACACACGTTGAAGCGCGGAAGCTTCACCGCAGTGAGCGGTCTCCGGTTCGACATGAACGACCACTACGGCAATTTCCTGTCACCGCGGTTGCACTTGAAGTATGATCTGGGCCCACTCACCGCATTGCGTGCCTCAGCTGGCAGCGGCTGGCGCAGTGCGAACCCATATGTTGAGAATGCCTCTGCTTTGGCCAGCTCGCGCACGGTGATCGTGGAAGAGGACCTTCGCGCCGAGCGCAGTTGGAACGTCGGTGTGGCCCTCACGCACAAATTCAAATGGATGCAACGCAAGTGGGCGTTCAACGTCGATGCGTACCGCACGGAATTCACGGATCAAGCGGTGGCGGATATGGACGCCAGCGCGCATGAACTCCGGCTGTACAACCTGCGCGGAACGTCATACGCGACCACGGTACAAACCGATCTACAGGTGGAACTTATTCGTCCATTGCAGTTGAAAGTGGCCTACCGGTGGTACGATGCACGCACCACTTACAGTGGACGACTGCTTTCGCGACCCTTCGTGCCCGAGCATCGCGCCATGGCCGATCTCGCCTTTACCAGTCCGGACGAGAAGTGGCGCTTTGACATCACACTGAACTGGTTCGGCACAAGCCGTCTGCCCGACTTGTCGGACAATACCAGCGCACACCACTTCAGCGAACACGCACCTGACTACACCTTGCTGCATGCGCAGTTGAGCCGCGTGCTCGGCGCGCTCGAACTCTACCTTGGATGCGAGAACATCACCGACTTCATGCAGCATCCGCAGATCATCGCACCCGAGCAGCCGTTCGGCCCGGACTTTGACGCCAGCATCATTTGGGGACCGACCAATGGACGCATGTTCTATGGCGGCCTACGTTACACACTGAAAAAGAAAAAGTAAGGGCATGAAATTCCGCGCCTCAACAACCAAAGCAAAATGAAGAACATCCTCACCGCCGCACTGATCCTGATCGGGGTATCGGCTGCCGCACAAAAGAACAACGACACGCTTCTCGTGAAAAGCACCACGATCTGCGACATGTGCGAGAAAACGATCGAAACGGAAATGATCTACGAGAAGGGCGTGCAGAAAGTGTCCGTGAACTTGGAGGACGCCACCGTTGAAGTTGTCTACGACAGTCGAAAGACGACGCCTGAAGCCATCCGCAAGGCGATCAGCAAACTTGGCTACATGGCCGATGATGTCGCTGCCGATGAAGCCGCTTGGAACAAGCTGCCGGCGTGTTGCAAGAACGAAGGTTGCGGAAAACCCAAGCAATAGGCATGGCACTGGTACGAACGCTCAATGGCATCGCTCCCGCGTTCGGGAGCGATTGCTTTCTGGCCGAAACGGCCGTGGTGATCGGCGATGTAGTGATGGGGGATCAATGCAGTGTGTGGTACAACGCGGTGATACGCGGTGACGTGAACCGCATACGCATCGGTGACCGAACGAACATCCAGGACCTCGCCATGTTGCATTGCACTTACGAGCGGGCCGCACTTACCATCGGCAGCGATGTGAGCATTGGGCACGGAGCCATCGTGCATGGCTGCACCATCCACGACAAGGTGCTCATTGGAATGGGTGCTATCGTCATGGATCACGCAGTGATCGGCGAAGGGAGCGTTATCGCTGCCGGGGCAGTGGTCTTGCAAGGCACCCGCATCGAACCCGGCAGTCTTGTTACAGGCGTGCCTGGCAAACGCGTGCGCGAAGTGGGCGAGGACCTCAGCAAGAACGAGATCGAACGGATCGCCGCCAACTACCTCAAATACGCGGGCTGGTATAAGAAAGGGTGAGTTCATCACCGGCCCAGTGCCCCTTGGCCACTTGGGTATCGTTGATACCCAAATGCTGAAGCACGCCATGGAAGAGCTCAGGGTCCCCACTGGTGGAACATTGCAGCTCACCGGCTCGGTCATCACCGGCGAGCGCGTCCGCTTCGCGCAGCACGTGTTCCACCCGACGCGCGATCGCCGGCGCTGGATCGATCACGCGGACCTGAGGCCCAACGATACGTTCGATCAACGGCCGAACGAAAGGATAATGCGTGCAGCCGAGCACCAATGCATCGATGCCCTCGGCGACCATCGGTTCAAGCCAGCCGCGCAGCATGGCCTCGGTCTTCGGTGTTGCGTATTCACCCGCCTCGATCTGCAGGACAAGTCCCGGGCATGCCTGTTTGATGACTTTCACATCCTGAGCGAAGCGCTCAACGATGCTCGTGAACACCTCTCCTTGCACGGTGGCGACGGTGGCGATCACACCCACCGCGCCGGTACGCGTATGCTCCACGGCGGGCTTGACGGCAGGTTCCATGCCGACGAAAGTCACTTGCGGTAGTTCAACGCGCAACGGCCTCAGCGCCGCCGCGCTCGCGGTGTTGCAAGCGATCACGATCAATTTGCAATCCCGCTCGAGCAACGCGCGCGTAATACCACGGCTCAGACGCAGGATCTCTGCGTTGTCCTTGGCTCCGTATGGAATGTTCGCGTTGTCGCCGAAATAGAGCAGGCGCTCGTGGGGGAGCGCCTGCTGAATGGCTTTGGCAACGGTGAGCCCACCGATGCCGCTGTCGAAGATGCCAATGGGCCGGGGATCACCCGAACTGGTCATTGCCTTATTGGATACCGAGCTTGGCCTTCACCTTGTTCAGGATATCGTCGCCCTTGTCGAAGTAGAGCACGATGCCCACGCTGCTATCGAAGATGTAGGTGTAGTTGCCTTCCTCGGCCACGGCTTTCACTGCGCCGTTCGCGCGATCCACCATCGGCTTCAGGAGCTCATCCTGGAGTTTCGCCAGATCCTCTTGTGCTTTCTCGTTGGCGGCACCGATCCGCTGTTCCATGTCCTGCAATTCCTGCGCGGCCATTTCTTTTTCGGTCTCGGTCATGGTGGCCACCTTGCCCTGAAGCTCGGCACGACGCGCATCGTACTCCGCGCCCATGGCCTTGATACGGGCATCCAGACCTTGCGCCACTTCCTGCATTTTGGCTTCAGCGCCGGCGCGCTCGGGGAGAGCGAGCATCAGCGTTTTCATATCGATATGGCCCAGTTTGCCTTGCGCCATGGCTGGCATGGTGGCGATCACAAGAGCTACTGCGGTAAGGAATTTCTTCATCTGCTTGGGTTATTGGGGTGGACGATCATCCACCCGTACGTAAGGGTTATCGGGGTTTTCCTGTTGAATTGCCTCCATCGTTACCACCGCCGCGGGGCGGGGCCACTTCTTTCGGGGCCTCGTCCTTTTCATCACCTCCACCTCCATCGTCTTCCTGCTCATCGTTGCCGCGTGTGTTACCGCTATCAGAGTCCTTGTCGTCCTTGATACCGAGCTTCCGCATCACGGCGCTGGTCTTGTCCAACTTCTGGTTGGCAAACAGGATGCCACTCGCTCCGCCAAGCTCGAAGATGGCAGCGTAGTTGGTGCCTGCAAGCTCTTTCACGGCTTGGTAGATCTGGTCTTGGATCGGCTGGATCAACTCTTGACGCTTCTTGAAAATGTCGCCTCCCACACCGAACCGTTTCTTCTGAAGGTCACGCGCCTCACGTTCGCGCTTCTCGATCTCATCCACTCGGCTCCGCTTCATTTCCTCAGTGAGCAGAATGGCCTCCGCATTGTAGGCTTCGCGCATGCGCTTGATCATGGCATGACGCTCTTCCACTTCGGTTTGCCATTGCGCGCTGATGCGGTCCAGCTCCTGCTGCGCTGCCTCGTACTCGGGCATCCGTTCCAGAATGTACTTGGTATCCACGAACGCGACTTTCGTCTGTGCATTGGCACGTGGTACCCACGCCATTGCAACGAACACCAGCGGGGCTATGAGATTGATGCGCTTCATGTTGAAGGGTGTCGAAAGTAGGTGGGGGTGCTCAGAGTTCGCCAAGGTCTATGCCAATGGAGAAGTGGAACTGGCCTTTGGCCATGAACGGTGCCGTGGGCACATCGTCCAGTCGCCAGCCGTAGTCAAGGCCCATGGGCCCGAACATGGGCAGATTGAGCCGTAGACCCAAGCCGGCACTCTTGTACAATGCGAACGGGTCGAACCGGTCGAGACTGTTCCATGTATTGCCTGCCTCAACGAACCCAAGCATGTAGATGGTGGCGCTGGGATTCAGTGAGATGGGGAACCGTAGTTCGGTGGAGTACTTGGTAATGAACTGAGAGCCCTCGATACGCCCGTTCGTGCGCGCTGTCAACGAAGCGTCGTCATAGCCCCGAAGCGCTATGATCTCCCGGCCGTCGAGGCTGAACCCGCTGAGCCCACTGCCACCCAAGTAAAAGCGCTCGAAGGGCGAGTCGCCGAGATCCTCGGTGTAGCGACCGATGAAGCCGAAACCGGCGCGGGTCATCAGCACAAGTTCATGTCCCGCCTTCTGTCGGGTAAGGCGCGTGAACCATTGTGTGGTGAATTTCCACTTGTGGAACTCAGGCCATTTGTAGCGCTCGGCATCGCTGAGGCTCTCGAAATCACGATGGCCTTGGAACCAACTGTAAGGCGCTGTCGCCTTCACACTGAAGAGTATGCTGCTGCCTTGGCGGGCGAAGAAGGGGTTATCGATGGAGTTGCGGTTGATGCTCAGTTGATAGGCCAACACGTTGCTGGTGCCATCGCTGAAACTGAAGAGACTGCGATAATTATCGAGGATATAGCGCTGATAGCTGAGCGTATGGCGCAGTATGAAGTAGTCATCCGGCACCGCAAGGCGTTTGCCCAAGCCAACTGTTGCACCAATGATGCGCAATTGTTGTCGATCCGGGTCTTCGCGATCCAACCCGTTGGTCTGTATGTTGTAATACCCCGAGACACTGAATGCATTCGGCTTGTGACCACCGAGCCAAGGTTCCACGAAACTGAGGCTGTAGCTCTGGAAGAAACGACCGGTGGTCTGCACACGCAGGTTGAGCGTTTGTCCATCCCCCGCAGGCAACGGCGACCATGCGCTCTTCTTGAAGAGGTTACGCATACTGAAGTTCGTGAACGAAAGGCCCACGGACAGCACCAAGCGGCCAGCGCCGTAGCCCCCGCTCAATTCCAACCGATCACTGGGTTTTTCCTCCACGGTATACTCCAAGTCCACTAAGCCGGTGCGCGGGTCCTGTATAGGATTCACACCGAGCTTCTCCGGATCGAAGTAGCCCAGATTGGCCAATTCACGCTGGCTACGCAGCACATCGCTACGATCGAAAAGATCACCGGGGCGTGTGTAAATCTCCCGGCGGATCACATGATCGAAGGTCTTTGTATTTCCCTTGATGATCACGCTGCGGATACGGTACTGCTTGCCTTCGCGGAGGCGCACTTCCAAGTCGATGCTATCGCCCTCGGTGGCCAGTTCGATCGCTTCGGGATAGAAGCTCAAATAGCCGTGGTCCATGTATAGCGAACTGATGTCACGCCCACTCTGGCTCATGTACAGCCGACTATCCAGCAACGACTTGTTGTAGATGTCGCCACGTTTGATGTCGAGGATGGCGAACAGCGTGTCCGTCCTGTACTTGGTATTGCCCGTGAAACGAATGTCGCGGAAGTAGAAGCGGCGGTCCTCCTCAATGACGATATCAACCTTGATCCTTCGCTTGGAGACCTGGTAGGTGGTATCGTGCACGATGCTCGCGTTGCGGAAGCCCAAGCTGTTGTACAGGTCTACCACCTTCGCCTTGTCCGCCTTATAGTCCGCTGCAATGAACTTGCTTGAACCGAAGATGTTCCACCAGCGCTTCCGTTTGGTCTCCTTCATGGCCCGCCTCAACTTGGCATCCTTGATGTTCACGTTGCCGGAGAAATCAACGTCCTGGATACGGATACGCGGGCCTCTGTCAACATCGATGAAAAGCATCTCGCCATTCGTCATCAACGAATCGGGGTAGTGCCGTATGCCAACGGTGGCGTTGAGGAACCCTTTGTCGACGTAGTGGCTCTTCACCACTTCCTGCACCATGCTCATGCGAGTGGCGTTCAACTGCTGGCCACTCTCCAAATGCAGTTCGTCGCGCAGCTTTTCAGCGTCGCCACGTGTAATGCCATTGAACTTAAAGCGGCTCAACTTCGGGTTCTCCCGAACGATGATGTTGAGGAAGATCACGCTGCCACGGATCTCCGCGGCTTCGATACGCACGTCGGCAAAGAGCTTCTGCTCCCACAGGCGCTCGATAGCATCGGTGATCTTGGGGCCGGGCACCATCAACTTCTGCCCTACTTGTAGATTGGTGAAGAGCTTTACCGCGTTCGCGTCGGTGTGGTTGGCACCGCTCACGGTAATACCGCCGATCTCGTATTCACGGGCAAAATTGGCGTCCATGACCGGACCCGTGGTCGTTTGAGCGGATACCGTAGCGCTGTTCAACAGCGCAGCCGCGAAGCATAGGGTGAGGAACAGCCTCACTTTGGGGAACGTGCGCTGAACTGCAGCATCACGGGAATTCATGCGGGCCATCATGGGTTCACCTGTTCGCTGATGAGGCCGAAGCGGCGCTCGCGGTTCTGGAAATCGAGGATGGCGTTGAACAGCGTGGCCTTGTCGAAATCAGGCCACAGCACGGAACTGAAGTGCAGTTCGGCATAGGCGATCTGCCATAGCAGGAAGTTGCTGATGCGTTGTTCGCCACTGGTGCGGATCAATAGTTCGGGCTCCGGCATACCGTGGGTGGTGAGGTGGCGATCGACCATTGCTTCGTCTATCTCCTGCACACTGGTGCGACCATCGCGTACGTCCGCGGCGATGCGTTTCACCATGCGCAGCAATTCCCAACGGCTGCTGTAGCTGAGCGCCAACGTGAGAGTGATGCGCGTATTGCCCGAAGTAGCCCGCATACTTTCCATCAACGTATCGTGGCAGCCCTTGGGCAAGCTCTCCAAGTCGCCGATGGCATTCAGCCTGACGCCGTTGGCCATCAGTTCCTCCAGCTCACTGGCCATGGTGCGTACAAGCAAGTCCATCAAGGCATCCACCTCTGCGCGTGGCCGGTTCCAGTTCTCGGTACTGAAGGCATAGAGCGTCAGGTATTGTACCCCGATCTCCGTAGCACCGGTAAGGGCTTCACGCACGGAACGCACGCCGTTACTATGGCCCACGATCCGCTCCTCACCCTTGTTCTGAGCCCAACGGCCGTTGCCATCCATGATGATGGCCACGTGCTTTGGCACGCGCTGCCGGTCTATCCGGGCAAGCAACGCATCCAGTGCTGGGTCCTCCGCTTTGTTCACGGGCGCGAAGGTCGCATTCCGGGCCGATCGGAGGAGGGGCCCGAAATGGAAAGAGTGTGAAAGGGCCCGGTACGGGATCCAAGGGCTATCGCCTCCGCTCCCGCATGCTCTTATAGAGCTCGTCGCACTCGGTGAAGGGGCCACCGAGGAGAATGGTGATGCTGACGCCGGTGTACTGGTACCAATCACTGGTTTGGCTATCGCCGCGCATGCGCCCAGCATTGGGGTCGCCATTGCTGCGGTCGGCACCACTACGGTCGGCCAAGGCGGCGCTCAGGTCGCCATTCTCGAATTCCAGCACGGTATTGTCCACATATCGACCGCTCACATCATCGATGTAGTCCGTCTTCGTCTTGCGGATCCCCCATTCCAACTGAATGTCCACCCGGCGCAGGTTGAACTTCAGGCCGGCCCCGAACGGATAGGCCAAATGGTCCAAGGCATAGGGTTCGTTCGCACCGGCACTCGTACCCTGACCTTCGGTACCAAGAGGGGCAAGGTCGAAGACAACCCCATTGAGGTCGGCCTTCGGGTTCGTGCGGAAATAGGCTGCACCCACGAACAGGAAGGGCGTCCAACTCTTCTTGTCCTTACCAGCCCTATAGGGGAAGAAATTCACTTCAAATAGACCCGCCACTTCGAACAAACTGGTGGTGAAGCTGAGGTTGCGGGCAATGGCGTTCGGGTCTTTGCTATCGCTATCGAAAGCCTCGAGCTTGCTGTACAAGCCTTGGAGCCGAAAGGCGTAGCGTTCATCGAAGTTGTAGCGGTACACCAGCCCGATGGCGGGCTTCATGTTGTAATAATGCCGGGTGTTGAGGTCGCCGATGTAATAGGTTACCCCACCCGTAAGGCCGAGTTCGCTTACCTGTGCCCGTGAGGCCTGAGGCATCAGCAAGAACAAGTACAGGAAAAGGAACAGAAAAGCGCGCATGTGTTTCGTCCCGAACGGTCGGGCCGGGCTTCAAACGGTAAAAACGGCGCGAAAGGTATAGGGCCGCGCGACCGGTCGGCATGGATAGCCGCCCCCTAGTACGCTGTCCATGATGCCATGCACTCATGCAACATGGGGGGCGCATCGGTGGAAAAGTGGATCCGTACAGGCCACAGAGCACCCCGATCAACACCGCATTGTTAGCGGGACCGATCAACACGTTAGCTGTAAAACCCGCGCCGGTCGGCGGTTCTGAGCGCCCATAGGGGTCGCAATTTTGTGCCATGTCCAGTCAGGCCTTCGAAGATCGTTATGCGTTGTTGCAGGACTTGCGCAGGCAAGGCCATGTGGAGTTGAGCGATTTCTTGGGGTCGTACAACGTTGAGCCGTTGCGCGAACTTGGATTGCTTGAGCCCTCAGGGCATCAGCATCCCTTCGAGCGGTACGGCGGGCTGATGCCATCGACAGCCGGTTTGCTATACCTGCAATACGATTACTTGCGCCAAGTGATGGTGGTAAAGCACGCCCAGGCCGAGGATCTGCATGCGTATTTGATGTTCAACGCGCAGCCGCTATGGTTGCCGACAGGTAGCGGTAACGGCACTTCTTTCTCTTGGGCGGGCCACCATACCTACGACCCCACCATTAAGGATCGCCACGAAATGGAGCGCCTGCTTTCAAGCGGCTACCTCCCGTTGGATGAGGTATGGAACGTTCACCGTATCGACATTCTGCAAATGATCGCAGCACGACTGTGCGAATACCGCTTAAAAGACACCGATGGATTGGTGTACACGTTGCAGCCAACGGAAAAGGGTGACGAATACCTGTACGGTGCACCAGCCCTCGGCCAACTGCTGCTAAAGCCCGGAATGGGAGCCGAGTTGTTCAAAGCATGTTTGCGCGATAGCGAAGAACGGCTTGGGGCTACCGGCTAGGCTCGTTGAGATCGTTCGCCGCCGACTGCCGGCCCGCAAGGATCGCCGCATTTACGGAATACCGCAGGGCCATACGCTGAACGCAAGCAACTGCGTTACTAAAACATGAAACGGCTCTTCATCCTCGCAGTGATCCTTGTGGTTTTGGTGTCGTGTGCTTCAACACATGGCACGCGCAAGTGCAGCGGGCAGCGCGGTACCCGCGTGCCAATGGGCGTGATGTAGCGACTGTTGTTCTTGGATCATTCGCGACACGCGCATAGGACTACACTACCCCGGCGGCCCCGTCCTCACGTCCAAGCCCCATGTCAGTTTGGTGCGCAGGGTATGCAGGAAATCCTGATCGGGAAGGCGCACCAAGCGGGCTGTATGCGGGGCCTTGGTAATGGAGATGGGTGCATGGCCGCTGCATGGAACTGAACGACTGTCCATGTTCACCAAATACTTGTCCTCGCGAGCGTCGACGATGAGCGTGATGCGGCTTCGGTCGGGAAGCACATACGGGCGCACGTTGAGGTTGTGCGGCGCGATCGGTGTGATCACCAAACTATCACAACTGGGATCGAGCACAGGCCCGCCGCAGCTAAGGCTATATGCCGTGCTACCGGTTGGGGTGGCCACAATGAGCCCATCGGCCCAGTAGGTGTTGAGGAAACGACCATCCACATACGCATGCACGCTGAGCATGGTGCTGCTATCGCGTTTGTGCACGCTCACTTCGTTCAAGGCGATGGTATTGGAACCCAATGCATGATCGCCATCCACCCGCAATTGCGTGCGTTCCTCCAATGTGAAACGACGGTTCGAAAGCGCGTACAATGCCTTGTCGAGTTCTTCCACCGGAATGCTGCTGAGGAAACCCAAACGGCCCAAGTTGATACCCAGCACGGGCGTACCACTCGCCGCAGCCAGCACCACGCTGTCCAAGAAGGTGCCATCCCCGCCTAAGCTGATCAGCATTTCGGCACCAGGTGCCAACGAGCCCTGCGCTGTGTGCGTTACGGCGCCGGTAACACCGTGCCCGGCCAGCCATTTCGATAGTTCGGGTTGCAGCACCGGTTGCAAACCTGCATTGCGCATGCGCGCAAGCAGATCGCTCACCACAGGTGCCGTCGCGCCCGTCATCTCCCGGCCATTCACCGCTACGATCATCGTTCAGAAGGGTTGGGTGAAATGTAAGTAGAGGCCGTCGTCACCGATGGAGTTGACGCTGTATTCCAAGCGGACCACTTGATCATAACTGGTTACCATGTCCAAGCCTACGCCCATGCCGCTTAGCCATTGGTTGTCCAGGAAGTTGCGATCGGCGTAGCGATCATCCCACACGTAACCGGCGTCCACGAATCCTTGCAGATAAAGTGCGAAGTTGAATGTGCGGAATTCCTCTATGGGCATGAATTCCGCGCGGCGCACCAACGGCTTCACCAGCGTGTAAACCACATTGCTTCGGCCCAGCACCCAATGCTGTCCGTCCACCACATAGTACTCGAAGCCGCGCACGGCGTTGCTACGATAGCCGAGACCTTCCTGCGTGAAGTAGGGAACCGGTCCACCAAAAGTGGTCTTGCCGCGCACGCTGCCGTTCAGTGTGAAGCGTTGGCGAACAGGGATCCACTTGTTGAAGCTGCCGAAAATGGTGGTGGTATTGGGCGCTTGTTCGTCGAGCACACCAAGGCCGTGGCGCTGGATCTTCAGCTCGGCGAAGTGGCCCCGGCGGGGGAAGACACGCACGTCGCGACGGTCCGATGAGACCCCGTATGCCAGCGAGAGGAAACGCGTGTGTGTCATGGTGTCATTGAAATAGTCAGGCGCGAGCAGCGCTACGGAATCGACCACATCGGCCTGCGTGAAGCCAAGGCGGAGATAGTGTCGCATATCGTGTGCGGGTCGGTACGTGATCTCGGCATCGGCATGTGTTTCCTCGCGTGCATTGCCAACGGCCGGTGAATGGAAGACGCGAATGTTATCGTATGTCCCAATGGTCACTTCCTTCTGTTGGAACCAACCGCCACCGATGCTCATGCCCCACTGCTGCTTTTTGTTGAACCATGGTATGCGGTAGCGCAAGCCGAACTGTCGAGCATAACCGAACTGGAGTTGCAGATAGATGGTTTCGTTGCGGCCCCTGAAGTTGTATTTGTTGAGGAATAGCCCGTAGTTGAGCCGCGACGGGTCCCGGGTGCGCCACCACGTATTGAAATTGGGATCGCTCCATTCGAATATGGGGCTCGGCCAGAAGTACCAACGCTCGTTCACCGTGACCTCTACAAGGGCTTCTGTGGCGCTGATCCACAAGGGCAGAACACGCACGGTGTTGAAGAGGCCGAGGTTCTGAAGGTTCTGGCGGCTACGTTCCAGTTCCTCGTACAACCCGGTGGTGGTCAACGTATCGCCCTCGCGCACGGTGAGTTCCCGCACAATGATGTGTTCCTTCGTCGTCTTGTTGCCGCTCACCACCGCACCCATAATGCGCACCGGCAGTTGAATGCGGGCCGTATCACCCTGTGCGCGCACAAACAGCGTGGCGAAACCGAACAATGCAATGAACAGGTTACGGGCCATGGCCGTTCGCCCTCGCCTTGCGGCGGTCAGAGGTTGATGTAACGCATCAGCTCATCGTAACGCCCGCGCAGGTCGTCATGGAACCGCGAGCCTTGGTAAGTGCTCTTCACGTTGTAATCGTACCGCTCGAAGCTCTGCAGCACATCGCTGATATCCTCGCGATTGATCTTCAAGGTCACCTCCGTGCGCGAACTATCGGGTAAGCTGTGCGTGTACACGCTGAGCACTTTCGCATCATTGCCTTCAACGATCCGCGCGATCTCGTGCAAGCTGTAATCCACACTGCTCATCTCCAGTACCACTACGCTGCCCGGCTGGTTGATGTTCGCCACCTCCGCCAAGCGGCGCAGTGCTTCATGCTCACCAACGGTGCCGAGAAAGTTGCCTGTTTCGTCGAGCACCGGAACTATGGTGAGCCCTTGCTCGGTGAACACCTTCATCACGTCGTAAATGTGCTGGCCACCCCGCACGAACACGTGGGTGAACCGGTCACGCACCGTACCGAGCTCAGCCTTCACATCGCCTTTGTCAACAAGCGCACTGTCCTGCACGATACCTACAAGCCGCCGGTTCTCGACGACCGGTAAATGGCTCACCTTGAACTCCTCCATCCAATCGAGCGCACGGCCAATGGTGTCGCTGGTGCGCAACGGTGGGATATCGTCAGTGATGAGGTCGATGGCGTGCATATGCGTTCAGTGGTGGGTTGCGCTTCTACTTTTGGGCGCCCACTCGCACCGGGGCCAAGGTAGAAGCCGATCCGTGACCCGTCTCAGCGTCAATATCAACAAGCTCGCCACACTGCGCAACGCGCGAGGCGGCAATAACCCGGATGTGGTGCGCTGGGCCGTGGACATTGAACGCATGGGGGCACAAGGCATCACCGTGCACCCGCGCCCGGATGAACGTCACATCCGCCGCGCCGATGTACGCGAACTGAGGAAGGTGGTTACTACCGAGTTCAACATCGAGGGCTACCCGAACGCTGAGTTCATTGACCTTGTTATGGAGGTGAAACCGCATCAGGTAACGCTCGTGCCCGATCCGCCGGGCGTGCTCACCAGCAACGCGGGTTGGGATGCAAAAGCCGATGGCGCGTTCCTGCGTCCGGTAGTCGCGCGTTTCAAAGCGATCGGCATCCGCACCAGCTTGTTCATGGGCACCGATGCCGAGCAGATCGCCGCGGCGAAAGACACTGGCACAGACCGCATTGAGTTGTACACCGAGCCGTACGCGCTGCATTTCGGTAAGGACCGCGACGGCGCCGTGGCGCCCTTTGCAATAGCTGCGAAGTACGCCTCGTCGTTGGGCCTTGGCGTGAATGCCGGGCACGACCTCGACCTGCAGAACCTTCGTCATTTCCATTTGAACGTACCCGGCCTTGCCGAAGTATCCATTGGCCATGCATTGGTGTGTGATGCCCTGCGGTTCGGAATGGAGAACGCGGTGGACCTGTATCTGAGGGAGCTGCGATGAACCCGATCGCATGGGATCCCGAGCGATGGCTTCGGAGGTTCCTTTCTTACCCCATACCATGTCCGAGATAGCACCACTCCACTACCGCCGTTTGGGCGCAGGCGCTGGCCGCACGCCAGTGGTGATCCTGCACGGCCTGTTCGGCAGTAGCGACAACTGGGGCAGCATCGGAACGGAACTCTCAAAGGACTTCGATGTGTTGCTCGTGGATCAACGTGACCATGGTCGCAGTCCGCATACAACCCACATCTCCTACCCCACTATGGCGGCCGATGTCCATGCGCTCATGGTTGCGCTCGGGCTGAGGGACATAGTGCTCATTGGCCACAGCATGGGTGGCAAGACGGCAATGGTCTTTGCCCAACGTTGGCCCGAACTGCTGAAGCACTTGGTGGTGGTGGACATAAGCCCGCGTGAGCACGAGGACAACCATGCCCACATTGTGGATGCGCTGCGCACCGCTGACCTGTCCACCAATAACCGGAAGGATGTCGAAGCGCACATCAAGTCGCGCATCAAAGAGCCGGGGGTGGTGCAGTTCATCCTGAAGAACCTGCACTGGAAAACACCAGAGCAACTCGCGTGGCGCATGAACGTGGAGGGGTTGAGCCGCGACTTGGCGCACATCCTCGCATCCATAGGACCAGAGACAGTGCGTGTTCCTACGCTCTTCATCCGGGGTGGCCAAAGCGACTACATCACCCGTGAGGACATTCCCCAGATCAAGGAGCAGTTCCCGAACAGCCGCATTGAAACGATCGACTACGCCGGGCACTGGGTGCATGCACAAGCGCCACATGAGGTGATGGAGTTCATACGTTCGGTGTCGTAATGTTCACCGGGAACAATAGCACGGTTTCGCGCCTCTCGATCTGCTTGGCTGCGTCTCTGTTCAACTGCTTCGATGCAATACCTCAGGTCGATACAACAGACTACGTGGTCGAACCCGCGGTGACCGAGGATGCCGATTGGATCGAGTACCACGGCGGTTTCGACTTCCGTGAAGGGATCTATCGCGCGTTCAGTGAATTCCGGATGAACGCACCCTCCCTACCCAGCGGTGCCTTTCTCGATAGTGAAGGGCGTCCGATCGGAGACCTCACGACCCATGATGGACGGGTCTTTTATCGGGACACTTTAGGCAAGGGCGACTTGAAGACGGTGGACAGGTTCTGGGGGTTCTGCAACAACGATGTCGTGTATATCGGTACCCGGGACGGCTACCAACGCATCGGCCTGATAGGCTCGCTGTGTCACATGGTGGTGCAGGAATGGCAGGTGAGCGGGTCGTTCGGCGAAAATGTTCCGGTCGCCATACAACGATTGATGAATATGCGAACCGGCACTTTCGAGGTCTTCAACGCCAGCAGCTTGGCCATGGCGCTGAGCAACGACACAACACTGTATCAAGAATTTCTTGCCATTCCACCACGGCAGCGGAACCGGGATGTGACATTGTTCCAATTCCTCCGCCGCTACAACGAGCGCAACCCGCTCCGTTTCCCGCCCTCGTAGTCGCGGCACACGATCGGATACTTTCGGCCGCGCTCCGGCGCCCCATGCCCATGTTCCGCACCCCTACCCTTTCACTCTGCCTCCTTGTTCCCGCGCTTGCTTTCGCACAAGCCAAGCAACGTGTAGTGCCGGCCGTTATCGGCTTCTACAACATCGAGAATCTCTTCGACACCATCGACCAGCCCGATGTGCAGGACGAGGAATTCCTGCCCAACGGCCTGAACCAGTGGACCAGCGAGCGCTACATGAAGAAGCTCCACAACATGGCACATGTCATCGCGGAACTGGCGACCGACATCCATCCGCGCGGCCCGGCGTTGCTCGGCTTGGCGGAAGTGGAGAACCGCGGCGTGGTGGAAGACCTGGTGCGCACCGCTCCTCTGACCGAACGCGGCTGGAAAGTGGTGAGCCACGAAGGACCCGATCGGCGCGGTGTTGATGTAGCCTTTGTCTATGACCCCATGCAGTTCACGTTGCTCTCACAGAAAGGCTACCGTTTGGTGGCGCCCAACGATACGTCGTTCCGGACGCGTGACCAGCTATTGGTCACGGGTGTTCTGGATGGCGACACCATTCACGCGATCGTTGCGCACTGGCCCAGCCGTCGGGGTGGCGAAAAGCGCAGTCGTCCATTGCGCAACCTGGCCGCTGATCTCGGCCGGCACATTGTGGATTCGCTCATTGCACGGAACCCCAACGCGCGCGTGTTCTACATGGGCGACCTCAACGACGACCCGATCAACGAAAGCGTGCGCAAGCATATGAAGGCCGTTGGCGATAAGAGCGCCGCTACCGGCGAGCTGCTGTTCGGCCCAATGGATAAACTGTACAAAGAGGGCATCGGCACATTGGCATGGCGCGATAGCTGGAACCTGTTCGACCAGATCATCATGACGCCTGCGGTATGCACTGGTGCCGGCGGGCGATACAATTACCACGGTGTGCATATCCACAACAAGCCCTACATGCGCCAACAGGACGGCAATTTCGCCGGGTATCCATTCCGCACGTTCGTTGGCAACCAGTTCATGAACGGTTACAGCGACCACTTTCCGGTTTACATCGTGCTGACGCGGCCAGAGTAAGTTGAACCATACCCCCGGAACAAAGAAGCCCCCGACAAGTCGGGGGCTTCTTTGTTGAACACGTTCGGATCAACGCTGCACCGATACGCGGGTGCTCCAAACGGAAGAACCGTTGCGGAGCGTCAGGGTATAGAAACCGGCGGGCATTCCGCTCACATCGATCATGCAGCGCTCGTTGGCGATCAACGCGCTACGCACTGTACGACCGGCAACATCGCTCAAGGTGTATTCAATACGACCGCTGAGGTCCGGAGCGATCACCGTTAACCAAGCACTCGCAGGGTTCGGGAAAACACTGACCCCTGACCCAGCAATGTCGTTGAGGCCCGTGCCCGCAGTGAAGTCGCTCAGGCCGCGCGGCTCGATCTTGCGTGCGCCGTTCGCAAAGTGCATCACGCCGGTCACGTTGTAGAAGTTGCCCACCGTAGGCGCGTAGAGGTACATCAGGTCATCCACAGGCAGGGAGCCCTGCCAACTGGTGCCCGTCCATTCGAAGAACGTACCCGCATCGGGCAGGTTCATGCATTCCAGTTCGGCAATGTGGGTCAACACGCCCTCCCACTGCTCGGCAGCGGCGGAAGTGGCGTCCAGCATTTGGGGTGCAGGCTGCGGGTATTGACCAACCACAACCAAGTTGCTCACGTTGGTCAGCTCGGTCGTCGTGTTGAACTCCGTTACGGTCGCCGTCAACGTCACGCTGTCGCCCAATGCCACCACCGACGTATTGTCGAACACATAAATGCCGCTCCAAGGACCTGTCCCTGATTGGATGAAGTAGGAATTGGACCCTACGGTGTCCACACCGGTGACAATACCGCCCGTGTTCACCGCTTGGTTATTGAACGGCGAAACGCCGTTCAGGTCCGTTGTGTATTGGATCTCATAGATGCTCGCATCCACGGGAGGAACAATGATGCCTCCGGTGATGTTCACGTCGTCGATCACCAAATGCTCAGGGCCACTGGTCAATTGGATGGAGAGGATGAACTGTGCACCCGTTGTATCGTTCGCGGCGGTGATCTGCTGCGTTACCTGGGTCCAGGCGTTGCCCGTGGAAACGTAGTAAGGCGTGTACGATGCGTAGCCCGATGCGGCGGCACGACCATCGAACAATCCAGTGCGCACACTGCCGTTACCGCGCACCCAATACGTTACATCGTAGGTGGTGCCATCAACTACGGTAGCCGATTGCGTGGTGAAACGCTTGTGGCCACTTACGCTGTTGGTCAAACGAACGGCATAGGTGCCTCCGTGCGGGTTGTTGCTCACTTGCGCAACGCTATCCGCGCTGAGCGTGGTCTTCGAGCCCATCCAATCGGAAGGCACGGTATCGGTCCACGTCTCGAACCCGCTCGTGAACTGTGCGCTGGCGGCGGTAGCGAGTGCAAGCAATAGAAGAAGTAGTGAAGCTCTCATGTGTTCTGGTATTCGTTAGGGTTGTGTGACCGGCGCCGGACGATCAATTGATCTGCACGTCGTCGATACGGAAATTCGTGTCCTGGTTATTGGGGCCGCTGCCGGTGTAGCGGAAGCCGACCACGAAGCCTCCCGTGTATCCAACGGGCAGGTATCCGCTTAGTTGAACAACACCGCTGTTCACCCAGACGAAATCGGCCGTGCCATCGCTAGCGAAGGCGCTGGCGACCGGCACCCAGTTGGCGGTAGCGAGGTTGGTCCCATCGAAATTGGTACAGACGAAGAGCGAGAAGGGTTCATGTCCGGCATCCCCGAAAGCGCGCTGGCTCATGAACTGCAAGGTGTTGGTGCCAGTGGCCTGCACGTTCGGACTTACCAACCAGCTAACGGTCGATGGCGCTGAACTTGTGTATGCGCTGCCTTGCGCGAACAGTTCCGTTTGGAATGCCCCGCCGCGCCAAACGCGGTTGTCGGTGGAGAGCGAACCGGTGAACCAGCAGGCCAAATTGATGTTCGAATTGCTCACCACGGTAGCAAAATCCTCCTGCACAGTGGCAGCGGCAGCACATGGCTGGAAGGGAAGCGGGCAAGGGTCGCAACGAGTGCCGTTCATGTCGAGTTCGCCGAGATCGCGGATGATGAGCTGGTTGTTGCCTTGGTATTGTCCGAGGATACCGGTGAAAGTCCCGTTTCCGGTTGCTACCGGCAAACTGGCGAAATTGGCGTAGCCGCTACTGCGTACGATGATACTCCCGCTGCAATCGCTGAGGTTCCGATCGAGTGATTGTTGGCCGACCGCATCGGCATAAGGCTGCCCGTAACAAGCCTCATCCAACACGAACTCCACATCAGGGATCCGCACGAGCATGGATTGCAATGTGTCCAAACCGTAGCCGTTCAAGTGCGAGGCGTTGAGTTCGGCGATGGTCATCACCAACGGTTCCACAACGTTCAGCGTCGATTGCTTCACCACGTTATTGTCCACATCAACGGAGTCGATCTGCAACACACCGTTGTACTGGTTAAGCGTGCAACCTGGCAGGTACACCCGTACACGATCGCCTTGGTAGAGACCACCGCTATTGCGCAACCGCAGATTGATTGCTTGGCCACCATCCTGCATGTACACGTTCTTGTACAGATTCCCGTTCTCTTCATCAGCGGTAATGATGCCGTAAACGCTCAGGGGCTGTGTGAACCGCACTGGCAACTGGCCACTATCCCCGAACATCTGCCGCAGCTCAGGTATGGTGATCACTGCACCATCCGGTATCGACGCGATCGGCGGTGCATCGAACTCCTTGTCGCATGATGCGAAGAGTGTAACGGCGCCCAGAGCGATGCTGAGGTTGCGCAATGAAAAGAGGTTGTTCATGGATCAGAAGCTGAAGGTGGCCATTAGGAAGAAGGTGCGGCCGTACATGTAACCGTATTTGCTTGGGAAACGATCAACGTCCTGGCGATCAAAGCGCAATTGCTCGAACCCGCCGGTAACGAAGTCAGTGACATTGAACAGGTTGTTGACGTTGGCATTCACGGCAACGCGGTACTTGCGCTTGAGCAACCAACTCTTACCGGCGAAGACGTCCAGTACGAAGGCGCTCTCCAATTTCTCTTGCTCCAACAACGCGTTCACTTGTGGGTCCTCGTCCACGAAGATCTCCGTGGCCTCGGCAGTGCGACGCCCGGGGTTCGGATCCAGATAGATATCGTCGAAGAAGTTGCCGTTGACACCAGCGAACCAGAACTTGGGAGAGTTGTACTTCAAACCGATGCTGGCGGCAGTTTGTGGCATGCCCCCCACACGATAGTTCTTCCAGTACACGGTACGGTCGGTGGCCAGTACCTCGCTGCTATTATCGCGCGTGGCCGTTGCGGTGGGGCGGCTGCTGTACAAGTACTGGCCCTTGGCGTAAACGGCGGTAAGCGTCCATGTGGCGGTGAGATTCGCCTCCGCACCGAATTCAACACCCATGTGCGTTTGGTCCACGCCCGTCATCGTGTAATTCACGATGGTGAGGAACTCCTCGTGGAAAAAGCTGCGGCTCCAGATCTGGTCGCTGAATTTCGTGTAGTAGGCGGTGAGGCGCCCCTTGATCCGCGGTGCTCGAAGCTGGTAGTTGATGTCCGCGCTGGTCACCTTTTCATTCGTGAGGCCGCCGATCACACCATCCTGGTTACGCGCGCTCAGATAAGCGGAGCGCGGCGCAGGTGGCCGGGTCATGTGGGCAGCGTTCACCGAAACATAGTGTCGCCCGCTCATCTTGTACACCGCACCGGCCTTGGCCCCATAGTGGAAAAAGCTGTGTGTGTCGCCTTTGCCTTTGCTGGATGTGGGGAAGCGGCCGTTGGCCACATTGCCTTCGCGGAAGAAGCTGGTGTGCGAGACGCTCAAGCCCACGTACGCCTCGAGCTTTCGCCACTCTTTCTCCAACTGCCCGAAAGCGTTGATGCTGCTCACATGCAACTCGTAGTCGTACCCGAAGCGGTCACCTTCCCTTACAACATGGTTGGGGTTCTCAATATCGTTCTGCGCGGCGTTGGGGTCGTCTTGGTCCAATTCTGCGAACTGGTTCAAGTCAACCCAGAACTCACCGCCCAGTAGATCCTGCACCAGTTTGTAGTTGTGCGTCACTTGGTTGTTCCAACTGGCTCCTGCGGTAATGTGCATGTCCTGCTTCCAGGCGCGGTCCCACACCGTGTTCAAACCCCAACGGGTGGGATCCGTGCGTTGCTCCTCCACAATGTATTTGCTGCGCAATCCGCTCACATTATTGCCGGCTATGCCCTCCGCATTCTCCACGGTGTAAAGATTCTTGCCGTTGGCGAAGTAGAGCTGGTCCCAATTGATCTGCCGGGTGTCGTCATCACTGCCCCAAAGGCTTGCCAGTTGTGCGGAATAGTCGCCATCGGTCTGCTCGTAATAGCTCGGCAGGTAGCGGTAATAGTCAGGACGGGGATCCTTCGCATCGAACCAGTTGAGGTTGGTGAGGCCGTCGCGACCGAACGTGTACAACGCGCTCGTGGTCACCTTTCCCTTCTCCCCCAGATCCCAATAATGAGTGAACAGGAAAACCGGTTTGTGATCATGGCTCATGCGCGCGTTGCGCTTCTCCCCGTCCTGATAGCCCCAATTGGGATTGTAGTAGTTGTTGCCCGTGAGGTCGCACGCCTCCTGCACAGCGATGCCTTGACGGCCTTGGATGATGGGTGCACCGAAGTACACGAAGCCAAGGCTATGGCGATCGTTCAATTTCTTCTCCACGCCGAGGAAGTACGCCCAAGCGTCATAGCTCGTCCCTTGCACATATCCTTCCTTGGCCCATCGACGGCTGCCACTTACGCTGACCGCCCAGCCGTTCGCCCGCATGCCCGTGTTGTACGTCACCATCAGGCGATTGCGGTAGCTACGATCACTGAATGCCAAACTGGTACGCAGACCCTTGCGCAATTCGCTCGGGCGTAAGCCGATCTCCGTGTGCCCTCCCACACTGCCGAAGGTCTGCCGCGACGCGGCAACGCCATTGTGTACCCGCATCCAGCGCGTAACATCATTCAAGCCACCCCACAGCGTCCATGGCGCAAACCCGCTTTCCATGTCGTTGATCATCACGCCGTTCAACGTGACCAACGTGTTCTCACCATCGTACCCCCGAATGCGGAAACGTGCATTCCCGAAGTTGAAGCCTGCGGTGCTGGTGAAGATGTCGCGGGAACTCTGAAGCACCCCACTGATATCCTGCGCGCCGAGCGAAGCATCCAGTTCCTGCGCATCTATCGCATACATGGGCATCCGAGCATTCGCAGTCCGGCTCGTATCCACCGGCGCATACAAAGAAGTATCCACTTGCCCGAGCACTGGCGCAGCCAGCACTGCAACAACGAGAAGTATGCTGGAACGTAAGGATCTGATCATCGTGTGCCGGGCTTCCATGAAAGGGCGCCAAATGTAGCCTTGTCCCAACGCTGGAAACCTGATGCTACCGGCACCGGAGCGTTAAGGCTGCATCCGTGTGATGAACAGCAAGACTTGCGTAACACTGCATGGGGGCACGTCCCACGCGCGTACCTGCGCGCGATACCTTCGACAGCTTTTTCCGCCCCCTGACCCACATGGCCCGTTTCCACATTTGGTTGCACCGAACGCTCTTTGCGATCGGCCTGCTTTGCGTGGGGCAGTCGGCGCGCGCCGGTCACTTTGCGGGTGGTGATATCACTTACGAATGCCTCGGCGGCAATTCGTATGAGATCACGCTGGATCTCTTCCTTGATTGTTCGGGCGCCCCCATGATCCCGCAGGATCTGGACTTCAGCAGCGATTGCGGCATATCGTTCACCGTGCTGGCCATGCCGGTACCCGCTCCAGTGGAAGTGAGCCAACTGTGTGCGGCAGAGCTACCCAACAGCTCGTGCAGTGGGGGGGCATGGCCGGGCATGGAGCACTACGTGTTCACCACGATCGTGAACCTCCCCCCGTGCAACGACTGGAACATCAGTTGGGACTTGTGCTGTCGAGCGGGTACGCTCAACCTAACGGGCACGCCGGGCATGTACATCTACGCAAACTTGGATAACGCCACCGCGCCCTGCAACAACTCGCCGGTGTTCACCGATCAGTCCATTCCGTACGTGTGCGTTGGTCAACCTGTGAATTACAACTATGGTGTCACCGAGCCTGACGGCAACACCATTGTGTACTCGTTGAACACCGCGTATTTCGCTGCCGGGTCTCCCGTTCCGTATCAAGTGGGATATACGGGGTTGCTACCCGCCCCGGGCATCACCATCGACCCCGCCACGGGTCAGCTCAGTTTCACGCCAGCGTTGATCGGTAACTACGTGGTGGCTGTACTGGTTCAGGAGTTCGATGTGAACGGCGTACTGATAGGATCGGTGATGCGCGACCAGATGTTCGTTGTGCTGGCCTGCACGGGTAACGTACCCGTGACAACAGGTATCACCGGTGTGACCGGGGGCGCGGGAACGTACTTGGTCACCGGTACGAACTCGATCGAGGTGTGCGATGGTGCAGCCGTTTGCGTGGATGTGGTCTTCAGCGATGCCGACCCGGCCACTGTGTTGCAAGTCGTATCGCTGGCAACGACACTGCTACCCGGCGCCACTTTCACCGTTACCGGGACTAACCCGGCCACGGCGACCATTTGCTGGACAGCTGACGCGGCATTCTCACCAGTGAACGTGCTCATTACCGCGGACGATGGCAACTGTCCGGTGGAGAACATAGCCAGTACGTCCATCAACTTCGTGGTAACCCAAGGCGGTGGAGCGGCGCCGGATCCCGGTGCCAATGGTTCCGTAACGATCTGCGGGACCGCCGCGCCAATTGACCTCTTCACTGAACTCGGCGGAACACCGGATGTCGGCGGAAGTTGGACCGCACCGGGCGGTGGCACGCATACAGGCATGTACGACCCTCTCGTGGATGGTCCGGGCATCTACACCTACGCCGTTGGAAACGCCTGTGCAAGCGCCACAGCCACTGTTACGGTAACGGAAACGGCGGGGCCGAATGCCGGTACGAACGGAACGCTGAACACCTGTACCAATAATCCAGCTTCCAGCCTTTTCGCCGCGCTCGGTGGAACACCACAAGCCGGTGGTACTTGGACAGCACCGGGTGGTGCCGCGCATGGTGCGAACTATGATCCCGCGTTTGATGGGCCGGGCATCTACACCTATACCGTTGCGGGTGTTGCACCCTGTGGGAACGCTACTGCAACGGTCACTGTTACGGAAGTGGCGGGGCCGAATGCCGGAACGAACGGAACCCTGACAGTGTGTGCGAATGGCGCTGCCACACCGCTCTTCGCGCAGTTGGGTGGCGCCCCACCGAACACCGGCACTTGGACGAATCCGCTCGGTGTTGCCCACGGCGTGGGCTTCAACCCGAACTACAACCCCGTTACGCACAACCCGGGCGTTTACACCTACACCGTTCCGGGTGTAGCCCCCTGCGCGGCGGCCACATCAACAGTAACCGTAACGGAAGTACCGCTGCCAGATGCCGGAACGAATGGAACGCTCAACCTCTGCGCGAATGCATTGCCCGCGGACATGTTCGCCTCGCTTGGTGGCACGCCACAAGCAGGCGGATGGTGGACCGCACCGGGTGGTGCGGTGCATGGCGCGAACTATGATCCCGCCGTTGATGCACCTGGCATCTATGTCTATCACGTTGCCGCTCCGCCATGTGCAAGTGCTACTGCAACAGTCACCGTTACTGAGACCGCTGCCCCTAATGCAGGCACGAATGGGACTTTGACCCTGTGCTCCAATAGCGCTTCGACGAACATGTTCGCTTCGCTTGGTGGCGGACCCCAAGCAGGTGGAACATGGACCGCGCCCGGCGGTGCAGCGCACGCGGCCGCGTACAACCCGGCCGTGGATGCCCCGGGCATATACACGTATACCGTAGGTGCAGGTGGTCCCTGCGGCAGTTCATCGAGCACGGTTACGGTGACCGAGAACCCGGCAACGAACGCGGGAACGAACGGGACGCTTACGATCTGTTCCAACAGCGTCGCGGTTGCGCTCTTTGCATCGCTCGGTGGTACGCCGCAAGCGGGTGGTGCTTGGACCGCCCCCGGTGGCGTTGCCCATGGTGCGAACTACGATCCAGCGCTTGATGCACCCGGCGTTTACACATACACAGTTACGGGAGTTGCTCCCTGTGCGAACGGTACCGCGACTGTTACGGTCACCGAGAACCCGGCAACGAATTCCGGTACCAACGGTACGCTTACGATCTGTTCAAACGGCGCCTCGGTTGCGCTCTTCGCCTCGCTCGGTGGTGCGCCACAAGGTGGTGGCGCTTGGACCGCCCCGGGCGGTGCAGCGCATGGCGCGAACTACGATCCAGCGGTCGATGCACCAGGTATCTACACATACACGGTAACAGGTGCAGCACCGTGCGCGAATGCGACAGCAACGGTAACGGTAGCGGAGAATCCAGCAACGAACGCAGGAACGAATGGGACGCTTACGATCTGTTCCAACGGTGCTGCGGTTGCGCTTTTTGCTTCGCTCGGTGGCACGCCGCAACTGGGCGGTGCTTGGACCGCTCCGGGCGGTGCAGCGCACGGCATCAACTACGATCCAACCGTTGATGCACCGGGCATCTATACGTATACGGTGGCTGGTGTTGCACCATGCGCGAACGCAGTGGCAACGGTCACCGTTACCGAGAACCCGGCAACGAATGCTGGGACAAACGGCACGCTCACGATCTGCTCGAACGGTGCTGCGGTTGCGCTCCTTGCATCGCTCGGTGGTACACCGCAAGCGGGCGGTGCATGGACCGCTCCCGGTGGCGCAGCGCACGGCGCGAACTATGATCCAGTGGTCGATGCACCGGGCATCTATACCTACACCGTTGCTGGAGTTGCACCATGCGCGAATGCTGCGGCAACGGTCACCGTTACCGAGAACCAGGCAACGAATGCCGGGATCAACGGCACGCTGACGATCTGTTCGAACGGTGCCGCGGTTGCGCTCTTTGCATCGCTTGGTGGTACACCACAAGTTGGTGGAACTTGGACCGCTCCCGGTGGCGCTGCACATGGCGCGAACTATGATCCGGTTGTCGATGCACCGGGCATCTACACGTACACAGTGGTCGGTGTCGCACCATGCGCGAACGCAACCACAACGGTCACCGTTACCGAGAACCCGGCAACGAATGCCGGGACCAATGGCACGCTCACGATCTGCTCGAACGGTGCTGCCCTCGGCCTCTTAGCCTCACTCGGCGGTACGCCACAAGTGGGTGGCACATGGACCGCCCCCGGCGGCGCAGCGCACGGTGTGAACTACGAGCCAACGGTTGATGCACCGGGCATCTACACCTACACGGTAACAGGTGTAGCGCCTTGTACCGACGCAACAGCTGCTGTCACCGTTACTGAAAATCCCGCGACGAATGCAGGTACGAACGGAACACTGACGGTCTGTTCGAACGGTGTTGCAACGGACATGTTCCTGTCGCTCGGTGGCACACCGCAGGCAGGTGGTGCGTGGACTTCGCCGGGAGGTGTTGCACATGGGGCCAACTACGTACCTGCCATGGATACCCCGGGCATCTACACATATACCGTTGCTGGTGTCGCACCGTGTGCGAATGCCACTTCAACGGTTACGGTGACGGAAGATCCAGCACCGAACGCAGGTACCAACGGGAACTGGAGTTTGTGCAGTTCAGGTGGGCCGGTGAGCCTCTTCGCTGCGCTTGGCGGTGCGCCACAAGCAGGAGGTACCTGGACCGCTCCCGGTGGCGTAGCGCATGGTGCCAATTACGATCCAGCAGTGGATGTACCCGGTGTGTACACATACACCCTCCTTGGCATCGCGCCCTGCGCGAACGCGACTTCCACCGTAACTGTCACTGAGAGCATTGCATCGACAGCTGGGACGCCCGCTGTGCTGACGCTATGCTCTTCCGATGCTGCCGTCAATTTGTTCGGCCTGCTCGGCGGCGCACCGCAGGCAGGTGGCAACTGGACCGCTCCTGGTGGTGCTGCTCATGGGCCCAACTACGATCCCGCTATCGACGGTCCGGGGGTGTACACCTACACCATACCAGCTGCCCCACCATGTCCTGCCGTATCCGCAACGGTTACCGTAACGGAGAACTTGGCACCTAACGCTGGCCTCAACGGTGCGCTGGCGATCTGCGATAATGACCCGATCACTAACCTTTTCTTGTCCCTTGGTGGACTTCCCCAACCAGCTGGAACATGGACCGCGCCGGGAGGAGCCGCACACAGCGGGAACTATGATCCCACGATCGACTCACCGGGTTTGTACACGTACACCATTGTCGGGATCGCCCCTTGCACGAATGCCTCGGCAACGGTAACGGTAACTGAGAACGCGGCACCGAATGCCGGTAGCGCAGGCGCGCTGACCACTTGCGCCAACAGCGTTGCAGCGGACCTGTTCCTGTCGCTTGGCGGCGCACCCCAGGCAGGTGGCGCATGGACCGCTCCCGGCGGCGCGGCGCATGGTGCGAACTACGATCCATTGATCGATGCACCTGGTATCTACACATACACAGTAACAGGTGTTGCTCCCTGCGGCAATGCAACGGCAACGTTAACCGTAACAGAGAACGCGGCGGCCGACGCAGGCACCAACGCAACGTTGACGATCTGCTCGAACAGTGTGCCGGTCAACATGTTCCTATCACTCGGAGGAGCGCCTCAAGCCGGTGGCACATGGACCGCACCCGGCGGTGCGGCACACGGCGCGAACTATGATCCTACAGTGGATGCACCCGGCATCTATACCTACACGGTGGTCGGCATCGCGCCGTGCCTGAATGCAACGGCAACGGTCACCGTTACCGAGAATGCGCCACCCGATGCTGGCACCAATGGGCCGCTCGCCATCTGTTCCAATTCTATTGCGGCGAACATGTTCTTGTCGCTCGGGGGTTCACCGGATATCGGTGGTGCATGGACCGCACCCGGCGGTGTAGCGCACGGCGCGAACTATGATCCAGCAGTGGATGCACCGGGCATTTACACCTATACGGTCAACGGTATTGCACCCTGCGCGAATGAAACGGCAACGGTAACCGTTACCGAGAACACCGCTCCGAGCGCAGGTTCCAACAGCGCTGTGGTGCTCTGCGATCAAGCCGCACCATCAAACCTGTTCAACGCACTTGGCGGCGCCCCGACAGCAGGCGGCACATGGACGGCACCCGGTGGCACAGCGCACAGTGGCACGGTTGACCCAGCCGTGGATCCTGCAGGCGTGTACACCTACGTCGTACTCGGCATGGCGCCCTGCCCGAACGCAAGTGCAACAATCACCGTCACCATCACCTCCACCCCTGATGCGGGGATCGATGGCACGTTGACGTTGTGCACGCAAAGTGCGCCAACAGCCTTGTTCGGTTCGCTCGGCGGAACCCCTGATGCCGGTGGCGTTTGGAGCGCTCCCGGTGGCGCCGCGCATAGCGGGGTGTTCGATCCAGCGACGGATCCAGCAGGTATCTACACCTATGCCATCGCCGCCGTGGCCCCTTGCCCAGGAGCAAGTGCAACCGTAACGGTATCGATCAACGCAGCCCCCGATGCCGGCGCGAACGGGAATCTGAGCGTATGTACCCAAGGTGCTGCGGTCGGTATGTTCGCTTCGCTCGGTGGAAGTCCGGATGCAGGCGGCGCGTGGACCGCTCCTGGTGGCGCGGCGCACGGTGCTAACTACGATCCAGCTATTGACGCACCGGGCATCTACACATACACCGTTGCAGGTGTTCCCCCATGCGCGAACGCAACGGCAACGATTACGGTCGCTGAAGTCGCAGTAGCGAACGCGGGTACGAATGGTGGGATCACCCTCTGTTCCAACAGCGGCGTATCGAACATGTTCCTTGCACTTGGTGGCGCGCCGCAAGGCGGCGGAACGTGGACCGCACCCGGTGGTGCAGCGCACAGCGCCAACCACGATCCTGCTATCGACGGCCCCGGCGTCTACACGTACACAGTAGCCGGAACAACGCCATGCCCGAATGCGACGGCCACGGTGACGGTGACCGAGAACGCCGCACCGAGTGCGGGGTCTGATGCTGCAATGATCGTATGCGATCAGAGCGCACCACAGTCGCTCATCGCTTTCCTCAGTGGGTTCCCACAAGCTGGTGGGAGTTGGACCGCCCCGGGAGGCGGAGCCCACAGCGGCATCATCGATCCGAGCGTTGATCCTGCGGGCGTTTACACGTACACGGTTGCCGGCTTAGCTCCGTGTACGAATGCAAGCGCAACGGTTACTGTAACGATCACCGGTTCGCCCGATGCTGGAACGAATGGAGCATTGACACTGTGCGCGACGGGCGCACCAACATCACTCTTCGCCGCACTCGGCGGAAGCCCCGATGCAGGTGGCTCATGGACCGACCCCAATGGACTTGCACACGGGCCGAACGTTGATCCATCGGTTGATCCAAGCGGTGTGTACACCTACACCATCGCTGCGATCGCACCATGCCTCGGCGCGACTTCCACCGTAACGGTGACGATCAACGCATTGCCGGATCCCGGCACGAACGGCGCGCTCACCGTCTGCGATCAAGGTGCGCCGCAAGGTCTGTTCGTTGCACTGGGTGGAACACCCGCCGCTGGCGGAACATGGACCGAACCCGGCGGTGCAGCGCACAGCGGAACGATCGATCCGACGGTTGATCCAGCCGGTGTGTACACCTACACGGTTCCGGGCGTTGCACCGTGCGCGAGTGCCAGCGCAACGGTGAACGTAACGATCACAAGTTCGCCGAATGCCGGCACCAACGGCACCTGGACATTGTGCGAGGACATGGCCCCGACAAGCCTCTTCGCCGCACTCGGTGGAAGCCCCGATGCAGGTGGCACTTGGACCGACCCCAATGGACTTGCACACGGCCCGAGCGTTGACCCGGCTGTTGATCAAAGCGGTGTGTACACCTACACCATTGCTGCGATCGCACCATGCCTCGGCGCGACTTCCACCGTAACGGTGACGATCAACGCATTGCCGGATCCCGGCACGAACGGCGCGCTCACCGTGTGCGATCAAGGTGCGCCGCAAGGATTGTTCGCAGCACTTGGTGGAAGCCCCACTGTTGGTGGAACATGGACAGCACCCGGTGGTGCGGCACATAGCGGTACGATCGATCCGACCGTTGATCCAGCAGGCAACTACACCTACACAGTGAACGGCACGGCGCCATGCGGTAGCGCGAGCGCGACGGTGACCGTCACCATTACCAGTTCACCGAATGCCGGCACCAACGGAACTTGGACACTTTGCGAGTCGTTCGCTCCGACGTCGCTGTTCGCCGCCCTTGGTGGAAGTCCGGATGCTGGTGGTGCGTGGACCGATCCAAATGGTAACGCACATAGTGGCATGGTGGATCCGGCCAACGATCCGAGCGGTGCTTATACATACACCATAGGTGCAGTGCCTCCGTGCTTAGGCGATGCTTCCACCGTGATGGTCACCATCAATCCATCGCCCGATCCCGGCATTGATGCCGCCCTCACCGTTTGCGATCAGGGCGCGCCACAATCGCTCTTCGCAGCGCTCGGTGGAAGTCCGGATGCGGGTGGTGCATGGGCCGATCCCAACGGCAACGTGCACAGTGGAACGATCGACCCCACGGTTGATCCAGCGGGCAACTACACCTACACGGTGAATGGTGTGGCACCTTGCGGCAGTGCGTCGTCGATCGTTGCTGTTACGATCACCGGCTCACCGGATGCGGGCACCAACGGCGCGTGGACGTTGTGCGAGGACATGGCCCCAACAAGCCTCTTCGCTGCACTCGGCGGAAACCCTGACGCTGGCGGCACTTGGACCGACCCCAATGGACTTGCGCACGGCCCGAACGTTGACCCATCAGTTGATCCGAGCGGCGTGTACACCTATACCATCGCTGCGGTTGCCCCATGAGCGGGAGCGACCTCAACCGTGACCGTAACGATCAACGCATCCCCGGATCCGGGCACCAACGGCGCGCTCACCGTCTGCGATCAAGGAGCACCGCAAGGGTTGTTCGCTGCCCTTGGTGGAACACCCGCCGTTGGCGGAACATGGACCGCACCCGGCGGTGCTGCCCACAGCGGAACGATGGACCCCACTGTTGATCCCGCAGGTGTGTACACGTATGCTGTTGCGGGTGTTGCGCCATGTGCCAGTGCCAGTGCAACGGTCACCGTAACGATCACCGGTTCGCCGAATGCTGGCACAAGTGCATCACTGGCACTGTGCAGTTTGGATCCCATCACGGATCTGTTCAATGCACTCGGTGGAAGTCCGGATGCGGGTGGTACATGGACCGACCCGAACGGTCTTTCCCACAGCGGCAACATCGACCCATCAACGGATCCAGCCGGAACGTACACCTACACGGTTCCTGCCACTTCACCCTGTCTTCCCGCATCTGCTGACATCTCCGTTACTATTGAAAGTGCACCCGAGGCCGGTGTTGACGGCGCAATTGCTGTATGCACCGGCGATGCTCCGTTCGCGCTGTTCAACCTGCTGGGCGGAACGCCCGATGGCGGTGGAAGTTGGACGGATCCCAATGGTGTGGCCTTTGGCTCCACCTTCGATCCAGGCGCGGACCCGCAAGGCGTCTACACCTATACGGTTGTCGGTACCGCGTGCCCGCAGGATCAGAGCATTGTGGATGTAACGGTGAACCTCGGACCGGATGCGGGACAGGACAATGCGATCGCGATGTGCACCAATGGCGCTGCGATACAACTCACCGGTGCGTTGCTCGGCACACCCGATCCGAACGGCACATGGACCGATCCCAACAGCCAGCCCTTCTCCGGAACGTTCGATCCTGCGATAGCGCTGCCCGGGGCGTACACGTACACTGTCCCCGGCAATGCGGGCTGCCCCGATGATGTAGCCGTGCTCACCATGGCCGTAAGCCCCGAAGCGCAAGCTGGCGGCAACGGTGCCATCGCGTTGTGTACCACGGATCCAAGTATTGACCTGTTCACGTTGCTCACCGGTACACCCGATGCAGGCGGGGCATGGAGCGATCCGAACGGCACTGCCGTGGCTGCGCTGCTCGATCCGTCCACGGCGGTCAGCGGTAACTACACGTACACGGTCACCGGCCTACCACCGTGCGTAGATGCGACGGCTTCCGTGGCCGTTACGATCACACCAGCACCCGACGCAGGTGTTGATGCGAATGCGATCTACTGCGACACCGAACCGGCTGTGCAGCTCTTCTCACTACTTGGCGGAAACGCGCAGATCGGCGGCTCGTGGACCGATCCGAACGGAAACCCGGCCAACGGTGGTTTCGACCCGGCGAGCGATACACCCGGCGCATACACCTATCGCGTGGTGGGGACAGGCGCTTGCACCGACGATGAAGCGGTAGTGACCGTAAGTGTGAGCCTAGCGGCCGATGCTGGCAGCAACGGCAGCATCACCGTATGCAGCAACGATGTTCCGTTCGCGCTCTTCGCGTTGCTCGGTGGAAGTCCGGACGCCGGTGGCGTGTGGACCGCTCCTGATGGATCAGCGAACAACGGCAACGTTGATCCCGCTACCGGCCTCAATGGCGACTACACTTATACCGTTCAATCGCCCGTGCCATGCGCCGCGCAGAGCGCAGTGGTGAACGTTACGATCATCCCGAACCTGCCGCCGGTCATCACGGTGGACATCGGCGCAGGTTGCGCTCCGGTGATGGCCAGCATCAGCAGCAGCTACAGCGGACCGGGCACATGCCTATGGGACTTGGGCAACGGCACCACCAGCACCGAGTGCGAGCCCGATTCGATCCTTTACACAGCAGGCACGTACGACCTCACGGTAACCATCGATCCGGGTAATGGCTGCACAGGCACGTTCACCTATCCGGCCGCTGTGCAAGTCGTGGATCCACCGATCGCTTCGTTCTATGCCTTGCCCGATACGCAAGTGAGCCTCAACAACGCGGAGATCTTCTTCGCCAACACGAGCAGCGGCGCGGACGCATGGCTCTGGCAATTCGATTCGCTGGATGAGAGCACGGACGAGAACCCGACGTTCACCTTCCCGGAGGAGGAACCCGGCGAATACGAGGTGTGCCTGATCGCCTACGCTTCGGAAGCCTGCACCGACACGGCATGCCGCACCATTGTTGTGCAAGGCAGCGGCTATTGGGTACCGAACACCTTCACCCCCGATGGCAACGGCCTCAACGACTTCTTCTTCCCGGTACTGGGCAATCCGCACCCCGAGGAATTCCGCTTCATGATCTTCGATCGTTGGGGCCAGCCGCTCTTCAGCACCGAGGACCCGGCCGTGTATTGGGACGGCAACTTCAGCAATGGCACCGAAGTGCCGATCGGCGTGTACGTCTGGAAACTCTGGCTGCGCGAACCCTTCACCACCGACCGCGTGGAACGCACGGGGCATGTGACGGTGGTGAGGTAAGACACCGCTTGTGAAGTGATGTGAACACCGTACGCTGTGTCCATCGCCTCGGCCCCCTCAATCTATCTTCGACCGCCATTCCACGCCCGTGCCCGACCGCCTCGTTATCATTCCCACGTACGATGAGAAGGAGAACATCGAGGATGTTCTGATGCGGGTGTTCGCATTGCAACCTGAGTTCCATGTGTTGGTGGTGGATGACGGAAGCCCGGATGGCACCGCGTCCATTGTGAAGGACTTGATGGTGCGGTGGCCCGGTCGCCTGCACCTGATGGAACGCAAAGGCAAGTTGGGGTTGGGCACCGCCTACATCGCGGGCTTCAAGTGGGCGCTTGATCGGAACTATGCGTTCATCTTCGAGATGGACGCCGACCTGAGCCACAACCCGGATGATCTTGTGCGGTTGTATAATGCTTGCGCGGTTGAAGGCGTTGGCATGACCGTTGGCAGTCGTTACGTCCGCGGCGGCAGCGTGCGCGATTGGGCGTGGCACCGCATTGCGATCAGCTGGTTCGCATCGCTGTACGTCCGCACCATTCTATGGCTCGGTGTCATGGATACCACGGCCGGGTTCGTGTGCTATCGGAGCATAACGCTGGCGCAGCTCGACCTTGATGCCATCAAGTTCATCGGTTACGCCTTCCAGATCGAAATGAAGTACCGCGTGAAGCGGAAAGGTTTGCGCATCGTGGAAGTCCCGATCACCTTCATTGACCGCGTGAAGGGCAAGAGCAAGATGAGCATGAACATCTTCAAGGAAGCGTTCATCGGTGTGATACGCATGCGCTTCACCGTGAAGTGATGAACAACTGGCTGATCCGCAACGCACAAGTGGTGAACGAAGGCCGCACGTTCGCTGCCGATGTGTTGTTGCGCGACGGCTTCATTGAACGCGTGGCGGAAGAAGGCATCACCGATGCGCGTGGTGCGATCGAGGTGGACGCCACCGGCAAGTACCTACTGCCGGGGTGCATCGATGACCAAGTGCATTTCCGTGAGCCGGGCCTGACGCACAAGGACGATATCGCACATGGCAGTGCTGCCTCGGTGGCCGGTGGCATTACCAGTTACATGGAGATGCCGAACACCCAGCCGCAAACGCTCACGCAGCAATTGCTGGCCGAGAAATACGGCATGGGCGGCGCGACTTCCGTTGCGAACTACAGCTTCTTCATGGGCGTGGGAAACAGCAACATTGATGAAGTGTTGCGCACCGATCCACGCACTGTGTGTGGCCTGAAAGCCTTCCTCGGCAGCAGCACCGGCGACATGTTAGTGGACGATGAACGCGCGCTCGACCGTCTCTTCCGCGAAGCGCATATGATCCTAGCCGTGCATGCCGAGCACGAGCCCACGGTGAAGGCCAACTTGGCCAAAGCGATCGCCGAGTACGGCGAGAACATACCCGTGGAGGTGCATCCTGTGATCCGCAATGCGGAAGCATGCTACCGCAGCAGCAGCGCCGCCGTGGCGCGCGCCAAGGAGCACGGCACACGCTTGCACGTGTTGCACATCAGCACCGCGCGCGAGTTGGAACTGTTCACCGCAGGACCGCTGAAAGACAAACGCATAACAGCCGAAGCATGCATCCATCATCTGTGGTTCGATGAACACGCCTACCAAGCCAAGGGAACCTTGGTGAAATGGAACCCGGCGATCAAGACCGGAACGGACCGCGCCGCCATCCGCCAAGCAGTACTCGATGATCGTATCGATGTGATCGCCACTGATCATGCGCCGCACACACTGGAAGAAAAGAACCTGCCCTATGCCAAGTGCCCGAGCGGAGCCCCGATGGTGCAGCATGCATTGGTCACCATGCTTGAACAGGTGCACGAGGGCGCGATCACCTTGGAACGCGTGGTGGAGAAAATGTGCCACGCCCCGGCACGCCTGTTCAATGTGAGCAAGCGCGGTTACGTGCACGAAGGCCACCACGCCGATCTGGTGCTGGTGGACATGAACGCGCCGTGGGAGGTCAGGAAGGACAACCTGTTGTACAAGTGCGGCTGGAGCCCATTGGAAGGCCAACACTTCCGCAGCCGCGTGCTGCGCACCTGGGTGAACGGCAACCCAGTGTGGGATGGGGAACGCGTGAACACGAGCGTGCACGGACAGCGCCTGCTCTTCGATCGATGAAGCAGTTCTTGGCCATCGCCTTGTTGTGCGTTTCGTGTGGTGCGGAAGTATCCGCTCCGCCAGCGGATCTGATCGAACGCGAACAGTTCGTGCAAGTGCTGGCCGACGTGCAACTGATCGAAGCCCGCGTGAAGCATGAAGTGATGGTGGAGCAGCGCTCCGACAGTCCGGCACAGGGCTACTACGAAAAGATGTACGCCGAGCGCAGGATCACCGCCGACCAATACAAGCGCACCTATCAGTGGTACGTGGAGCACCCGGAAGATCTCAAGGATCTGTACGAAGCGGCCGTCGTGGAATTGGGGAGACGGAAGGAGAAAGGTGAGTGAGGATCCTGGATCCGTAACACTGGGTTCACGCACGCTGCACCATATTCGTTGCGCCCATTCGGCCGGGGCGGAAACCATGCATCACGCCCGCATCCTTATCGCTCCGCTCGATTGGGGCTTAGGGCACGCAACGCGTTGCGTGCCCATCATCACGGCACTGCTGGAGCGTGGAGCGGTGCCGGTGATCGCGGCTGATGGCGGTCCACTGACATTGTTGCGACAGGAATTCCCCGCGCTCGAACATGTGCGCCTGCCGGGCCTCACCATCCGATATGCGAAAGGCGGGTCGCAGCTATGGCGCATGGCTTTACAGTTCCCGGCCATGGTGCGGCAAGTGCAAGCGGAGCAGCGCGCGTTCGATCGGTTGCGGCGTTCGTTGCGCGTGGATACAGTGATCAGCGATCAGCGTTTTGGCGTGCGCGCCAACGACCTGCCGAGCGTATTGGTAACGCATCAAGTGTTCCCCTTCACCCCTATCGCGCAGAACGCGTTGAGAAAGGTGAACCTTCGGCACATTGCACGTTTCGATCGGTGCTGGGTGATGGACCTTCCCGAAGCGCCCGGCCTTGCTGGTGATCTGTCGCACGGTGAACTCCCGACCAATGCCCGCTACATCGGAACACTGAGCCGCATGCGCCGTGGCACTGCCGCTGGAGGGTCTTCGACAAGCGGAACTGCGAATGCCGGATCGTTGACGGTGCTAGCTGTCATCAGCGGACCGGAACCGCAGCGCACACTGCTCGAACGGGAGTTGCTCGCCCAACTTCAACGCATCGGAGGCAACCATGTTCTGGTGCGCGGTGTACCGCAACTGGCGCATGAAACGGGTGAAGAACATGTGGGCAACGTGCGGGTGCTACCGCACGCATCGGCCCTTGAGCTCTCTCGACTTTTGCAGAGTGCACGACTTGTGGTATCGCGCAGCGGCTATACCACCTTGATGGACCTGGCTGCGTTGGGCCTCAGTGCGCTCATCATTCCAACGCCCGGACAGGAAGAACAGGAATACTTGGGGCGGCTGCACAGTGCCACCGGGCGTTTCCAAGTGCAACGCCAAGGGGCCATTGACATCCGCAGAGCACTGGATCATCAGTTGCCGTCACGCGATCACGCGATCGGCGGATCACAGCATCTCCTCCATGATGCGCTGGACGAGCTCAATACCCTGTTGCGATAACTTGGGCGCATGCTCCGTCCCATCCTCCTTGCGTGCTACTCCTTGTTGGTATCGGCCAGCATCGCCCAAGACCCGGCTACCGACTTGCGCACGCTTGAACAGCAATGGGCCGAACTGAACGATAAGCGGTCCGCACTTCAACAAAAGTTGGAGAGCGCGAAGCTTGCCGCGATCAGGGCGGACGTGCTACGCTTGGGACTACCGGCGTTGTCTCCCGGCGAACAGGTGATCTGGCATCCGGCGCATGCGCTGGTATACAGCGAAACACACGAGATCGCGAAGTGGACAGCCCACATCGTGGTCACCGATATCGTGCAAGGGAATCTCGCGCGCATCGACACGTTCCTTATGGACAGCTTGGTACCAACAGGAAGCAGTACGGTGGAGGATTACTGGAACAGTGGCTACGACCGTGGGCACTTGGTGGCCAGCGCTGATATGCGCTGGAGCAAACCCGCCATGGCGGGCACCTATTTGTACAGCAATGTCGCGCCGCAAAAACCGGAGCTGAACCGTGGCACGTGGGCCGATCTTGAAGATTGGATCCGCCGTTACGTGCACTACGGCAACGAACGCGCCTTCGTGCTCACCGGCCCTGTGCTGCGCGATGGCCTTCCTAAGATGAACAACCCCGGCCACAAGAACGAGGTGAGCATCCCGGAACACTACTGGAAAGTGGTTGCCGATCTGGACGGCGATGACAAAAAGGCGATCGCATTCGTAATGACCAATGGCGTGAATGACCATCCGCCGATCAGCTATGCTGTGAGCGTAGACAGCGTTGAACGCTTGACAGGTCTGGACTTCTTCCCCGATTTGGACGACGTTAGCGAGTCGCGTATCGAAGCCATGCGCCAACCCTCCGATTGGTACCACCAGGACGATCCGTTCTTCGGCGAGGTGGAGCCGTTGAAAGCACCGTTGGCCAAAGGCCTATACAACACTGTGCAGGCCAAGTACCATGTTGGGAAGGAAACCACCATCTGTGGTACCGTTGTCAGCACCCGGCGCACCCAGAAGGCCAATGCCGTGTATCTGAACTTGGACCGAATGCACCCGAACCAGGATTTCTACGCCACCGTGTGGGACGTGAACGGACCCAATTTCAGCTATGATCCTGAAACTTGGCTGGTGAACAAAGTGGTGTGTATCACTGGGGTTGTTACCCTCTACGACGACATCCCCCGGATCAGCGTGAACAACGAGCACGCCATACAGCTTTGGGACGACATGGTCCGGTGAACTCGACTTGCAGGCTCACAACAGCCGTTTACATTCGTTGCGAACCGATATGAAACCACTTCCACTCCCCACTCTGTCGCTCGCTCTTGCGTGCGTGTCCGCCGTTCAGTTGCTGTTCGCTTCCTGCACTGGGGGTAACACAAGCACGGGAAACGTACCCGATGAGCCGGCCAAGGTGTCGGCCTCTGATGTTGTGGTACCACGCTCCGAAAAAGGCCGCGCTCCGAACATCGACCAAAGCACCCCCGAGAACGTGCTCGCCACTATCAAGGACATTATCGTCACCGATGCGCTTGATAGTCTCAGGCGATTGTGCAAAGAAGGCGTCAGTACCGGCCCGCCTGCACGGCTCATGTGCAGTATAGCCACCGAAGACATGGACCAGATCGACAAATTCCGGACTTGGTTCTCCAGCGCCCGACTTGACAGTGCTGCGATCGTTACTGGTGACACGGCGCTATTGCCGGTCACACTATCCCCGAGCCACCCCACGCTGGAGCGGCATGCCTTCATGAAAATGGTGAAAAGCGAGGGCAGTTGGTACTTGAACGAGATGAACTGGAAACAATGAAGCACCTGTCACCTTCGCACATCCTCGCCTACATTTTCCCGTTCCTCGCGGTTGGCTGCGGCTCCACGGATCAGACTGAACAAGTTCCGGAAGAACCCGCGTCAGCCTCCGAAAATGCGCTCCTGGTAAGCCTTTCGAGTGAACGAACGGGCATCGCCTTCAGCAACCCCATTGTCGAGGATGCCAAGATGAACTACTTCAACTACGAATACCTGTACAATGGGGGTGGCGTAGCGGTAGGGGACCTCAACAATGATGGTCTGGTGGATGTCTACTTCACCGGTACTGCCAATCCTGACAAGGTCTACCTGAACAAGGGCGGGATGTCTTTCGAGGATGTAACGCCTAAAGTTCTTCCCATCAAACACGAAGGCTGGCACAGCGGTGTGAACATGGTTGACCTGAACAACGACGGCTGGCTTGACATCTATGTGAGCCGCAGCGGCTGGTACGCTGATCCGGTCCTGCGCAAGAACCTGTTGTACATCAACAAGGGGGGCATTCAGCCCGGAGGCATTCCCCAATTCGAAGAGCGTGCCGAAGCATTCGGCATCGCCGACACGGGACGTACCACGCAAAGCGCCTTCTTCGATCACGATGTCGATGGTGACCTTGATCTGTTCGTTATGAACTGTCCCATGCAGGATGAAAAGACACTGAACAGTCTGGAAGTGGAGGCACTGATACGAAGCGGCCAAGCACCCAGTAGCCAATTCTATCGCAACGATGGTGGCCGGTTCACGAACGTGACGAAGAAGGCTGGCATCATGAACATGGCGTATGGCTTAGGGATCGCCATCAGCGACCTGAACGGCGATGGCCTACCGGACGTGTACGTAGCGAACGACTACATCATGCCGGACTTCATGTACATGAACAACGGCGATGGCACCTTCACAGAACGGGTGAAAGACGCCACGCGCCACATCAGCAACTTCGGCATGGGTTGCGACGCGGCGGACTTCAACAACGATGGGTTGCCGGACATCATGACCGTGGACATGGTGAGCGAAGACCATGTGCGCAGCAAGAAGAACATGGCCGGTATGAGCAGTGACAAATTCTGGGGCGTCGTTAAGGTGGGCTACCACTACCAGTACATGTTCAACACCTTGCAGATGAACAACGGGAACGGCACCTTCAGCGATGTAGCTCAGCAAGCCAGTGTCAGCAAGACCGATTGGAGTTGGACGCCGCTTTTCTGCGATCTGGACAACGATGGCTGGAAAGATCTCGTGATCACCAACGGCTACAAACGCGACATGCGCGACGTGGACTACGTGAACGCCAGCGACAAACTCAAGGAGCAGAAGCAAGTGTCCATGCAGCAGCTGTTTTCACTCGTTCCCACGAACAGGATCCGCAATTACATCTACCGGAACAAGGGCGCCGATGAAAGCGGCATGCCAAGCCTCGGTTTCGAAGATGTGAGCGATGCATGGGGTTTTAAGCAGCCAGTGAACAGCAACGGTGCCACGTATGCGGATCTGGACAATGACGGCGACTTGGACGTGCTGATCAACAACATCGATGCGGTAGCCGAGGTTTACGAGAACCAAGCCGTACAACAAGGCAAAGGACACTGGCTACGTGTGCAGGTTGAAGGCGATGGCGGGAAGGCCTACGGAACGAAACTCACCTTGAGCACTCCGCAAGGCGAGCAATTCCAAGAGTTGATGCCAACACGTGGTTTCCAGGGCGGCGTGGACCGCGTCCTGCACTTCGGCCTTGGTGCTGAGACGTCCGCCAAAGAGTTGGTGGTGCGCTGGCCGGACGGGCAGGAGAGCCGCTTCGCAAATGTGAAAGCCGATCAAGTGCTGAAGGTGGAACGCGCCACGGCCCGCGCCACGCAACCCAAGGCCGACGAGCCGAAGCTGCTGGCCGAAAGCCTGCCGACCGGCCTTGGCTTCAAGCATGTTGAGAATACGTACGATGACTTCAAACACGAACTGTTGCTGCCGCACAAGCAGAGCGAACTTGGCCCATTGATGGGCGTGGGCGATGCGAACGGCGACGGGCTGGACGACCTGTTCGTAGGCGGCGCACGCGGTCAGAGCGGTGGGCTCTTCCTGCAGAATGCCAATGGCACCTTCGCCAAGAGCCCAAGCCAGCCGTGGACCGATCACGCCGTTTGCGAGGACCTTGGCTCGCTGTTCTTCGATGCCGACGGCGATGGGGATCAGGACCTTTACGTGGTGAGCGGCAGCAACGAAGTGGATCAGGATCCACGCAACTACCTGAACCGGCTGTACCGCAACAACGGCAGGGGGTTGTTCGCCTATGACCCATCAGCCTTGCCCGAGATGGGTACCAGCGCAATGCGCGTTTGCGCAGCCGATGTGGACGGCGACCAGGACATGGACCTCTTCGTTGGTGGGCGCAACATCCCGGGCCAATACCCGAACATTCCACGCAGCTACCTGCTCATAAACGATGGTGGCGGCACCTTCACCGATGCAACGGAAACGCTTGCGCCAGACATGGCACGCATCGGTCTGGTGAGCGACGCCGAATTCAACGACTACGATGGTGACGGCGATGCGGACCTGATCGCCCTGGGCGAATGGATGCCCATCACCCTTTTCGAGAACACCGGTGGGAAATTCGCTCAGGCGAATGCGAAGAGCGGGCTGAAAGACACAGAAGGATGGTGGAGTAGTTTGACGATGGCCGACCTGGACGGTGATGGCGATAACGACATGATCTGCGGCAACATCGGGTGGAACTCCAAGTTCCATCCCAAGCACGATCACCCACTGGATGTCTACTGGAACGACTTCGATGGCAACGGGCATTCGGACATTGTGCTTGCCAAGGACTACAAGGGCAAGGCGGTGCCCGTACGCGGCCGTCAATGCAGCAGTGAACAGTGCCCCATGATCGCCAACAAGTTCGAGACCTTCGATGCTTTCGCGAACGCGAGCCTTGGCCAGATCTACGGCGAGGAGAATTTGGCCAAGGCACTGCACTTACAGGCCAGGCACATGTACAGTTGCATCGTGCTGAACCAAGGCGGCGGCAAATGGGAACTGCACGACCTGCCCGGTATGGCGCAAAGCGCCCCGGTCAACGGCAGTGTGGTGCTGGATGTGAACAACGATGGCCATGTGGATATCGTGACCGTAGGCAACAACTGGGGTGCGGAAGTCGAGACCATCCGCTATGACGGTGGCACCGGTTGCGTGCTGCTTGGCGACGGCAAAGGCGGGTTCAAGCCGCTGCCAACACACAAGAGCGGGCTTTTCGCATGGGAGAATGCCAAAGACTTGGCCATGGTGCGGCTTGGAAAGTCCGGGGTACCGTTGCTGGTGGTGGCCAACAACAATGGTCCGTTGCAAGGGTGGAGGCTGGCAGGCGAGCAGAGATTGGCACTGGGCCGATGACCACTGGATGGTGAGGAAGAACGGCGGTCCGCACAGTGCGCAGAACGGTCCGTCCTCCGACATGCGCCTGTAGCCCTTCAGCCCCCAACTTCGCGGGCATGTCCGTTCGCACACCTGTACTGTACTTGATCGCGTTGACGTTGCTTGCTGCACGCTGTGGTGGCGATGACCCGGTTATCCCTTCCGGAACGGAGACAGCCGCGGCCCCTTTGCTACGGGCAGTGCCTGCGGATAGCAGCGGGATCACCTTCAGCAATCCGATCGCCGAGACCAGCGAACTGAACTATTTCGTGTTCTCGTATATGTACAATGGTGGTGGCGTGGCCGTGGGCGACCTCAACAACGATGGTCTTCAGGATGTGTACTTCACCGGCAACCAAGTTCACGATCACCTCTACTTGAACAAGGGCGGCTTAAGGTTCGAGGACATCACCAAGCAAGCGATCGCGCTCGATACGATCGGCTGGCACACGGGCGTGAGCATGGCTGACGTGAATGCCGATGGATCGCTGGACATATACGTGTGCCGTGGTGGCCCGTCGTTCAACTACGCGCACACAACGAACTTGCTGTACATCAACCAAGGCAACGACGCCAATGGCATCCCCACGTTCACGGAGGAAGCCGCCCGTTACGGTGTTGCCGATACCACGCACAGCACACAAGCCGCCTTCTTCGACATGGACGGCGACGACGACTTGGACCTGTACGTGCTGAACCACCCGCACCTGAAAGCGAAGGGATTCACCAACAAGGATGTGATGGCCGCTATCGGTGCGCGCACGGCACCCACCAGCCGGTTGTACCGCAACGACGGCCCACTCACCAACGATGGCAAGGGCGGTTTCACGGACATTACCTATGAAGCCGGCATGCAAACATTCGCGTACAGTCTCGGGTTGAGCATAGCCGATCTGAATAAGGACGGCAAGCCGGATCTGTACGCCGCCAACGATTACGACGTGCCCGACCTCATGTATATGAACCAAGGCAACGGCGTGTTCGCGGAGCAAATGCAAGCACGCACTGGGCACATGAGCAACTTCGGGATGGGCACCGACGCAGCCGACTACAACAACGATGGCTGGGCGGACATCGTGACGTTGGACATGACCGCCGAGGACCACGTGCGTAACAAGACGAACATGGGCAGCATGAGCCCCGCCAAATTCTGGAACAACGTGGGCGCGGGCTATGGATTCCAATTCATGGTGAACACGTTGCAACTCAACAACGGCCCGTTGCCCCCGGGTTGTGCTCCCCCCGGTGCACCATTCGGTGGATACAGTGGCATCACCTTCAGCGAAGTGGGCCAGATGGCCGGAATGGCACGCACCGATTGGAGCTGGGCTCCCCTGCTGTGCGACCTCGACAACGACGGTTGGAAAGACCTCGTGATCACCAACGGCTTCAAGCGCGATGTGCGCAACAACGATTTCGTGAAGGACTTCGAACGGTACAACGACACGGCGAGACGGCCGCGCACTTCCGACCTGCTGGATCTTGTGCCCAGCGCCAAGCTGCGCAACTACCTCTACCGCAACAAGGGTGATCTCACCTTCGAGAACGTCAGCGAGAAATGGGGCTTCACCGAGCCGATCAACAGCAACGGCGCCGCATACGCGGATCTCGACAACGACGGCGACTTGGATGTACTGATCAACAACATCGACGCAGTTGCGTCATTGTATGAGAACACCGCAACACAACAACGCTCCGAAAACCATTGGCTGCGCGTGAAGTGCGAAGCGTTGCCGGGCCGCTCGGCGCTGGGTTCGAAAGTCACGGTAAGGTCCGAAGCTGGGGAACAGTATCAGGAGTTGTATCCTGTGCGCGGCTACCAGAGTTCTGTGGAACCGGTGTTGCATTTCGGTTTGGGCGGAGCGAAAGCAGTAGAAGAAGTTGAGGTCGTGTGGCCGGATGGTTCGGTAAGCTTGATGATGAATGTCAAAGGCGATCAGGTCATCACAATAGATGGATCCTCGGCCACAAGCACGAAGGCGAACAAGGAGAAGTCGGATATGCTGGCCTCCGCCGTCGACCCAGCCTCCATTGGATTGACCCACAAACACACTGAGAACGCTTACGACGACTTCAAATTGGAAGTGCTGCTGCCGCATCAGCTGAGCAATCTGGGTCCCATGCTGGGCGCTGGCGATGTGAACGGCGACGCCTACGACGACTTGTTCCTCGGGGGGGCGCATGGTCAGAGCGGAACGTTGTTCATTCAACAACGTGATGGTGCCTTCACCAAAGCGCCATCACAACCTTGGGGTGCTCATGCAGCAATGGAGGACATGGGCTCGCTCTTCCTCGACGCCGATGGCGACGGTGACAATGACCTGTTGGTGTTGAGCGGAAGCAACGAGCACGATATCCGTGATCCGGTATTCACGCAACGGCTGTACATGAACGACGGCGCCAAAGGCTTCCGGTATGAAGCCACTGCCCTGCCGCCTATGGAGACCAGTGCGCAGCGTTCATGCGCAGGCGACATCGACAAGGATGGCGACATGGACCTGTTCATCGGTGGTCGGCTCACTCCGGCGCACTACCCGTTCGCTCCGCGCAGTTACCTGTTGCGTAATGACGGTGGCCGCTTCACCGATGCCACGGAAAGCCTCGGCCCTGCCCTCAAGGGCCCTGGCATGATCACTGATTGCCGCTTCGCCGATGTGGATGGCGACAAGGACCTCGACCTGTTGTGCGTGGGCGAATGGATGTCGGTGATGCTCTTCAAGAACTCCCACGGCATGTTCATGGATGCCAGTGTGGAAGCAGGTTTCGAAGGCAGCAATGGCTGGTGGTCGTCGCTCACGGTGGCCGATCTCGATGGCGATGGCGATCAGGATCTGGTGACCGGTAACCTTGGTTGGAACAGCAAGTTCAAGGCTGACAAGGAACATCCTGTGCACGTCTATTGGGCCGACTTCGACGGCAACGGGCGCAGCGACATCGTGCTCTCCAAAGAGAAAGACGGCAAACTGCTGCCGGTACGCGGACGCGAATGCAGCAGCCAGCAATGCCCTATGATCCTCGATAAGTTTCCCACATACGATGCGTTCGCGAACAGCGATCTGGCGGGGATCTATAGCGATGAAAAACTGGCCACGGCATTGCACCTGAAGGCAACCCTTATGCACAGCGGCACATGGACCAACGATGGTTCGGGCACGTTCACCTTCACGCCGTTCCCCATGATCATGCAGGTGTCACCCATCAACGCGTGCCTGGTCCACGACGTGAACGGCGACGGCAAGCTCGATCTCATCGCAGCGGGCAACCACTGGGGTGCCGAAGTGGAAACGGTACGGTACGATGCGGGTATCGGGAGGGTGTTGGTCGGTGATGGCAGAGGCGGTTTCACCCCGATTTCGCCACAACAAAGCGGTTTCTATGCGAACGGCAACGTGAAGGACTTAGCGCTGCTGCGCGGGGAAGGCGCCCCACTGCTGGTAGTGGCCAACAACAACGACGTGCCGGGTGTGTTCCGGCTGGGCACGAAGCAACCCAAAGGGCTCGCGTCGGTGCGCCGCTAAGCCCGCTTCAACGTGAAGGCGAACACGGTGCCTTCACCTTCCGTGCTCCGCACCGTGATGCTTTGTCCGTGCGCGTCGATGATGTGCTTTACGATCGCGAGACCAAGGCCACTGCCGCCCTCGTTGCGCGCGCGGCTCTTGCCAACACGATAGAAGCGTTCGAACAACCGCGGCAGGTGCTCAGGGGCTATTCCGATGCCGTTGTCCGAGACTTCCACCAGCACCTGACCGCCTTCGACCGTGAAGGCACGCACCACAACACTGCCACCGGGCCTGCCGTAGTTGATCGCATTGTTCAGCAAGTTCATGAACAGCTGCGCCATGCGGCCTGGATCGCACTGCACCATCAGCGGCTCGGTGATCTCACTGCGCAGAATGATACCCTTCTCCTTCGCATGCCGCGAAGCATCGGCAAGCTCATCGTTCACCAGATCGGACAGGTCGGTGGGTTCCAGCGTCATTTCCATGACACCGCTCTCGAGTTTCGCGATCAGGTCCATGTCCTCCACGATCTTGGTGAGGCGGTCCGTGCCGCGCGCGGCGCGCTCAAGAAAATCGCGGTTCACTTTCGGGTCTTCGAGCCCACCTTCCAAGAGCGTGAGGATATAGCCTTGGATGTTGA
>CADECG010000003.1:0-28451 GCA_902825795.1 uncultured Bacteroidota bacterium
TGCAGGTTGAAGGGGTAGACACCGTTGGCCTGCCAAGTGAGGATAACGGTGTTCGAATCGACGTTCACAACAACCAGATCGTATGGTGGCGGGCACGGTCCGCAGTTGCCCATGATCAGCTGCATGCTGTTGTTGGCATTCACCCGACCGCCGGTAACGCATTGGCCAAGCAGGTTGCCCACTTGCTCCACGCCGTCGAACAGCGCATCGCGCACATACAGAGCGCCTTGTGCCGGATCGCTCTGTACCAAACTCATCAACGACGAGCACGGCGCACTGTACAACAAACCTATAACGCCGGCCGTGAGCGGACTGGCGAAGCTGGTGCCGCTGGTGCTGCCGTAGCCACCGCCCATTGTGGTGGTGAAGACATCCTCGCCCGGTGCCCCGAGATCCACCACCGTAAGACCATAACCGCTGAAGGTGCGCTCGTCCACATCATTGGTCGCCGTTACGCTCACCATGAATTCGCTGCTGCAACCCGTGGGCATGTCGCCCACCAAATCCATGTCCAGGTTGTTGTTCGCTGTGGCACCGCAGCTCAGCACACCCACTGCTCCGAGACTATCGTAGAAAGCGCACCACAACGGGTAGTCCACGGGATCCGCATTGTCGATACCCCAGCTGCTGTTGGTGGCTACCACGAAGGCCCCTTTTGCGCCACCGGTGTTGTTGTACAATTGACGCATCTCCAGAGGATAGGTGTAGCTCTCGATCACCGCGGCTTCGCTGATGCCGCTGCGTGTCACCACCATCAGTTTCACGTTCCAGTTCGCCCCGGCGATACCCGTGTTGTTGTCGCCTTTCGCGCCGATCATGCCGGCCACTTGTGTACCGTGTCCGCCACCATACACATCGTCGTCGTTGCCGCCGGGGTTCCAGCCCTGGAAGTCGTCCACGTATCCGTTACCGTCATCGTCCTGCCCGTTGTTCGGGGTCTCTTGGAAGTTGAACCACGAATTGCCGATCAGGTCGGCATGCGGCAGGTCAGCGTTCTCCACGATGCACACCACAATGCTGTCACCGGTAGCGGTAACCCCCCCAGTGCTGATGTCCCACGCCGCTTCGCTATCGATGTTGTCGTGGTGCCATACCGAACCGTATTGGGGGTCGTTGGGCACGATGCGATCCTGCACAACGTGGTTGCTCTGCGCAATGGTGATGCCCGGTTGGCTGCGCACCAAGCGCATCAGGGCACCGTGATCGATGTTCGTTGCATCGTGGTGCAACAACCACGCACGCATGGGCTTGCTCAGTTCGCGCACCACGCGCAGACCGGTGGGCTGCTCGTGGAGTTTCGCGCAGGCGGCCACGATGCTGCTCGCATCGGCACCGGGCGCCAGTTGCACAATGATGTCTCCGGGAATGATCTCAGGCGCTTGGGCTCGCAGGCCTAAGGAGGCAACAACGAGGGCGGTAAGGGTGAAGGTTCGCAACAAGGTTTTCATGGGCTTTTCTGAAGGTGCGCGAATGTAGACGCAGCATGTTGTCTGGACGTGGCATCCATTGGGATGCGCTGCACAGGATAGCGGAAGTGTTGGAAGGCAAGAAGAGCGTGCTCACCCCTGAACATACACCCGCTTCACCCGCGGGCTGATCGACGTAAGCACCTCGTAACTGATGGTGCCGAGATCCGCTGCGACTTCCGTTACCGGATGCACGGCATTGAATAGGAAACCCATGTCGCCCTCTTGGCAGGTGATCGCCGTGACGTCCACCATGCACATATCCATACAAATGGTGCCCACGAACGGTGCCGACTTGCCGTTGATCCAGAGCCTGCCGACGCCGTGCCCCAGTTTGCGATCGAGCCCATCGGCATAGCCGAGCGGTAGTATCGCAATGCGCATGTCGTGTTGCGCAACAAATCGGCGACCGTAGCTCACACTTTCGCCTTTGGCGATGTGTTTGATCTGTGCGATAGGGGAGCGCAGCGCAGTTGTGGAAAGCAGTCGTGCCGTCTCTTCCGCGTTGGAGCCAACGCCATGCAACCCTATTCCCAGTCGCACCATGTCGAAGTGCGCCTCGGGGAAGCGGCCTACCGCGCCGCTGTTCGCCATATGCCGCAATGGACGGTAGCCCAGCACGCCCATGAGGCGTTCGCTCATGCGGTTGAACAACGCGATCTGCTTGCGTGTGAAGGCGTCGTGCACAGGGTCTTCGCTTGCCGCGAAATGACTGAGGATGGAGGCGATCTTCAAGGCAGGGGTTTCCTTCAGTGCAGCGCACAACTCTTCGAGGTCGCTCTCTTGGAAGCCGAGCCGGTGCATACCGGTATCGAGCTTGACGTGCACGGGCGGGGCATCGCTGCGGTCGGTGGCGTGCGCTATGGCCTCGCATAACGAGCGCATGTTGTACACCTCGGTCTCCAGGCGGAAACGATGCATCACCTCATGCGGTACCGGTTCCGGGTTCATCACCATAATGGGCAGATGAATGCCCGCTTGTCTCAATGCGATGCCTTCATCAGCATAGGCCACGCCGAGGTAGTGCACTTGCTCATGCGCGAACAACCGAGCATGTTCAACGGCGCCGGCCCCATAACCATCCGCCTTCACCATGCACATGATGCGTGTACGCGGTAACTGCTCTCCCTTCTCCACTGGAGAAGGGCCGGGGATGAGGCTTCTAAAATGATTCAGGTTGTGTCTTACCGCATCCAGATCCACCTCCAGCACGGTGCCGTGAACCTTCTCTTGCAAGCGCTCCACCACCCGCTCGAACGCGAACGTTCGTGCGCCTTTCACCAATACCGCCGCACGCTCCAATTGGGGCAATGGAAGTGCAGCAAGTAAAGCCTCAGTATCTGCGAAGTACAATGTGTTCTTTGGCAACCCTGTTGGCTGCATTCCGAGTTGCGGTCCAACGGCAACGAGCTGATCCACCTGTGCTTTCCGCATCACTGCATCGATCCGGCCGGCAAACTGGGTGGGCGCTTCCTTATTGTCGGCCATATCGCTCAGCACTACCGCTTTCTTCCGACCCTTGCCGATCCGTTGCAAATGCTCCAACGCGATACCAAGGGACGCGAGGTCATTGCTGTAGGCATCGTTGAGGATCGTGCTGCCGTGTACACCATCCAACGTCTCCAGCCGCATGGCAACCGGTCGGAGCTGCGCTACCCGTTCCGAGATACGCTCCGGCGAACGGCCCATGCACAGCATCACCGTAATGCAGTGCATCGCGTTTTCCACGGATGCGTGATCGATGAAGGGAAGGAGTACCCCGAATTGATGACCCAGATGCTTCAAGGTCAGCCGGGTTGAAACATCCTTGACTTCCTCCGCAAGGATCTGCAGAAAGGCTTCCTGCTTTCGGCTCCAACTCACGAGCGGTACGCCCAGTTCCAGAAGGGCATTCATCACTACGTCATGCTCCGCGCAGTGGATCACGGCCTTGGCCCCGGCGAACAATCGCGCTTTCTCAGCGGCTTTCTCAGCGTCATTATTGAAACCGCTGCTGTGCGCAGGACCAACGTTGGTGAATACCCCGAGGGTCGGCGCGATGATCGGCGCCAACCGTTCCATTTCACCGGGCCGACTGATGCCCGCCTCGAAGATGCCCAAGGTGTGGGCGGGGTTCATCTCCCATACGCTCAAGGGAACGCCCACTTGGCTGTTCCAGCTTCCAGGGCTTCGAACAATGTGGTCCTCGTCGCTGAGCAACTGGTACAACCACTCCTTCACCATCGTTTTCCCGTTGCTGCCAGTGATGCCGATCACAGGTAGTTCAAAGTGCGATCGGTGCCACGCGCTGATCTTCTGGAGCGCGGACAGGGTATCTGCGACCTTTAGCACGTTGATGCCGCTGATCTTGGGTATCGGTGCGCTTGAATTCACCAAGAAATTCTTCACCCCGTCCTTCACCAGATCAGCGATGTAGTCGTGGCCATCGTGGCGTTCGCCACTCAGTGCAACGAACAAGGTGTTCCCGGCGACGATCGCCTTGCGCGAGTCGATCACGAGATGCTCGATCACCGGATCAAAGGTGTCGGGTGCGAATTCAGCACCCACCGCGCGAGCGATCCCACTGAGCCGTTGACCGTTGCTCATGGGTTGCCCGTCGGTACGGCCCTCGCCGCGTTGAAGCAGCCTCTGCACAGCGGCACATAGCTCTCGGTCTCGCCCAGTAGCACTAGTTCTTGGCTCTTGGTGGTCCGGTGGCTGAAGGTGGCCAGCTCGCCGCAATGCATGCAGATCGCGTGGACCTTCGTGGTGAACTCGCTGATCGCCATCAATTGCGGCATCGGGCCGAAGGGGCGCCCTTGGAAATCCATGTCGAGCCCAGCAGCTATTACCCGCACACCACTGTTCGCAAGCTGTTCACAAACACTTGGCAGGCCGTCGTCGAAGAATTGCGCCTCGTCAATACCCACCACTTCGATCCCCGCAGCCAACAACAAAAGGTTGCTGCTGGATGGCACCGGAGTGCTGCGGATACGGTTCGAATCGTGGCTCACTACAAGCACCTCATCGTAGCGCGTATCCACGCCAGGCTTGAAGATCTCCACTTTCTGCTTCGCGAATTCCGCACGTCGCAATCGGCGGATCAGTTCCTCGGTCTTGCCGCTGAACATGCTTCCGCAGATCACTTCGATCCAGCCCTTGCGTTGGGCCCGGCTGGCGGCGCGCTCCAGGAACATGTTTTTGGGAAAGCTGCGCTGGTGGCGGCAAAGCCGCGTATGCTACAGCGCGGCGAAAAATAGGCAAATTCGCCTGCGGCTCCGGCCGCTGTAACAAGGGATGAACGAAGGCAAGAATTACACGCGCATTGGCGATCTCGCGAAGGGGATCGCCACCGATATCGGCAAGCTTGAAGAAGGAAAGCTGCCGCTTCCTGAATTGGAGTCACTGGCGGATCGTGCCCGTGAACTGCACGAGCGTCTGATCGTTCTGCGCCACAAAGCGCGTGAGGCCAGGGTTGTGTCTCCTGTTGTGGACGTTCCGGTGATCGCCGCGCCCAAGGCTATAGTAGAGGTTGCCCCGCCTGTCGTTCACGAGCCACCGACGATGCGATTGGACACCGCCCCGAAGCAGACTTCGTTGATCGATGCGATCGCTGAGGTGGAAGTGCCTGCGCAGAAAGTCACGAAACCCCAAGCCGCTCCGGTGCCGATGCAGGACAGTGCACCGGAAGAAGAGAAGCCCCCAGCCGCGCCGTACAAGCCCGAACCACCGCTGCCATCGGCCAAGGACCCGAAGCCCCAAGGCCCTCGGGTCGAATCGGGCACCACACCCTTGAAGGTGGGCCAGCGCGTTGAAGCAAAACCCGTGGTTCCTACCACCAAGCAAGCGGCTTCCGTTGGTGAGAAGTTGGAGCGCTCGCCGATCGCCGATCTTGGCAAGGCGGTTGCCTTGAGCCAGAAGTTCTGGTTCGTCGCAGAACTGTTCAGCGGCGACCGCAACGCCTACGAGCGGGCCATCGACGAATTGAACAAGGCAGCCGGGCGCGAGGAGGCAAAAGCGTACTTGAAGGAGGAAGTGGTCGGCAAACTGAAGAACCCACCGGGCGAGGATGTGCTCGCTGCTTTCAACGAACTCATCGAACGCAGACACCGCTGATGAACAGACACCACCTGCTTGCTTCGGCCGCCCAGAGCGTTTTTGCGCTGATGGCCGTCCTGTTCGCACCGCTGAACAGCCCCGCGCAGGACCCCGGAACACCCATGCAACCACAGGACCCGGTGCTCGCGAAAGCGCGCGCCGTCATCAACGAACTCTGCTCGCCCGAGCTGCACGGACGTGGATATGTGAATGGCGGCGACAGCTTGGCCGCTGACCTGCTCGGAGCAAAATTCAAGGCGCTGGGATTGGATCCCGTGAAGGGGTCTTACTTCGAGCCGTTCACCTTCAACGTGAATTCGTTCCCGGATCCGATCTACGCCGTGGTCGATGGCATGGCGCTGGAGCCCGGTGTCGACTTCATTGTAGGACCGAACAGCGGAAAAGCCTCCGGGAGTTTCGGTATCGCGCACGTTACCCCGGCGGATCTGAGCGGTGCGAACGCATCCCGCACGTACGGCGTGATCACCGGAAAGGCCGTGCACTTCAAGGTGCCCGTTACAAAGAATGCGGACTCGTTGGCGCTGTTCGCTAAGATGGAACGCGAGCTCATGTATTACGCCCCGGTGATCAAGCGCAGCTCTGGGAAGCTCACGTGGAGCGTGGCACAAGAAGCGCTGCCGTTCCCCCTGCTCGAAGTCTTACCGGGCGCTATCAGCGATAGCGCACAGACCATTGACCTGCAGTTGCGCAACACTATGATCAAGAAGCACGGCGCGCGCAACGTGTGGGGGTGGGTGAAGGGGAAGAAGCCGGGCAAGGGGACCATCATCATCAGTGCGCACTATGACCACTTAGGCCGCATGGGCGAAGCGATCTTCCCCGGTGCCAACGACAATGCGAGCGGCGTGGCCATGCTGCTCAGTTTGGCCGAACGTTTCGCAAAGGATCCCTCTGACCACAATGTGTTTTTCATTGCCTTCGCCGGTGAAGAAGCCGGATTGCAGGGCTCCACATGGTGCGTGGCCGACCGACCGATCGAGTGGAGCACCGTGAAGCTGATGGTGAACCTTGATATCATGGGCACCGGCGACGATGGTATCATGGTGGTGAACGCCACCGTGCAGGATGAGGAATTCGCGCTGCTCACACAGATCAACACGGACAAACCGCGTCTGGTGGACATCAAGAGCCGCGGGCCTGCGTGCAACAGCGATCATTGTCCCTTTGTGCAAAAGGGTATCCCGGCGATCTTCATTTACACCTTGGGCGGGATCGCCGCATACCATGACGTGAACGACAAACCGGAGACGCTGCCGTTGACCGATTTCGTCGACATCCACCACACTCTGTCCGAGTTCGTTCACGCGCTGAAGTGATGGCGCGATTGATCCTGGTGCCGACGCCTATCGGCAACCTTGAGGACATTACGTTGCGTGCGAAACGGGTGCTTGAAGAGTGCTCCGGCGTGATCGCTGAAGACACGCGCGTAACCGGAAAATTGCTGCAGCTGATCGGCATTAAGAAGCCCTTGATCCCGTTCCATGCGCACAATGAGCACGGTATGGTAGGCCAACTCACCCAGCGGCTCCTCAATGGCGAACAGTTGGTGCTGGTAAGCGATGCGGGTACGCCTGCGATCAGCGATCCCGGTTTCCTATTGGTGCGAGAAGCGATCAAAGCCGGTGTGGAAGTAGAGTGCTTGCCGGGCCCGACGGCGTTCGTGCCCGCGCTTGTTGCCAGTGGGCTGCCGTGCGATCGGTTCGTATTCGAGGGCTTCTTGCCAGTGAAGAAGGGGAGGAAGACCAGACTTGACGAATTGGCGACCGAGGAACGGACCATGATCTTCTATGAAAGCCCGCATCGCATTGCCCGCACCTTGCGCGACTTGTCCGAGGCATTCGGAGTGGAACGACACGCAAGCGTTGGTCGCGAGATCAGCAAATTGCACGAGGAGCATGTGCGCGGTACGCTCGCTGAGTTGACCGTGCGCTTCTCAGCGAAAGAAGCAAAGGGGGAGATAGTTCTGTGCGTTGCCGGAAAACCGTGAACATGAAAGCCTGGACCCTGATCAAGAACGGAGACCCGTTGCATGCATTCGCCCTGCGAGAGTTGGAGGCACCAGCGCTTAAACCCGGTAACGTTCGTATTGCCTGCGAAGGCTTCGGATTGAACTACGCCGATGCCATGGCCGTTGCGGGCTTGTACCGCGAAGCACCGCCATTGCCCAGTGTTATCGGTTACGAGGTAGTTGGTAGGATAGATGCCTGCGGCGAAGGGGTGGCGACGGAACTGAAGGGGAAACGAGTACTGTCGCTCACACGCTTTGGCGGCTATGCTCAGCAGGTCGTTGTGGATCTGCGCGGTGTGATCCCGATACCGGATGACATGCCGATCGGTGAGGCACTGGCGTTGGGTACACAAGGTTCCACTGCGTGGTACATGGCCACCTATGCGTTCCCACTCATGAAGGGCCAACGCGTGCTGGTGCATAGCGCTGCGGGTGGTGTGGGCCAGTTGCTGGTGCAGATCGCGGTACAACGTGGGTGCGAAGTGTGCGCGGTTGTCGGCAACAAGACAAAGGCCGATCACGTGCGTTCAATGGGAGCACAACACGTGATCGATCGATCTCTAGGCGACTACGCGATCCAGGCGCGTAAGCTCCTTGGTAAGTCGCGATTCGATGTCAGCTTCAATCCGGTGGCCGGTGCTACGTTCAAGAAGGACATGGCCTTGGTGGGCAGTGGTGGTGCGGTGGTGCTCTTCGGTGGTGCAGCGCGTTCCGGGAAGTCCGGTGGCATTTTCGCTACGCTGAAATTCGTTTGGGATATGGGAATGCTGCTGCCCATTGGATTGATGATGCGCAGTAAGAGCGTGATCGGTATCAACATGCTGAAGCTCGGCGACCATCGGCCCGATTTGATGAGCCGTTGCTTGCATGAGATCGTGCAGGCCTATGGCCAAGGCGTTCTTCGTCCGCACGTACACGGTGCCGTGCGCGCCGAGGAGTTGCCGCGCATGCTGTCGGAATTGGCTGCGGGGCGCACCATGGGCAAGGTGGCCATGGTGTGGTGAATACACGCTGAAGCTGCGGCTATCTTGCCGCCATGAAGGCCTTTCTCGAACGTCTTGTGTTGCGCACGGTTCTGCGTAGTCAGGCCGCGCTGAAAGGTGAGGAGGAGTTTTCCCCCTTCGCACTGGCCAAGGGTTATCGTAGTCTGCGAATTTCGGCGTGGCGGCTAACCAAGGACATTGCCATGATGGCCACCGGTGTTGCGTCGGCTGCGTTCGGCTTGGAGGGATTTCTGTTACCCAATACGTTCATAGACGGTGGTGCTACCGGCATTGCGCTGTTGATCACAGCGTACAGTGGACTTCCCCTCGGTGCTTGGCTGATCCTGGTGAATTTGCCGTTCGTTTTCATGGCGTACCGCATGATCGGAAAGGAGTTCGCGTTGAAAACGATCATCGGGATCACGGCCTTGGCGATCACCGTGAGCGTGATCCACTTTCCGGAAGTCACGCACGATAAGCTGTTGGTGGCCGCCTTCGGTGGGTTCTTCCTCGGGCTGGGTATCGGATTGGCGGTGCGCGCCGGGGCGGTGATCGACGGCACGGAGGTACTGGCCATCGCCATCAGCCGGCGCACGGGACTCACCATCGGTGATGTGATCCTCTTCGTCAACGTGTTCATCTTCGGTGTGGCCGCGTGGTTGCTCAGCGTGGAGATCGCGCTGTACAGCATGATCACTTATCTCGCCGCGGGCCGCACCGTCGATTTCATCATCGAGGGTATCGAAGAGTACATGGGTGTCACCATCATCAGTCCGCACAGCGAGGAGTTGCGGGAGATGATCGTGCAAAAGCTTGGCTGGGGCCTTACTGTGTTCAACGGCAAGCGCGGATACGGCAAGAATGGTAATGCAAATGACACGGAGATCCTCTATTGCGTCATCACGCGCTTGGAGATCGGCCGCCTGACAGGCGAGGTGCGGCGCATCGACCCCAATGCGTTCGTGATCATGAGCAGCATAAAGGACACGCGCGGCGGCATGATCAAGCAGCGCCGCCATAAGCACGGGAAATAGATCTACGCTGCTGATGCGGAGTGCCGTCGTCGCTTCGCATCGAGCGCGAACACGGCGGTCAGCAGCATCACGGCGCTGGGCGCTTCCTCATCGGGCGGAATGCTCAAGCTGTGTTCGGTGCGCCAACGCTGCCAATTGTACTTGCTCTCAATGGTCGCGTGAATACGATCGTGGGCACAAACCAGTACATGTGTGCTGCGCCAGATGCTCGGTTGCTTCAGCACCAAACTGCGGTCAGGCCGTGCGGTGTCGTTCAATTCCGTGGGGCCGCTCCATCGCACATGCAGTTTCACGACGGGGTGATCGTTGAACAGCACACACACACCGCTGATGCCTTTGCGCTGTATCGTGTATACACCCTCGGCCGTGACCAACTCCGCCCGGTGCCGCCAAACGCTCGCGTATACCAAGCGCCCCTGCTCATGCCCTTGGGCATTGAGCAGTTGCACGGTGCGACTGTCGGAATGGTGAAAGCGAAGGGGTTCCATGCGACCTGTGTGATCCGTTGGCTGCGTGAAGAAAGTGCGCTGTCGGGATCTTCATCACGCGGATGTGACCGGCGGTAACCTTCGCATGCCGATCGTTCCACGGAAGTCGGGCGGCTACATTTCCACCGGCGATATGCATCGGATTGAGGCACGACTTGGTAAGTGGCTGTGGCTGCTCATTGTGGCCAACGCCATGTGCATCCTTGTCTTCCGCTGCTTCATCACCCTCGACGGGCCGATGCACGTGTTGCATTCAGCGGTGCTCATGGATGCCATGGGCGAGCGGACCTTCTCCGCTTCCGGTCTGCAGTATGACCTCGGCGCCATCGATATCGGCTTGCTCGATCCGATCGCCATGCTTTTGTTACTGCTATTCACGCCTGAGCTGGTGGAAGCGTGTCTTGCTGCGATCGCATTGCTCATGTTCGGACTTGGTGCGCTGGCCTATGTGCGCGCATATGGTGGCGTTGTTCCGCTCCTCGCTGTATGGGTGCTCCTATTCAGCTACAGCATCATTCTGCTGTTGGGCTTCTTGCCGTTCGTCTTCGCCGTTGGGTTGTGCATGTGGCTCGCAGCGCGTTGGGTGAAGGTGCCCGCGATCACATGGCGCATGGCGCTTTGTGACATAGTGGCGGTGTGCCTTTGTTTGGTGACACACCGCGCGGCGTTGCTTATGCTCGCGCTGCTGCTGGGTGCGCACGAGACGCTGTTGTTCTTGAGCGACCGTGCAGCGTTCCGCTCGCGTTGGTCTTTTCCGCCGCGTCGCTTGGCCTTTGTTCTGGTCGGTTGTTCGGTAAGCGGCGTCGCCACGGTAGTGGTATGGATGTTCTTCTTCAGCCCGGTGTTCGAACCTGTCGGGCAGCGCGCTCCGCTCAACGACCTGTTGCGCTTGCGGTCGTTATTGCTGGTCGATGAACATGCCGAGCATGGCTTTTTGTTCGGACTGGCGGTGCTGATGTTCGGCTCCGTTGCACTGGCTGTGCGCGGGTGCTTGCGCGAACGAACGCCATGGGTGCAACATGCCCCGCTCTTCGCAGGCGTTGTGCTGATCTTGGGATCGCTGCTCATCCGCACCCCGTGGGCCTATCTGCATTACTTCCCCGAGCGAGCGCAGTTCTTCGGATTGTTGTTGCTCATGCTGTGGTGTGCGTTGCACGTACGTGTGAGCAAACTCGTTGGTATCTGCGTTGTTGGCATCATTGCGCTGCACGTGGTGCGCACCGTGTACATCGAACACCGCATGGCCCAGTACACCCACGAACGCGCCGCAGTGGTGGAAGTCGCACGGCATCTTGAGCCGGGTACGCTGGTGGCCACTTTCCAATGCAACACCGATTGGTTGCTATTGCACCAGTTCGCCTACCTCTCTATTCGTCATCAAGGCATCGTGCTCAGCAAGCGCGATAAGATCTGGATCGAGCGCACCAGTATCGCCGCAAAAGCATTGGACAAGGCGATCATGCGCAGGCCGGAGGACCCTGCTTGGTTGCTGCGGTGTGCGGATGACCCTGAGTGCCCGGGGATCGATTGCATTGTTGTGCTGGGTGCCGCGCGAGGGGATGGTGCAAGGGCTCACCATGACGTGTCAGCCGAATTGGATGGGCCGTATGGAATGATTTTCGAGAGCGAGTATGGGGCGGTATGGAAGAGAGAGCAGTGAACTCTCAATCCAACTTCAACACCGCCAGGAATGCCTGCTGCGGGATCTCAACAGAGCCCACTGAGCGCATGCGTTTCTTGCCTTCCTTCTGTTTCTCCAGCAGTTTGCGCTTGCGGCTGATGTCGCCGCCGTAGCACTTGGCGGTAACGTCCTTGCGGAGGGCTTTCACCGTTTCGCGCGCTACGATCTTGGCGCCGATGGCAGCTTGTATCGGGATGTCGAACTGCTGGCGCGGCAGAAGCTCCTTCAGTTTCGAGCACATCTTCTTGCCGAGCTCGTGCGCGTGATCGCGGTGAATGAGCGCGCTCAAAGCATCCACTTGTTCGCTGTTCAGCAGGATGTCGAGCTTGATCAGGTCGCTCTCTTTGAAACCGATCGGTTGGTAATCGAACGAGGCATAACCGCGCGAGATGGATTTCAGCTTGTCGAAGAAGTCGAACACCACTTCGCCCAGCGGAAGTTCGAAGGTGAGCTCCACGCGATCGGTGGTGAGGTAGTTCTGGCCGATCAGCATGCCGCGCTTGTCGATGCAGAGGTTCATGATCGGCCCGGTGTACTCGCTCTTGGTGATCACTTGCGCCTTGATGTAAGGCTCTTCGATCTTCTCGATGTGCATCACCTCCGGCAGCTCGCTGGGGTTGTGTACGTCGAGCACATCGCCGTTGGTCTTCGTAACGATATAGCCCACGTTCGGTACGGTGGTGATCACCGTCATGTTGAACTCGCGCTCCAGGCGTTCCTGGATGATCTCCATGTGCAGCAGCCCGAGGAAGCCGCAACGGAAACCGAAGCCGAGTGCCGCACTGCTCTCGGGTGTCCACGTGAGGCTGGCGTCGTTGAGCTTCAACTTCTCCATCGCATCGCGCAACTCCTCGTAGTCGTCGGTATCCACCGGGAAGATGCCCGCCCACACCATCGGCTTTACATCCTCGAAGCCCTTGATGGCCTCCAAGCAAGGACGGTCCTGGTGCGTGATCGTATCACCCACCTTCACCTCGCTGGCTGTTTTGATGCCGCTAATTATGTAACCGACATCACCAGCAAGCACTTCGTTGCGTGCCCGCAGGTCCATCTTCAGGATGCCCACTTCGTCCGCACCGTACGTAACGCCGGTGTTGAAGAACTTCACCTTGTCGTTTTTGCGCAGGGTGCCGTTCATCACCCGGAAGTAGGCGATGATGCCACGGAAGCTGTTGAAGACGCTATCGAAAATAAGCGCCTGCAGTGGCGCGTTCGGGTCGCCTTTCGGGGCTGGAACACGGGCGACAACGGCTTCAAGGATCTTGTCCACCCCGAGCCCGGTTTTGCCACTGGCCGGAAGGATGTCCTCGAGTTTGCAGCCGATGAGGTCCACGATCTGGTCCTTCACTTCCTCCGGATTGGCCGAAGGCAGGTCCATCTTGTTGAGGACGGGGATGATCGTAAGGTTGTGCTCCAGCGCGAGATAGAGGTTGCTGATGGTTTGCGCTTGGATCCCTTGCGTAGCGTCCACGATCAACAGGGCGCCTTCGCAGGCGGCTATGGATCGGCTTACCTCGTAGCTGAAGTCAACGTGCCCGGGCGTGTCGATGAGGTTGAGTGCATACTTCTTGCCATCCAAGGTGTAATCCATCTGAATTGCCTTGCTCTTGATGGTTATGCCGCGCTCACGCTCCAGGTCCATATCATCAAGGGCCTGCGCCTGCATGTCGCGGTCGGCGATGGTGCCGGTCATCTGCAGCAAGCGATCGGCCAAGGTGCTTTTACCGTGGTCGATGTGGGCAATGATGCAGAAGTTGCGGATGTGGTCCATGGCTGACGGTCAGGAAGAAGGCACTGAAAAGGGCGCGCGAAAGTAGGTTCAATTGGGCGGCCGGAAAGGTGAACACCCGGTTCTTCGCCCAAGGACCTTTTGCGACGGAGGTCGCGGCGGGCGTAGCTTGGGGTAGCATGAAACCCTTGGGAACAGGCAACTTTTGCCCTGTGGCCCGCATCATAGCCCCCGGAACAGCGCCATGACGGACGAGCGAATGGTTGAAGGATGCCGACGGAACGAACCGGCGGCGCAGAAGGCGCTGTACCAGTTGTACGCTCGCAAGATGATGGCCGTTTGCCTCCGATATGCCCATAGTCGCGACCAAGCGAAGGACATCCTACAGGATGGCTTCGTGAAGGTGTTCCAGAAAATGGACATCTATCGCGGCGATGGACCCTTGGGTGGATGGATCGCACGCACCATGGTGAATACGGCCTTGGATCATCTGCGCCGAAACAAGCCCTTCGATCACAGCATCGATCTATCCGATGCGGAGCATCTGCACAGCGAGGACGCCCATGTGGTGAGCAGTATGAGCACGGATGAGCTGATGTCCCTTGTGCAGAGCCTGCCTCCTGGATACAAAGTCGTCTTCAACATGTTCGCCATCGAAGGGTTTTCGCACAAGGAGATCGCCGACCAGTTGGGCGTGAGCGAGAACACCAGCAAAAGCCAATTCATGAAAGCGCGGGCCTACCTGCGCAAGCTGCTTCCGAAAGAAGCCGCCGCACCCTATGTACACGATGAACAAGAAGGATGAACTGATCGACCTGCTCCGCGAACGCCTCGGCGATCTGGAAGCAACCGTGGACCCCGGCCTTTGGCAGGGCATCCAAGGGCGCATAGCGGAGGCTGCCGTGGCCAACGGTACCGATCCTGTTACGGAGCTCTTCCGTAGCGGATTGGAGGGTGCCGAAGCCCCGGTGGATCCCGGTGTTTGGACGAGTATCAGCAGCCAGTTGGGCCACCCGGCCGCTGCTGGTGGCAGCATTGCGGCATGGGCTGGTGGCGGTTTGGCCGCAGCTGTTGTGGCCGGTGGCCTTTGGTTGGGCTTGAGTGGAAGCGATCCAGTGCCCGCGAAAGTGGTTGAGGTGTCACCCATGGTGGAAGTGCCCGTGTTGGAGGTTTTGAAGAGCGAAGAATCAGGCGTTGTTCCATCCGTTGGGTCTGTTCTTGACCAAGTGACCGCGACCGTTAGGAATGGGGCTGAGCCGACGCTTTCGATGATCGCCGAGGCTGAACGGACCGACAAGGGATCCGAGGTTTTCGCAGAACCGACCATCCATCGCGAGCCGGTGGTGACCGATCCCAAAGCGGATGATGCTAAGGCGGAGACACCAGGTCCGTTCCTGAGCACGGTGAACGCCATCATCGGCAAAGCGGAGAATGAGATAGCTGCCGATCCGCAACCCAAGGAGGACGGGGATGCGCGGATCCCACAGCCCCAAGTGTCCGAGCCAACACCTGAAGAGGCGGAGGTGATCGATGCGTTCCCAAGCGCCGTTGCAGAGCAGGCTTCGTTGCTGCTCATACCGAACGTCTTTACCCCGAACAATGACGGTGTGAATGACGAATTGGAGGTCAGCGCAACGGGTCTCACCAATATCCTCGTGAGCATCTACGGTGCGTCGAACAACAAACTGGTTTTCCGCTCCAACAGTCTTGCCCCATGGAATGGCAGGGACCTCGACGGGGTGCCTTGTGCAGAGGGCTACTACTTTTATGCGATCGAAGCCATTGGGGTTGATGGAAAGACCATGAGCAAAGGGCAAGTGGTATTGCTGAACATCCGATAGCCGAACACCCAGCGCATGACACACACCCGTAAGATACTCGTCGGCCTGATCGCGTTCACGTTTGCTTGCTCGTGCACTGTCTTTGGGCAACGAACGACGCTTACGGAAAGTGATCATGCTACGCTGAAGGCGAGCGGTGCCTTGGACGCCAATTCTGATTTTGCGGTCGCACCTGGGCGCGTTTCCGGCAGGCTATCGCCACTGCATCCGGTCGGTGCTCCGAAAGGTAGTGGTGCGGGATGCGATTGTTGGATCGACCCGGATGCCACATACACGCTGGCCATGCAACCGAACGACGATGGTTCGAGCGCGCAAATACCGATCCCGTTCATTTTCAACCTGTACGGTGATCTCTATTCCAGTCTCTGGATCAACAACAACGGCAACGTAACGTTCGATAACCAGTTCGGCGGATTCACTTCTTCCGGTTTCCCGGTGCAGCCGTACCCCATGGTCGCTCCGTTCTGGGCCGATGTGGACACCCGTCCGGTGGGTGGCGGTGAGGTGTGGTACAAGGTGACACCCACGGCGGTCTTCGTGAACTGGGTGGGCGTGGGCTATTACAGCATGCAGACGAACCTGCTCAATACATTCCAGCTGATCATCACCGATGGAAACGATCCGGTGATCGGTATCGGGAAGAACGTGAGCTTCTGTTACAAAGACATGCAGTGGACTACTGGCGGTGCGTCAAGTGGTGTCGGCGGCTTCGGCGGAACCGCGGCGAACGTTGGTGCCAACCGCGGCAATGGCGTCGATTATATCCAGTTCACGCGACCGGATCAGCCCGGAGCATTTTATGATGGCCCGTTCCTGTTGAACGATGGGATCGACTGGCTGGACTACAAGCAATTCGTATTCACTACGGATGTGTTCACTGCGAACATTCCACCGATCGGCAGCGGCACTACGCTGTGCGATACAGTTACCACCTGTGTTGGCCAGACCGCGCAGTTGGATATGACCTTCCTTTCTCCGGAGCCGAATCAGATCACCACTGGTTTCAGCACGGCGCTCACGTTGAGCAACTACATGGAGATCATCAATACCAGTGGCGCCAACTCCATTCAGATCGTTGGCGAATTCACACCAACGGCGTTGGAGATCGGCTTCCACACGGTGACGTTCGAAGCAACCGATAACGGTGTACCTCCGCTAACAGCCGTTTACAACCTAGTGGTGCAGGTGCTTCCAGTGGGGATCACCATTGCACCAACGGCCATCAGTACATGTACTGCTGCCCCACCGATCGATCTGTTCACGCTCTTTACCGGCAACCCGCCGTTAGGTGGCATCTGGCAAGATCCGAACGGAAACCCATGGAGCGGTATCCTCGACCCGGCTGTTGATATCAGTGGCACTTATTCATACATCCTCGGTAATGGATCACCTTGCCCTACGGTCGGTATGGTAACGGTGACCATCTCCACCGTTCCTGACCCCGGGACACCGGGAGCGGGTACCTACTGTGCGGATAACGCCGTCGTCGACCTGTTCACGTTGCTTGGCGGTACACCCCAAAGCGGTGGCACATGGACCGACCCGAACAACGTTGCGCACAGCAGCCTTATGGATCCCGCGATCGACCCCTCCGGCGTCTACACTTATTCCATCAACGGAATATTGCCGTGCCCCAGCGCCAGCGCCACGGTTACCATTACGATCAACCAGCCTGTCGATGCGGGGTTGGACGCTTCGTTGGCATTGTGCCGGGCCGATGCGCTCATCGACCTGCACGGGGTTCTTGGTGGCGCGCCCGACGTTGGAGGCACATGGATCGACCCGAACCTCGTGGCCTTCACCAACCCATTAGATCCCGCGACCGCGCTACCTGGCGTGTACACCTACACAATGGTCGGTGCGGCCCCTTGTCCGACAAAATCCTCGGATGTCACCATCACATTCGACCCAGAACCCGATGCGGGAACAGGTATCGCATTCGATATCTGTGCTGATGGCCAAGCCACAGTGCTCTTCAATTTGCTTGGGGGCACACCCGATGTCGGGGGGGCGTGGTTGTCACCGTCCATGTCCGCACACACTGGCGTTCTGTTACCCCCCTTGGGCCAGAATGGAGTGTACCGCTACGTGGCCTATGGTATTGGTGCGTGCAGCGCGCTCACGGACACTTCAGAAGTTGAGGTGCTCATCAATCTGTTGCCGGTCGTACAATTCGGTGCAGTGCCGATGGCGGGCTGCGCTCCGCTCGATGTGGAGTTCACCAACAATACCGACCCCGTTTACAATGCGATCAGCGCTTGGGACATGGGCGACGGTGGTTCGGGTAGCAACCTTGTTTTGCAACCGTACACCTACAATACGCCCGGCACCTACACCGTGAGCTTGACCGTCACCAGCGATAGTGGGTGTGTAAGCAACCTCGTATACACTGACATGATCTTGGTGGAACCGGCACCACTTGCTGAGTTCACCACATACCCGAACCCTGCTCCCGTTTCGAACAGCGCCGTGCTGTTGAGCGCCGTCGATCCATACGCATCCGATTTCCAGTGGACGATCACTGAAGAGGTCACAGGCGAGGTGCTGGGCACAAGTGAGGATCGCGAACTGTTGTTCGATTTCCCGAGCGACCTCGGAGGTTTATACGACGTGTGCTTGATCGTGCAGGATATCTACGGTTGCACCGATACGACCTGTAAAGTGGTTGAGATCCGTGACCCCCTCTTGGTGTTCGTTCCCAACACGTTCACACCCGATGGTGACGGTATCAATGACCTCTTCTTCCCCAGCATTGTCGGAAGCGACCCCGATCAGTACGAACTGATCGTGTTCGATCGCTGGGGTGGTAGTGTCTTCCAAAGCACCGATCAACAGCAGGCTTGGGATGGAAAGCACCGCAACGGTGGCGAAGTGTTGGCCCAAGGCATCTACACTTGGAAACTGAAAACCGCCCCAGAGAACGATGGCGGGCGCAAGGAGTACAGAGGGCACGTGACGTTGATCAAGTGAGCAGTTCAATCGGTTGTACCACATAGACATGATCACATCTTCAAGGGCCCTGTTGTGGGCAACGGCGTTCGTGCCTGTTCAGTTGATCGCACAAACCATCGAGTTACCAGTAGGGGAGTATGATCTGCGCAAGGCCGCTGGTACCCTGCCCGCTGGCGATGTTCGTCCGGCCGCACCTGGACTCCGTGCCGTCCCGCCCATGCAGCCCACAGGGACGCCGAAAGGCGGAGGCAATTTCGCCTGCGATTGCTGGATACAGCCCGATGCCAGCTATACGTTGGCCATGGCCCCGAATGACGACTTTTCGAGCGGCCTGATCACCATCCCGTTCCAGTTCAACCTCTACGGAACGAATTACAGCAACTTGTACATCAACAACAACGGCAATATCTCATTCGATGCGCCGTACGGCACGTTCACCGCCGATCCTTTCCCGACGGCCGGCTTCGTAATGGTGGCTCCCTTCTGGGCCGACATTGATACACGGGGCGACGATGGCATGGGCTTGAACGGTGGCACGGTCAAATACAAGATGACGCCCACTGCGCTTTACGTGAATTGGGACGACTGCGGCTACTATGCACAGCACACGGACAAGAAGGTCTTCATCCAACTGATCATCACCGACGGGAACGACCCCATCCTTGGCGCTGGGAGTAACGTTAGTTTCTGCTACAAGGAGATGGACTGGACCACAGGCGATGCTTCTCAGGGCGTGAACGGTTTTGGGGGATCCCCGGCAGTGGTCGGGGCGAACCTCGGCAATGGCGTGGACTACATTCAGTTCGGAACGTTCGATCAGCCGGGGGCCGCCTATGATGGTCCTTTCGGAAACGTTGATGGTGTGGATTGGCTTGACTTCAAGCACTTCGTTTTCAGTACGGCCTCCTCCACCCAGAACATCGCGCCCATCGCCAGCAGTTCATTCCTGTGCGACACGATAGTGGTGTGCGCAGGTCAGCTCACACAGATCCAAATGGATTTCATCGCGCCGGAAACAGGGCAGATCACCACTGCGATTTCCACGGCACCGAGCCTCAGCACGTATACCGAGACGAGCAATACATCCGGCATCACCGCCACCATCCTCAGCCAGTTCAACCCCACTGCGGGTGAAGTCGGTTTCCATACGATCACCTTTTCCGGAACCGACAATGGCGTGCCCGCCCTCACCACAACGGTGGTAATTGTGGTGGAAGTGGTTCCAAGCCCGGGCGCACCGCCGACGATCACGGGCGATGATGTGATCTGTGCCGGTGAGATCAGCACGCTGACGGCAAGTGGTGGATTCGCCAGTTATATATGGAGCAATGGCGGCACGAACCAAAGCACCGATGTCGGTGGCGGATCGTACACCGTTACCGGGCAACTGGGCAATTGCCCGCTCACCAGTGACCCGTTCGTTGTTACCGAGAATCCTGCGCCGCAACCCGTGATCACGGGTGTGCTCTTCAATTGTGGGGGCGAGCCCACAACGCTCAGCACGACACAGCCTTTCGGCGCCTACACATGGAGCAACGGCAGTACCGATCCCACCATCACGGTAGGTACCGGTACGTACTCCGTTTCGGTCACCGATGCCAACGGGTGCAGCGGGACTTCGGCCAATGTGAACGTACTGAGCGCGCCGGACCCTACGGCTTCCTTCACGGTGGATCCACTTTCACCTGCGCCACCGGGAACAACGGTGCAATTCGACGATGCAAGCTTGGGCAACGGTGCCAACATCATCAACTGGTCGTGGGATTTCGGCGATGGGAACGCAGGTACTGGACAGAACCCGGGCAACACGTTCGTTGCTCCTGGTAACTACGAGGTGATCCTCACCGTGACCACGGCCGATGGTTGTACCGATCAATACATCCTGCTGTACAACATCCTGCCGGTGGACATCATCGCTCCCAACGTCTTCAGCCCCAACAACGATGGCTTGAACGACTACTTGGAATTCACGGGCTTGGAGTTTTACAGCAACGCCGACCTGAAGGTGTATAGCCGCTGGGGCAACAAGGTGTACGAAGCCGCGAGCTATCGCAACGGGTGGAATGCTAAGGATGTGAGCGAAGGCACCTATTTCTATATCCTTACCATGGCCGATGGCCGCGAATTCGTGGGGCATGTGACGTTGGTGCGTTAAGGGGCGTGGCCGAGGCCGCGATGCATGTCCCGATATCTTCGCCGCCCCTATGAAAGTCATCGACCACCTGCGCAAGGCCAACGGCACGCTGCTCTCGTTCGAGATCCTCCCACCCCTCAAGGGCCGCGACATCCGCAGCATCTACGAAGGCATCGATCCCTTGATGGAGTTCAAGCCGAGCTTCATCAACGTTACCTACCACCGCGAGGAGGTGATCTACAAGGAACGTGGGCATGGATTGTTGCAGAAGATCCGCTTGCGCAAACGTCCCGGTACAGTGGGCATCTGTGCAATGATCAAGGCCAAGTACAATGTGGACAGCGTGCCGCACTTGATCTGCGGGGGCTTCAGCAAGGAGGACACCGAGGATGCGTTGATCGAGCTCAACTTCCTGGGTATTGACAATGTGCTGGCGTTACGCGGCGATGCGGTTAAGAACGAACCGCACTTCATTCCCGAGCGTGATGGACATGTACATGCGGTCGAGCTCATTGACCAGATCAGCAGCCTCAACAGAGGTAAGTACATGTACGAGGAAGAGCAGGAAGCTGCGCCAACGGACCTGTGCATTGGTGCTGCCTGCTATCCGGAGAAACATCCCGAAGCGTTGAACATGAGCACCGACATGGCCTACTTGAAAAAGAAGGTGGAAGCCGGTGCGGAATACCTGGTCACCCAGATGTTTTTCGACAACAGCAAGTACTTCGCCTTCGTGGCCGAGTGCCGTGCGAACGGCATCACAGTGCCCATCATTCCGGGCCTGAAGCCGATCACCAACCGCAAGCAGACCAAGTTCCTCCCGAAGGTTTTCCATATTGACCTGCCGGTGGACTACACCAATGCGCTCGAGCGCTGCAAGAACGATGATGAAGTGAAGCAGATGGGCATCGAATTCGGTATTCAGCAAGCCAAGGAGCTGAAGGCCGCAGGAGTGCCATGCTTGCACTTCTATACCATGGGGCGCAGCGAGGCTGTTCGCGCTATTGTGGAACGGGTCTTCTGAACCACCCGGCACGCACCCAAGCATTCACGGTTTTTGGCTTTGGGGCAAACCTGTGGTTCACCACATCGAGGGTACTTTCGAACTCCTTTTTCAGCCAACACGAACAGAACATCGCCATGATCACCAAATCACTGATAGCCACTGCCGGATTCATCATGCTCGCAGCCACACCGCACGAACTGCCCACGCTCGCCATTGGCGATGCGCTCCCGAAACCCGAGGTGGCCATGATGGATGTCACCAACAAAGAGATCACCCGGAAGGAGGCGGTCCGGTCCAATGGGTTGTTGTTGGTATTCAGCTGCAAGTCCTGCCCCTTCGTGGTGGGCAGTGATGGCAGCGAAGGGTGGGAGGGACGCTATCCCGCTCTCGGTCAACTGTGTCAGCAGAATAATATCGGCTTCGCGCTGGTCAACAGTAACGAAGCAAAACGCGATGGCGACGACAGCTTCGTGGAGATGCAGGCACATTACAAAGCGAAAGGGTACAACGGTCATTACCTGTTGGACAAGAACCATGTTGTTGCCGATGCGTTCGGTGCGCGCACCACGCCGCACGTATACCTCTTCGATAAGAACATGAAGTTGTCGTACGTGGGTGCGATCGATGACAATGTGGGCAGTGCTGCTGCTGTTACCGCGCACTATGTGGATGATGCGATCAAGAACATGGTCGCTGGCAAGCCGATCGACCCTGCCACCACACGCAACAAGGGTTGCAGTATCAAGCGGGTGGAACACAAGCATTGAGCGTGCTGTAGATCGCTAGGCGGCGAGTGGCCGGTGTGCGATTGTGGTATGTGCGGCGTCTTGCACATGCTGTCGATAAGTTGTTTCACGGATCCGCATGTGCGCAGCTTCCTTTGCGCAACAGGAAAAACGGAACGGCATGAACGTGTTATTGATCGGATCGGGCGGACGCGAGCACGCCATGGCGTGGAAGATCGCGCAGAGCACATTGCTCGATTCACTTTATGTAGCGCCAGGAAACCCCGGGAGCATCCGTCATGGCCGTCCGGCCAATGTCGACGTCAGCAACCACAAGGCGTTGCGCGCTTTCCTTTTGGAGAAGAGGATCACCATGGTGGTGGTAGGCCCAGAGCAACCACTGGTTGAAGGACTGCACGATCGCATAGCCGACGATCCGCAGTTGAAAGGTGTTACCGTGATCGGTCCTCGCCAACAGGGCGCTCAATTGGAGGGCAGTAAGGAATTCGCGAAGGAGTTCATGTTCCGGCACAACATCCCGACCGCTGCACACCGCTGCTTCGGCAAGGATCAACTGGCCGCCGCGATCGACCACTTGCAGAAGATCGCTGCACCCTATGTGATCAAGGCCGACGGCCTAGCGTCGGGCAAGGGTGTTGTGATCACCAGCGATATCAAGGAAGCTGAACGAACGCTGAAAGGCATGCTGAGCGGCAAGAGCTTCGGCGCCGCAGGCGAGAAGGTGGTCATTGAGCAGTTCCTCAGGGGCACGGAGGTCAGCGCCTTCCTCATCACCGATGGCGAGGCGTTCAAGATGCTTCCCGCCGCGCGCGATTACAAACGCGTGGGCAATGGCGATACCGGACCCAATACGGGTGGCATGGGTGCTGTAAGTCCCGTGCCCATGGGGGACAAGGATTTCATGCAAAAGGTGCACGACCGCGTGGCCGCACCGACGGTGCGCGGCTTGCGCGAGGATGGCATTCCGTACCAAGGGTTCATCTTCATGGGCCTGATGAACGTGAACGGTGAGCCATACGTGATCGAGTACAACGTGCGCTTGGGCGATCCTGAAACACAAGTGGTGTTGCCCCGGTTACGCAGCGATCTGCTCGACCTGTTCGAGGGTATTGCCTCTGGTACGCTCAGTGAGCGGCACGTGGATGTGGACGACCGCACCGCCGTAAGCGTGGTGTTGGCGAACGAGGGCTACCCCGGGGACTATGCCTCCGGTAAGCCGATCACAGGGATCGATCTGGTGAAGGATGCCTATGTGTTCCAAGCCGGCACCGCCATGAAGGGCGAACGCTTGGTTACGGCTGGCGGACGGGTGCTTTCCGTAACGGCCTTCGGCAAGGATGTGGAACACGCGATCACCAAAGCCTACATGGCCACGACCGTGATCAACTACGAAGGGAAGATGTGCCGGAGCGATATCGGGCACGACCTAGTGCGCAAGCCATCGGTGAAAGCACCGGCTGCGCAACAAGCCTGAAGCAGGTCAGATGTGCTCGCCTTTCTCTTTCGCCCGGCGGTTGTAACGGCCTTGGAGCATCATCCAGTAGATCGCACCGATGGCCATCACGATCGTGAAGACCGTAACAGGCAGCCAGCCCAAAGCGACCAACCCATCAAGTAGCCATTGCATGCCGTGGCCGAAGCCGAACCAGAAGTCTGTCATAGTGCCGTGTTCTGAATGCGCGCAAATATAGCCGCGCACTATTCCTGACCATGGCCGGTATCCGCTTCTTCGCCGCCCCCTTCCGTACCGACCAGCCCTTGGTGCTGGCTCTGTTGCTCCCGGTCGTTGCGCTGCTTTGGTGGCAACAGCCGGTTGTTCCGCTGTCCGTTGCGGATCAGGGTGGTATGCCCTTGTATGTGGCATTGGTCCAACGCACCATGTTCTGGCCTTGGCTCCCTGGCCTGCTGGGTCTTTTGGTGGCGGCTTGGTTGGCTCCGCTGCTTGCCAGCACGGCGAACAATGCCGAACTGTTCGACAGGCGGAACCGCATGCCTGCGGTCCTGATACTGCTGATCATGGGCCTTGTAAAGGGCCCGCTGCTCACACCGGCGTTGTGCGGTGCCATTCCCCTGCTTTTCGCCCTGCGGAGGGCATGGGCCATCCAAGGCCGGAACAATGTGTTCGGCGCCCTTTTCGGTTCAGGTATGTTGATCGGGGTTGCGGCGTTGTTCTACATGCCGTATGCGTTCATGGTCGTTGCGCTGTGGGCGGCGGTGAGCGTTATGCGGCCGTTCGATTGGCGGGATTATGCCATGCCATTGGCCGGCACCACGCTCACCTTCTATTTCTGTTGGGGGATCCTGAGGCTTTCCACCCAGCCGCCGATGCAGCCCATGGCCGCCATCCTCAATGCCACGCACCCAGCTTTTCCCGTTGGAAAGCCAATGATCCTGGCATTGGTAGTGCTCATCCCTATGCTGGCCCTTGGGGTGTTGGGGTACGTGCGCAGTTACCAGAAGACGATCATGCGTGAACGCAATAGTCGGTTGGCCTTTCTGGCGCTGTGCTGGGCCTTATTGGCGGTCATCGGACTGGAGTTGGTCATTCACGGCAAATTCCCAGTGGTGTTGATCGCCCTGCCGTTGGCGGTGGTCATCACCTATCCGTTCATCATTACCAAGCGCGAATGGCTTGCCGAGGTGGCGCTATTGGCGTTGTTGGCCATTGGATGTGCTGTGCAATGGGGTTGAGTTGAGCCCCGCACGGCCCGTCATTCTACTTTCGCGATCTCGCCGCTGCATTCACGCCGTGGCAGGCAAAGCATGAAGTGCGGAGTGGTCACGTTCCCAGGTTCGAATTGCGACGAGGACATGTTGCATGTGCTGGAAACGCTCTCGGGCAAACCTGTGGAGCGTCTGTGGCATAAGGACCACGACCTGCGTGGTTGCGAACTGGTCGTGCTTCCCGGGGGGTTCAGTTATGGGGATTACCTGCGCAGCGGTGCCATCGCTCGCTTTTCGCCCATCATGCAGGAAGTAGCGGCGCATGCGAAGTCTGGTGGCCTGGTGTTCGGCGTGTGCAATGGTTTCCAGGTGCTTTGCGAAGCTGGCCTCGTGCCCGGTGCGCTGCTCCACAATAGCGGCCAGAAGTTCGTTTGCAAGAATGTGTTCATCAAGCCGCAGACGAAAGACAGCGCCCTCACCAGCGCGTTGAAGGGCAGCGCGATCCGCATCCCTATTGCGCACGGTGAAGGCCGTTTCCACGCCAGTACCGATGCGTTGAAACAACTCAACGACGACCAGCAAGTGCTCTTCCGCTACTGCAACGCGGTGGGTAACATCACCCCGGATGCGAATCCGAACGGCAGCGCAGAGAACATCGCCGGTGTGTGCAATGCAGGACGTAACGTGTTCGGCATGATGCCCCACCCGGAACGCGCCGCCGATCCCCGGCTAGGGAACACCGATGGCCAAGCCATTTTCTCCGGCTTGCTGCAGGCCGTGTTGGCCTGACGCATCAGAGGATCCGTCACCGATCGTTCGCTTGAACACGGCGGTCAACTTGTGCGACTTCAGTGGATCGATGGTGATCACCTCGCCACCTTCGTGTTGTTTCCAGCCAACGAATGCGTACCCCTCGGCGGGCACGGCGCGGATCCGTAGCGGCACACCGGCAAATGCCGTGAAGTTGGCAGGAAGGGTGCGCAATTGAATGCCCTCTACCTCAACCATACCTCCTACAACGGTGGACGCACTGATCTCCATCGAGCGCAGCTTCAAGCCCGTGCGTAGCGATAGTTGGCGGAGAACATGCGCAGCACGGCGCACGGTGAAATCCAAGAGATCACTTCTCATTTGCGCAGGTTTCGGGATCTGCATCTCCGCGCTCCATCGAACGTGGTCACGGGCCAAAGCATCAGCATGTGCGGTGTACAAGCTATCCGTGATAGCACGCGCGTTCGCTGGCTCCAGAACCGTGGCAAGCAACGCGGTCATCCGCGCCAGCAATGCGTCCCTGGTCGCATCCCGGTGCAACAACTGCGGTAGGTAGGGCGCCACGGGCACAGCCTCTCCGCACATGCGTGCGAGACTGTTGTCATCCACCGGTGCCCATAGATCCATGTCGTACAATACCCAGCGCCATTTTCCGCCGGCTTCTTTCGGTCGCCAGCAGCGCACGTTCAGATCGTGATCTGCACGGCCGCTCCATAGGTCGAGGCAGGCCAGTTCGATCAGGCTGCCCATGTCGATGGACGCTGCGAGCGTATCCAGTGGTTCACCGGAAAGCAGTGCTTCGTAGGCGGTGTGGAAGTGCGAGCGATCACCTTCGATCTTCCGGAGCGATGGCCCATGCAGGATATCGAGTGCCTCGTATCCATGTTCCGCACAGAGCCACTCTTCATCTTTCGGCGGCATCCAGCGGTAGAGGCCGTGGTACGTGCCGTTCAGGTACAGTTCCATTGGAAGAGAGGTCTGTACATCTACGCGACTTCCCGCTTTGCTGGCAACCACTTCCATGAAAAGATTGCGGAGGAAGGCGTGCGGTGTAGCATCGGCACGCAGGATGGCCTCCTTGCCCATGGTGCCACCGGGCCATGGAAGCGTGCGCCTGCCGTGCACGTCAACTTTCAAATTCCGTTTTGGGTAGCTACGCGAACCACTTCCGCTTTCGCGAATGACAACCGGTTGCGCTCCTGCACCACCGAAGCCGAACAGTTCCACCGTTGCAGATGTTGATCCGCCGTCCCAAGCGTCATTCGGTTCCAGGTTCACCGCTACGGCCATTGCGTTCGTGCCACCCGGCAGAACCGTTCGTGTGAAGGTGTTGCTCGGCAATGCACCCTCCCCGAATGCACGGGCCTTGATTACCGTGTTGCGGTCGATCACAATGGGCGCGGAGTATTCGGTACCGTGCTCTGCGGTTGGATCAGTGCCATCCTTTGTGAAACGGATACGGTCACCTTGTTCGGCGCGTAGGATGATCTGTTCCTGAATCATTTCCAGCCCCGTGGAACTTTCAGACCACGGCACTGCGGCGATCCGACGCAGGGTAGGGGTGATGGCATTTGCCAAACCGAAGCTCGGCTCCGAGAAAAAACTCCAGCCCTTTCCGCCATCGGGTTGGCGGCCTATCGATACGTCGCCCGGCATGGACGGCCAGGTACACGCGTCGAGGATCTTCAGGCCATCAAGTGAAACCAGCAAGAGCGTTCCGCCATTTTTCGGCAGACCGAACGGTACATGAAGCACACTGTCGGGCAAGTCGTGGCCGAAGGCGATCACGCAACGACCGCCCTTGCCCAAGGTGGCATGGTTGACCAATTGGGCCGTTCGTTCATTCAGGTTGAAGCGGATCCCGGAGAGTTCCACCGGCCGATCGCCGGTATTGAGCAGCTCCACCACATCAGGGCCTTCCCCCGAACTGCGGAGCTCGTTGATCACCACGTCCTGCCCCTTTGTTGCAACGGAGGAAGTCAGGAAAAGTGCGAGCGCTATTGACCAACGGGTGTTCACCGGCCGAATGTACCGGGTGGCACCTCCACACCAGCCCTCCTACATTTGGGCGCACCGCACATGGCGGTCAGCGAAAACATCTCACCTATGATCCGATCATTGCTTTTCTCCGTTGCATGTGCTGTGGGCGTAATCGCATCGGCCCAGAACCTCAACAATGTGACTTGGAACCCGAGCGCACCGGACGAGTGCGATTATATCGCCATGAACCTGATCGGGAATTTCCCTGGACAGAACTATGCCCCGGACAGTTTCGACGTGTCCCCTTCGGGATTCACCATCACCATCAATCTCTATTGCAGCGGCGGCGGCGGCGGCGGTCAAACGCCGTTCAGCCAAGCTACTCCCGCCAGCGGACCGTATGTGGCCGGCAGCTACTCTGTGATCGGGCAGCTCTGGATCAACGGCAACATGGTGGACACGTGGACCGGCAACAAGACCGTAACGCCAGCGACGATCCCCGACCCCGGTTTGTACAACGAGGTTACCCTTTGCAACAGTGACCCCAACTCGCCGCTCATCTCCTTCTTGGGTGGAACTCCGGACCCAGGTGGTGTGTGGTTGGATCCGAACGGCACCACCGTAACCAACGGCATCTTCGATCCCGGCCAAAGCCAGCAAGGGTTCTACACGTACGAGTTCGATCAGAACTTCCCGTGCGTGGATACCATGCAACAGATCCTCGTTACCTACACGCCCAATAGCAACGCGGGGTTGAACGGATCGCAGCAAGTGTGTGTGAACGCACCGGCCTTCCAGCTATTCCCCATATTGGGTGGAACACCCGATGCCAACGGCTCGTGGACATATCAAGGCAACCCCGTGGCGGCC
>CADECG010000003.1:28461-67855 GCA_902825795.1 uncultured Bacteroidota bacterium
CCAGGGTAACCGCGAGGGTGGAGCGTATTGATACACGGGGCCCGGCAGTCCGCCTTGTGGTAAGCCGACAGCAACCGTTACTGTAACTGTAACGCAACCGGGCAACGCGGGCATAGGCGGGTCCGTTCAGGTGTGCGAAACGGACACTTCGTTCACGTTGAACACGGTGCTTACCGGCAATCCGTCCACCACCGGCACTTGGTACGACCCGAACGGGTTCTCGATGTTGAACGGTTTCAATGCACACCTTAACGCGCTCGTTGATTTCCCTGGTAATTACGAGTACCGGGTTACCGTAGCGCCCTGCGCAGCGACCGTCGCAACGGTGGTAGTGTCCTACACCAATGCCGAACCACCCTGCGGTGAGGATTGTCTCGGTGTGGAGGGTGGTCCCGCTTTGCCGGGCACTGCATGCAACGACAACAACCCGAACACGCTCAACGATCAATGGTCGGCATTGTGCGTCTGTATCGGAACACCCATTGGCATCGACGAACCAACTGCTGCCGCTGCCATGGTGCTTCAGCCGAACCCCGCCACCGATGCCATCACGATCGACAGCCCTGCTGGTTTGGTGCTCGGCTACGACATGCATACTGTTGATGGACGCTTGGTTCGCAGCACCGCGGTGAACGCACAGCGCACCATTGTGCAGCGCGATGGCCTCGCCAGTGGCAGCTATCACATCACCATCCGCTTTGCCGATGGTCGCGCCACGCGCACCATCGTGTTCGAGTGATCCTCTAGGTACTCTGCCGGAACGGCCCTTCGACTTGTCGCGGGGCCGTTCTGCTTTGCCGCCCGCGCTTCACTGCTTCACCGCGCATTCTTCGCCAGGTAACTCCAACTCTATGGTCGCATGGTGTACGCCCATATCGCGCAGTGCTGCGCGGGCTTGCTGTTTCACACGCAACAGGTCCGCGTCGTTCGATGCACTAGCGGCCAGGTGTAGCGTGAGCACAGTGTAGTTGCCGTCCAAGGTCCACGCGTGTTGGTCGTGTACGTCGGTGATGTTCGGGATCTTCAGCAGCCGCTCGCGCACCTTGGTTTCATGGAGCTCCGCTGGCACGGCCTGCATAAGGATGTCGGTGCCGCGCCGCAACGTGCGCACGGCGTTGTACAGGATGAAAATGCTGATGCCGATGCTGAGCGCAGGATCGATCCAAGCCCAGCCAGTGGCCATGAGCATCAGTGCACCAACCAACACTGCCACCCAGCCGAGCACATCTTCCAGCAGGTGGAAGTACATGGCGCGCTCGCTGAGGCTATGGCCGCCGTGCAGGCGCGAAGCCGCGAACCCGTTGAACGCAACGCCCAAGACGGCCAGCAGTAACATGCCTTTCGCTTGCGGCGTGCCTGGATGCCAAAGCGCGGGCACGGCGTTCCACAACATCAGCACGGCGCCCACGATCAGCACACCCGCGCCAAGCCAACCCCCCAACGCGCTGTAGCGACCGTAGCCGTACGAGTATCGGGAGTCGCGCTCCTTCATCGCCAACCCCTGCAGCCACCAGGCAGCGCCCAGCACCACAGCATCGCCGGTGTCGTGCAAGGCATCGGTAAGCACGGCAAGACTGCCCGTCCAAAACCCGCCGATGGCCTCTACAATGGCGAACGTCGTGTTGAGGAAGAACGCAGCACGCAAGGCCCCGGTGGTAGGCGCATGCACACGATGGTGCGCATGACCATCGGTGTGGTCGTGCGCGGGGTGGGTATGCGCGTGATGGTGCGTGTGCAAGGCACAACGAAAGTAGCGGCACCGAGGCTCAGCCCACGCTCACCCGTCCGCTCTCAGCCGATAGCGAACTGCGGAACTTCTCCAGTGCGATCTTCTCCTTCATCAGGATCTCGCAGTCCACTTCATCGGCTGTCTTGATCGCATCCGACTTATCCGCCAACAGCAGGTCCACGTATCGCTCTTTGTATCGGCGCAGTGTCAGCATCACGGTCGTGCGCAACTCGTCGCGCTCGTGCACCACGTGGATCTTGCGACGCTTCCAATCGTCCAACTGGTGGCGCTCGGTAATGAGTGACAGCACAAAGCCCTTCAGTTCTTCGCTCGGGTTCTCGATGAAGTGGCGCAGACGGCTTTCGGGTTCGCTATTCCCTTGTTGCCGGTATTCCCCGAATGCGGCGTTCACCAATTGGTCGTGCAGCTTCAGGTCGTCCACTTCAAGCTCTTGGAAGATCCAATCGGCGATCGTCACCATCTGCACTTCGGCATCGGGACTGAACTCCGCGTAGATCGGCATGAAGGGCACATGTCCATACTGCAACAACAGGCGCAGCAGTTCACGCTCCTGCGGCTGCGTGCCGAGGTCCTGCAACTCCTGTTGCGGTGGTGCAACATCGGCCGAGAGGACTTCAGCAGGTACCTCTTCGCCGCCGACCTTTTTGCGGTACTGCTGACGCAGCACCTTGTTCATCTCGCTGATCAGCGCCTGCTCCTGCACGCCGAGCAAGCGACTGCATTGTTGCAAGTACAATGAGCGCAACACATGATCGGGCACCAGCGCGATGCTCGCCACGATCTCGTGGATCGCCGCGGCTTTCTTCACCGGATCGCCTTCGGCTTCGCGCACCAGCATGTCGGCCTTGAAGACGATGAAGTCCTTGGCCTCTTTGGCGATGAAGTCGAGCACTTCGCTGCTGGGGCGCTTGCGCGCGAAGCTGTCGGGGTCCTCGCCGTCGGGGAAGAGCACCACTTTCACACTGAGCCCTTCGGCCAGGATCAGATCGATGCCACGCAGCGATGCCTTGATGCCCGCAGGGTCGCCGTCGTACAGGATGGTGACACTGGTGCTGTACCGCTTGATGAGCCGCACTTGCTCCACCGTGAGACTTGTCCCGCTGCTTGCCACCACGTTCGCGATGCCCGCTTGGTGCAGGCTGATCACGTCGGTGTAGCCTTCAACCAACAAGCAAGTGCCTTGCTCTACGATGGCCTTCTTGGCGAAGGCGATACCGTAGAGCGAGCGACTCTTCACATAGAGTGCGCTCTCAGGGCTGTTGAAGTATTTAGGCAGCTTCTTGTCGCTCTTCAGCGTGCGCGCACCGAAGGCGATGATCTGCCCGCTCAGTCCATGTACAGGGAAGGTGACGCGACCGGCGAAGAAGTCCCACGCGTTGCCGTCCTCTCGACGCTTGATCCAGCCGGCTTTCTCCAACAGCTCCGGATTGAAGCCATTGGCAATGGCCGAGATGCTGAAGGCGTTGCCGAACTCCGGCACGTAGCCCAGTTGGAACTGCTTGATGATGTCATCGCGGAAGCCGCGCTCGTGGAAATAGGAGAGGCCGATGCGTTTGCCTTCGTCGGTTTCCCATAGGTGCTCGCTGCTCCACTTCTGCGCCCATGCTTGGATCACGGCGATGCTCTCTCGCTCGGTCTGCTCCGCTGCTTGTTCCGGCGTGGCTTCTTCCTCCGGCAACTCGATGTTGTAGTACTTGGCCAGCCAGCGGATCGCCTCCACGTAACTGTGGTGCTCGTGCTTGATCAGGAAGCCGATGCTGTCGCCGCTCTCACCGCAGCCGAAACATTTGTAGATGCCCATGGCCGGCACCACATTGAAGCTCGGTGTCTTCTCGTTGTGGAATGGACAGAGCCCCAAGAAGCGCGGCCCCTTGCGCTTCAGGTTCACGAACTGCCCCACCACCTCATCAATGCGGGCGGCGTCTTTAACCTGTTGTATGGCGTCCGGGCGGATCACGGTTTTTCCGGAAAGGGGCGTGAAGGTACCGATGGTCGGTGAGCCGCCCGGGTGCGGCTGGTCTCGTCAGGATGACAATGGATGACGGGGATCCCGTTTACTTCAAAACTGTCTTTTCCAGCTCCCCGTCGGGACCGTAGAACTTCCACTCTCCGACTTCCTTACCCTGCTCGTACCGGCCTGTGTAGTACAACTGGCCATTCTCCCGGAACACCACGCACTCACCGTGCTGTTTGCCATCGGAATAGGCCGTCCTGCTTTTCACCCGACCATTCCTGGTGTAGCTCGTCCATACACCATGGCGTTCACCACCGCGCTTGTATCCCTCCATGCTGATCCGGCCATCGGTCGTGCGGATCTGTTCAAGCCCGTCGATGACCGGCACGCTCTCGGGCGGCGATGGTAGGGTAGCGGTATCCGCGGTGGGCTTCGTGTTCCCGGTTGGTGTTGGCGTGTTGCACGCGAGCATCAATACAGCAAGCAGCAAGTAGAGCTTCATGGTGGGCGAAAAGTAGTGGCGACGATAGCGTTGCCCTTACCGTTTGCGCTCGACCGTCATTTGAACCAGACCCTCAAGAGCCGTTCGCGCGTCGTTCGCAGGGAACGTGCTGAGCACCTCCAAGGCCCGATCGCGGTATTCCAACATTCGGGTGTGCGCATGGGCGATACCCCCGGCCTCGGTCACCTTGGCGATCAAGCGCTGCACCGATGGGTCGTTGTCGTTATGGTTCTTCACGGTATCCACCATCCAGCGCCGATCGGCGCTGGACACGTTGCGCAAGGCATGGATCAGCGGCAGCGTCAACTTCTTCTCCTTGATGTCGAGCCCGGTCGGTTTGCCGATCAACTGTGCATCGGCATCGGGACTTCCGTAGTCGAAGAGGTCGTCCTTGATCTGGAACGCGATGCCGGTGAGTTCACCGAATTGCCGCATGCGCTCGACTTCTTCCACGGTTGCACCGCCCGCGCTGGCACCACTGGCACAGCAGGCGGCGATCAAGCTGGCGGTCTTCTGGCGTATGATGTCGAAGTACACCTCCTCGCTGAAATTGAGGCCACGGGCCTTCTCCAACTGCAGCAATTCGCCCTCGCTCATTTCGCGCACGGCCCGGCTCACGATCCGCAACAGCTCAAACTGGCCTTTGTCCACTGCGAGCAACAGGCCCCGGCTCAGCAAGTAGTCGCCCACCAGCACGGCCACCTTGTTCTTCCATAGGGCGTTGATGCTGAAAAAGCCCCTGCGCAACGGACTTCCATCCACCACATCGTCGTGCACGAGCGTAGCGGTATGCAGCAGTTCAATGAGGCTGGCTGCCGTGTAAGCGCTCTCGCCGATGGGTGAGAAGACCTTCGCGCTGAGCAACGTGAACATGGGCCGCATCTGCTTGCCCTTGCGCTTTACGATGTAATGCATGATGCGGTCCAGCAACGCCGCACGGCTTTTCATCGCTTCCCTGAACCGCTCCTCGAACACCACCAGATCGGCCGCAATGGGGCGCTGGATATCGGCTAGTGTGGTGGACATCAGTTTCGTGGAGGGTCGGCAAAGATGGTGACGGCCCTTCAGCAGCAGGCCATAACGCAACCATGGCCGTAGGTGTCCCGTCTTCGTGCCGTGCCCATGCGGCGCGTTACATTGGCCACGATGATAGCAAGAACGACGATGCAGGGTTTGCGCATGCTGGTGCTGGTTATGGTGCTGTTGACCGCCATAGGGCTCAGGGCCCAGCAAGAGGTGAAGCCGCGCACGAAAGTGCTACTGTACCGCGAGCGGATGGCCGCACAGTTCGATACTGTTGATGTGGTGAAGAACGCGTTGAAGTTGAACCCGCTGCTCTTTTTGCGCGGCGAGATCCCCATCTACTACGAGCGTGCGCTCAGCAATCGCTTGAGCGCCCAGCTCGGATTCGGCATGACGTGGCGCAACTACATCAACTTCAACCTTGATGCCGATGAAGTGGACGATTTCGGGCAGGGCACCAAGATCATTGCCAAGCCCAGCTTCCACATTGCTGCGCGCTATTATTTCGGTGATGATCTTGAGCCGGCCGGTACGTACATGGAATTGGAGTTCGCTCACCTTGAATACGCAAAGGACATTTCGGCGAAGGACAGTGCGAGGCAGATCACCGATGAGAAGTTCCATGATTCCCGTGTCTACAACGATCTCCGGTTGTTGTTCGGCCATCAGTCGCTAAGTGCAACGAGCAATTGGCTGGTTGACTTCTATGGCGGTGTTGGACTTCGGGACCGCCGAATGATCATTGTGCAGGAGACCTTCGACCCGATCGCCCTTCAGTACGAGTACTCCACGAAGGAGGTGGACGATATCGTGCCGGTGCTCTTCTTGGGTGTTCGCATCGGCTTGGGTTTCTGACCAACCCGCCGCACTTTCTCCGCTGCAACTCACTTCCTGTGTAGTGCTTCCGACCAACGCGCGGGAATACCTTCGCACCATGTCCAAAGCCGTTGTTTCCCCGACCTACTACTGCCCTTCGCTCACGCGCTACGAGCGCTGGCGCACGCGCGAGGTGATGGTAGGTACTGTGGGCATCGGCGGCGATCACCCTATCCGGGTGCAGAGCATGACCACCACCGACACCATGGACACGACGGCCACGGTGGCGCAGAGCATCCGTATGATCAAGGCGGGCTGCGAACTGGTACGCATCACCGCACCCAGCAAGAAGGAAGCGGAGAACCTGGCGGAGATAAAGAAGCAGTTGCACGCGCAGGGTTTCAAGGCACCGCTGGTGGCCGACATCCACTTCACGCCGAACGCAGCGGAGATCGCGGCGCGGATCGTGGAGAAGGTGCGCGTGAACCCCGGCAACTACGCCGACAAGAAGAAGTTCGAGCAGCGCGAATACACCGACGCAGAGTACGATGAAGAACTCGATCGCATCCGCGAACGCTTCACGCCGTTGGTGCGCATCTGTAAGGAGCACAGCACCGCCATGCGCATCGGCACCAACCATGGCAGCCTCAGCGATCGCATCCTGAACCGCTACGGCGACACGCCTCTTGGAATGGTGGAGAGCGCGTTCGAGTTCCTGCGCATCTGCCGCGACGAGAACTATCACAACATCGTGCTGAGCATGAAGGCCAGCAACACGCAAGTGATGGTGCAGGCCTACCGCCTGCTCGTACACAAGATGATGGCGCTGGGCTGGGACTATCCCCTTCATCTCGGAGTTACCGAAGCCGGCGATGGCGAAGACGGCCGCGTGAAGAGCGCCGTTGGCATCGGTGCGTTGCTGGAAGACGGGCTGGGGGATACGGTGCGCGTATCACTGACCGAAGAACCGGAAGCGGAGATCCCCGTGGCGCAAGCGCTGTTGGATCGCTATACCACGCGTCGCGGGCATGCTTCGATCGCGGAGGTGCACCATGTACCCCTGGATCCCTTCGGGCATCAGCGCCGCAAGACACATGAGGTCCTCAACATCGGCGCGCGACATGTCCCGGTGGTGATCGCCGACCTCAGTACGAAAGAGAAGATCACGGCCGCGTCGCTGTTCAGCTGGGGCTACCACTATAGTGTGCCCTTGGACAAATGGAACCTCACCGACCAGGCTTGCGACTATCTCTTCATCGGTGATCATCATCTCAGCTTCGAGATCCCCGGCACGCTGGGTGTGATCCAAGAGCACGTTGCCTGGCTGAAGGACCGAAACAAGCCGCGCCACTACCCTTTCCTCCGCCCAGCGGACTTCCTCGGCGGCGCAGCAACGCATCCCGACCTCAATTTCATCTACGCCGAACTGAGCGACTTGTCACCAGAACTGATCGCGGCATTGGATGAAGACGAGACATGCGTGGTGCTGCTCGACACCGAGAACGCGCACGGCATGGCCGAGCAACGCGCGGCCTTCTTCAAGTTGATGGAAGCGAAGTGTGAAGTGCCGGTGATCATCGGTCGCGATTACGTGGGCCTGAACGAACAGCAACTGCTGTTGCACAGCAGCACCGATATGGGTGCGCTCCTCTTGGACGGCCTCGGCGATGGCGTGATGATCTGTCCGGAGAAATGCGGTACCGATGAACTGGTGAACCGCACGGCCTTCGGGATCCTTCAAGCTACGCGCACGCGCATCAGCAAAACGGAGTACATCAGTTGCCCGAGCTGTGGCCGCACGCTCTTCGATCTACAGGAGACCACCGCGAAGATCCGCTCGCGCACCAGCCACCTGAAAGGGGTCAAGATCGGCATCATGGGGTGCATCGTGAACGGCCCGGGCGAGATGGCCGACGCCGACTACGGATATGTGGGCACTGGCCCCGGCGTGATCACGCTCTACAAGGAGAAGAACGTGGTGAAGCGCAATGTGCCTTCGGCACAAGCCGTGGATGAGCTGATCGCATTGATCAAGGACGGTGGGGATTGGGTGGAGGTGGATTGACGCTTTGGCCGCGATCTGCCCTGCTGAATCCACCGCGATATGTTGACCCGCAGCCTCTTACTGGTCCTGCTTTCACTGACGGCGTATCTCCCAGCCGGAGCCAAGAACTACATCCGGTACCATCAGCGATCGCTGGTTGTGCAGCAACAAATGCTGAAGGGCGATCACAACAAGGCTTTGGAGTTGTTGCACGAACTGGAAAAACGCTACGGCCTGATGCCGACCGAGACCTTTGCGCGGGCACTGTGCCAAGTGGCAATCGGTGATACGGCCTCTGCGCGAGTTTCCTACTTGAAGAGCATTGAGCAACGTGCCTCGTTGGGCTGGCTCTTCATTTCGCCACCGCAGTACAGTACCGCAGCGGACTCGCTGTGGTATGAAAGCGTAGTAGCCGAGTGCGAGGCCCTCTGGCTTTCCTTTCCGCAGTTTGTCGATGGCCCGAATCCGGGAATGCCAACCGTGGTCAGCCATCTGAATGCCCGGCACCAGTTCGTCATCGATTCCTTAGGCTGGTTCGACCCGGCGACGCAACCTGAAGCACAACTTGCCTACGATGCGGTTGTTGAGCAACACGACCTATTGCTGGACAGCATCATCTCGGGGAAGGTGCCGGTCCCTTCGATCGCGACCTATGGTGTGAACCTGGAATTTGAGACGTTCGTCATCCATTGCTCTTCCAAGCTCACGAAGAAGAAGCAGAAACACTTCAAGCGTTGGTTGAAACAAGGGCTGATCTACCCGCGTGTGTATGCGACTTGCTTCGATGATCTGGCTAACGAAGAAGGTAGGCCAATTCCCTATGGGATCTTCAATGGCCTAAGACCCGAAGAATTTGTTCCTGGACACGAGAAACGCCGCGCCGCGATCGGTATGGGCGACGATGGCATGGACAAGTTGCGGTTCCATTGGGGCGGTTGACCTTGCCACAGCCAACACTGCGCGGCCCAACGGGTCAATACACTTTGCTCTTCGACAGCTTCATGCGCTTGTCGTCGAAGACACCGATCCACTGGATCGAAACTTCCATGCCACCGCGCATGCTCGTTTGCGCACGCAGGCGGCTCACGTTCACGTCGTAGCTGAGCGCCGCGACGAGTTTCCGTTGCCATTCGAACTGGAGCGTGGGCACCACCGCATCGTTCCAGCGGTAGAAGCAACCCATGTAGATCGCGCTGCTGTTCTTGTGCGTGGTGTAACGGCTGTCCACGTTGATGCGCCGGTGCATCAGCGCCCCGATCACGACCTCGCGTCCGCCACCCTGTTGCTGCGCATAGACTTTCGGCAGCCAGGTCCATTTCTTCCCTTCGAAGCGCATCTCTGCGTGTACCACATAGCGGCGCAATAGCCGGTCATCATTGCTGCCGAAGAGCGAAACCATCGGTTGGTTCAAGTGGTACACTGAAGCACCCGTCTTCCACAGCGCGCCGCTTTTCATCTCCCCCTTCCAAAGCACGCCGGCACCGAAGTCCACGAAGTTGGTGCTTGCATCGGCCATCGTTTCGCCCGTTGGCAGATCGGGGTCGTAGCCCGCACCGTTGAATTGGCTGTCCCAACGCATGCCGTTGAGCACCGCGCTACGTTGACCATAGCCGCCTTGGATCCCGAACGCCAACAAGCTCTCGTTGCCGCTTTTGATCGCATAGCTCACGCTGAGGTTCCCCTGTGTATCGCCGAACTTGGTGTTGCCCGCTTTGTCGCCGAAGAGGTGAACACCCACGCCGAGGTAGCGGCCTTTCATCCGTTGGCGGAACAGCGGCAGATCGTAGCTGAAAGCTTGCGTGCGGAACGGACTTCCGGCGCTCTGCCATTGTGTGCGGTACATCAGTGCAGCCCGTTGGTCTCCTTCGATATCACCGGCGTTGGCAGGGTTCAACACCAAGGGAGCATTGAAGAACTGGCTCAGGTGGATGTCCTGTGAGAAGAGGACGTGAGAGAGTGAGAGTGTGAGCGCGAGGGCTGCGAGCTTCGAGCCTCGAGCCATGAGCTTTGAAGAGTGAGCAAGCAGCCCGTGGCCCGTGTCCCGTGGCCCGTGGCCGGCATTTGTGCGGCTGGAGATGTGCGTGCTCATCGTACCAACGTGATATTGCCCGTGCGATCAATGACCTCGCCTTCGGTGGTTGTTGCGTGCAACGTGTACAGGTAAACGCCGCTCGGGCTCTGTGCTCCGTTGTTGTTGCCGTCCCATCCGTGGTCGACGTTGCTGCTGGCGAACACTTGACTTCCCCAGCGGTCGTAGAGCGTGAAGCCCATGTCGGCGATCGTTCCGCCGCGAACGAACAGCACGTCGTTGCTGCCATCGCCGTTCGGGCTGAAGGCATCGGGCAGGAAGATGGCTTCGCTGTCGCGGATGCAGACTTCGAGGCTCATGCTGTCGGCGCAGCCACCGATGTTGTACACCACCAGATCCACGCTGTAGTATCCGGCATGACCGAGGTCGTAGTTGGGGTCCGTTCCGGGTGAATAGGGAACTGTGTCGCCATCGATCACCCAATGACCACCGACCGCATTGTTGCTCAGGTCGATGAACGTTACATCGCGCTGTTCCCACGGCACGCAGGGCTCATTGGGGTTCGCGCTGAAGAGCGCGGTGATCGCAGGCCAGCTTGGAACTTGGATCAGCGTGTCGTGGCTGCAACCGGTCGCATCGTTCTCGACATGCACTTGTACCAATTCGCCAGCGGGCAGGTTGACGCTATCGCCTGTCTGGATCGAACCTGCATCCCATGTGAAGGTGAAGCTGCCGGTGCCGTTCACGCTTCCAGCCACGTAACCAGGTTCACCGTAACACTGCATGGCGCTGAAGTTGAATTGCTCTTGGAACGGGGGGTGCACTGTGATCAGCACGGTGTCGATCACGGGATCGCTGCAACCATCGCTCGTGGTGACGACATAGAACGTGGTGCTATCCGGGCTCACCGCGTTGGTCTCGATGGGGAAGGCGCCATCGCTCCATTGGTAGCTGACCGGATAATTCGGATTGCCGCCCGAGGGCACCACTTCAATGACGGTGCCGCCATCACCACAAATCGGGTTGTTGCTCACCAGGATCTGGGTGCTGAGCTCCTGGTGATCCTCAAACACCAACGTGTCGCTGCTGAAGCACTGTCCGAAGCCGACGCTGTACACCAGCGTGTAGGTACCATTGGTGAGCAGTGCAGGATTGAAGAGCGTATCGGGCAAACCTGTGAACACTCCACCTGGAGGGAACAGTTGCACGCTCACCAATTCGTCGTTGCTGCAGTACGTGTCCTGCACGCCACTGATGCTTGCTTGCTGGAACGGATAGACATCGATGTTGACCGTATCTGAGCAACCGGCCGGGGCATCGTATACGATCGCATGCACACCTGCTCCCGCTTGGGCCGGGTCGAACACACCAGTACTCGATACGCCATTGCCGGAGAACGTGGCACCTGCCGGCACCGATGCCAACAGGAAAGGACCTGTCGCGCTGCACACCGTCATGTCCGGCACGCCGAGGGTAGCAGGGTGCACGATGGCCATCATGCTATCGCCGCAAGTGTTCGCATCGAAGTGCAACAAGTGCTCACCGATGCCGGCGATCACGGGATCGAAAAAGTAGTTCCCGTCGCTGTCTTGTGTGATCCCTGCACCTGTCCACACACCATCCCATGGCGTACGGCCCGTGGTGTTGTCGTCGAGGATCAGCTCATCATCGCCTTCACAGAAGAAGAGCGTGTCATCATCAACCTCGGTCCAACCGACCAGGATGCCGATGGTATCGATGCAGGCGTTCGGTGCGGCGTATGTGACCAAATCCCAGACAAGTCCGGCTTGGGCGGGATCGTACAGTCCGGTGTTCGCATCGGCGATGCCCAAACCGCTCCATGTTCCCCCGGCAGGTATGGCAGCAGGGGTAAGCACGAAGGGAGGTTGTGAAGGACAAGCGCTGCGATCGTACCCGATGTCGATGGGTTTCACGTGGATCGTGAACGAGATATCGCAGCCATGCATGTTATAGAGCAACGTGTGCGTTCCACCACCGGCTTCATCGGGATCGAAGGTGCCGTAGATCGAATCCACGATGCCCGGCCCGCTCCAACGGCCACCGAACGGATACACAGGGATGTCGAACGGATAGGTGCTCTGGCAAACCGTATCGAGCTGTGATTGTGCAACGATGTTGTCGACGTTCACGGTCACGGTGTCGCTGCAACTTCCTGCAGTGTAAGTGATCAGATAGGAGCCTGCCGTACTGGGATCGAAGAGCCCGTTTGGTTGAACGTTCGGTCCGCTCCATGTGCCACCGACCGGTGTGGCGTAGGGGATGAAGAAAGGTGCCGTGCCGGGGCATGCGGCGTGCGTCACGCCAGCATCCATGCTGTCGATGGTGATGATGATGTCCTCGCTACATCCGCCCAAGGAATAGGTGATTGTGTGGATGCCCGGTCCTGCTGTATCCGGATCGAGCGTACCCGCCAACGTGTCGATGATGCCAGCGCCGCTCCAGCTTCCACCAAGTGGTGTTGCAGTGAGGTCGAAGGCTGCATCCGATTGACAGATCGCACTCGCAGGACCAGTCACTTGAAGATCGAAGACCACCACCGTGATGGTTCCGGTCGCCGTCTGGCCGGTGCCGTTCTCGATGACATCAACGGTGTAGGTGGTTGTGGTGGTCGGGCAAACGGTATGCGGTCCAGCGCTGTTCGGCAGCCCATTGCTCCAAGCGAACGAGTAAGTGAGACAGCCTTGCACATCAGTGAACAGTTCGGTGCAGCTGCCCGCGCAGATCGTGTCCTCGCTCAGCTCCATCAGTACACCGAGCGGACAGGTCGCGATCTGTGTGTTGGCGTTGATGGTGAAGTACCAGAGCGAATCGCACCGGTCGCGGATGCCGATGGTGAAGGCGATATCGTACGGGCAGTTGCGATCGAACGCGGGATCGATGCCGAGTTGCATCGTCTGTGTTTCACCGCCCACACAGTTGGTCGGAGTGGCGCTGGTGACAACCGGCGAGTTGGAGCCCGCGATGGTGAATGCACTAGTATTGATCGAGTCGCACGGGATCGGGTAGCTGAAGGCGAGGTTGATCGTGTTGCTGTTGCAGAGCGGTGCTGTGGGAATGGTCATCACCGGTGGCACCGGCGGGATCACCACACTGGTCCATTGCGCTTCGAAACCGCAGTAGGCGACGTTCGCATCCGTGACAAAATGGACGGTCAGGTAATAGCTCGTGCTGGTAATAGGCGGTGGCGCAACAATGCCGCTGTAGGCCGGACCGATCTGCGGCGAAAGGATCGAAGGCCCGTCGTGGAAAGTCAGGATATCGAGACCTTGCTCCGTGCAGAAGACTTCGTCGAACACCATGGTCACGGGACCGCCTGCATCGATGGTGAACGTGTAGTCCTCGTTGTTGCTGTAAATGTTCCCGCCGGGCCCGTCCTCGCTATCCAGCAGGATGCCCTTGCAGAGCGTCACCACCGTATCGGTCATGTTGAACTCCGGAAGCACCTGGGCCTGCGAGGTACACGCCAACGAGAGCGCGACACCAACGGTTATATGCTTCATGCTCTGCATGCGTGCTCACAATGGCATACTGTCCACGATCATGATCGGCGACGTGACGATCTCGTTGCTGCGATGACCGGCGCGGTCAGTGATGTGGAAGGTGTAGGTCATGGTTTCCTCGCCGCTGCGACCTAGCAGAAAAAGCGGCACGAGTTCCACGTCGAGTTCGCCTTGGATGGGCAACTCCTCGCCGGGTGGCGCCAAAGGCGGAATGTGATAGCCGTCGGCGGCGTTCAGTCGACTGTCCTTCACCCACAACGTGTACGCATCGGGATCGTCCTGGCCCAGATCGCCGTTGCCATCCTTGTAGCTGAAACGTAATGTCACTTGATCATCGAACTGCAGCACGGTGCTCGGCCCCACGCTCACCAATGTGATCTCAGGGGGTGTGCTTTCCACTTCCTCCTTCTTGCAGGAAGCGAGCAAGACGATCATCGCTACCACTATGAAGAACTGCTTCATGGGTTGACGAGGATGGTGAAGTAATCGAGCATCGGCGACGTGGTGCCGTCGTTCGGGACTTCGGTGTTGTCGGCGTGATCGCCATCGTTCACGTAGCTGCGCACAAAGAGCAGTGTGCCCGGCGCGTAGGTGGACAAGTCGAGCGTGGCCTTGTGCGTGAACGTGGTGTTGCTGTTGCCGAAATCGGGGCCGTTCAGTGTGCTGTTCGTGGTGAGGGTTTGTTCCGGCACGAGTGCGAAACCGCCCAGCACCGTGGACACCTTGACCTTGTTGTAGCTGAGCGCTTGTGACGCTGTGCTGTCATCCGCAAAGGCCAGCCACAAGTCGATGCTGCTGCCCGTCACTTCGATCGGTTGGATGCCGGGGTCGGTGCCGCGCAGGAAGGGGTTGCTGGTGTTCCCGGGGGCGAAGGCCAGCATGCCGGTCACCTGTGGTTCGCGGTTGCCCAAAGACGGACTTGCGCCGAACATGTCCTTGGCACCGCTCTGGATCCATTGCGTTATGGCGGCGATGTATGCGGCTTGGTTCGTCGGCCAATCGGTCCCGACGGTTTCCAACGGCATCACCCCACTGGTGTTCGGTACGAACTCGGTGAGCCGCTCGTGAAGGAAGGACAGGTTCGCGTTGCCGGGCAACACACGGTAGATGAAGGTCTCCTGCGGGTCATTGTTGATGACCGGCGCATACACCAAGGAGTTGTAGGCGCTGGCAATGGTGCGGTAATCGGGTTCGAAGTGGCCGTCGTGGCAGCCGCTGTTCGCACAGGTGGGCTTGAAGATGTGCTGGTGCAACCAAGCGAAGTTGTCCTGCGGCAGGTTCTCGGCCGGAGGGTTCGGTGACGTGTGTACGAGTTCATCGTACGGGTTCACCTGTTCCTTGCTGCACGCGAAAAGCGCAAGCACGAAGACGGCTATGAGGAGGACCTGCTTCATCCTACATGCGATCGAAAAGCGACAGCGTTCCCGGGTTGAGGAAACCAGCACTCATCACTTCACTCTTGATGCCGAGCAGTTCTGCGATCGTGGGCACGACATCGGTGGCAATGCCCACCGGGTTGCCTTCGCTGCCGATGCGCAGGTTGCTGGGCACACCGGCACCGGCCATCATCCCGAACACGCGCAGCGCATTCGCGTCGCTGTGATCATAGCCATACCAGTCGTTCTCGTCGCGGATCGCATTCGGCTGATCGTTGCGGCCGCATTCGGGCGCTATGATGATGGTGGTGTTGCCCGCCATCTCGGGGATCTGCGTCTGGATGTAGTTCCAGAGGTGGCCCACACTATGGTCGGCGCGGTGCAGCGATGCGAGGTATCCGGTGAAGTTGCCATGGCAACCGTCCACCGAGCTCATGTTCACCACGGTGAGCGTCGGCTTGAACCATTTCATGACTTCACAGGCGTAGCCTATCGTTTGCGCATCACCGTTGTCATGCACGGGTGGATGTGCGATGGTGCCGTTCTGGGTCTTGCTGAACATCTCCACCATAAAGGCCTTGATGTCCTGTTTCTCATCCGCGGTGTTGCCGATGCCGGTGGCCACATTGCCGACGTTCTGGAAGCTGTTGTCGAGGAAGGCCTTCATCTCATACATCGGCGCCAGCTGGTCCTGGGGATGGTACACCTTGGCATCGCTCAGGTACTGATCGCCGAGCGGACCGAACGTGATGTTGGGCGCGAAGAAGTTGGCACCGTAGGGCGCGCCGTAATCAGGATGCACACTGTAGTTGAGCAGTGGAACACTGTTGCCGATCGTGTTACCAACGAACCACGTTTTACTCGCCTGTACACCCGCATGGCGCCGCAGGTATTCGAAGATGGTGGGGTTGAGCGGCTTGGAAGTGAGGCCCTGTGTCATGGCCTGATTCCCTTGCAAAAGCGAGTTCAATCCACCATAGTGTCCAGCGTTCACCGCACGCATCTCAGCGAACAAAGTGCCTTGTGCTTCCAACGATTGGCTGAGCAGCCCGGGGATGGGGTTGATGCCGCCAAGCCCGGTGCCGTACACGATCTTCTGCGTCGGCGCTGCGCCGTTGAGCATGTTGTACAGGATGTTCCCCTCATGTACTTCCGTCTGCGCATCGGCGAGATAACGGAGTCCCACGCTTTCCTGCTGGCGCACACCACCGGCGAACATCACCAACACCACATGCTGTGAAAGTCCACCCCCGCCGCTGGCCGCGAAAAGCCGCCCGCTGGGAAGGATATAGGGCATCACGAAGGCCCCGGCTGCCGCTGCACCTGCGCGCTTGATGAATTTCCTGCGGTCCATTTGCAAAGGGCGTTTGTACGGCCGTTCAGTAGAAGAGATACTCGTCGCTCATGGCGAAGGAGAAGTAGATGATCTCCGGCGTCACGTTCGGGTCTGCTTCGATGTAGTTGCGGAACCAGGTCTTCTCGGCTTCCGTCGGCTGGCGCACCAGTCAACGGTTGTAGGTCCCGATGATGAAAGCAGCAACGTCCGCGCGCATCGTGGCGTCATCAGGGATGATCACGCCGGGCTTGTTCATGAAGTTGCTGATGATCACTTCCCGCGCCAGCTCCTTATCGCCGATGCTCTGGATGCATTGGTCCAGTTCGTAGAGCTCGTTCGCGCTCATCGCATCCTGGAAGAGGTTCGCGTGAAGGATGGCCGCGTACTGCTGGTTGGTCTTCTCATTGTCCTTGATCGTGCCGGGTGGGTTCAACTGCACGTCGTTCAATTCGTACTCGAGTTCTTTGGTGCAGGAGGTGTTGAAGAGCAGGAGCAATGTGGCCCCTATCCCAGCCTTTCCCCAGTGGGGAAAGGAGCCAAATGCCGCCATCGATCGGGTCTTGGGGTTCATGCTAGTTGATATTGGCGTATTCGTCGCTGATGAGGATGGTGCGTTGCATACGCTGCAGGTCGAGGTCCGTGTGGAACGAGGACATGGCGGTGTACACTTCGTATGTGCTGGCCTCACGTCCCATGAACGTGTTGTAGCTCCAGCGCACCATGCCTTCCTCGAACTCCGTAGTACCGGTGAGGATCTGCACGTAGTCGCCCTTGTTCTGGCCGCTTTGCGTGAAGAGGATGCCCGGTGCGTTGTTCTCCACCATCGAGAATCCGGTGTTGAACTCAGCATTCGTGGGGTAGCGCAGCAGCAGGTTATCGAACGTGGCGTTGATGAAGTTGAACGTGTTCATGTTGATCTGGTCGTAGATGCTGTTGAACACCATGTAGCTCATCACGTCTTCGATGCCGATCAAGCCGTTCATGTAGTTCACACGGCTGTTCTTCAGGTTGCGCAACCGTTGCAGCTCGCTGTTCGCTTCACCAAGTCCTTGGGTGTTACCTGCCAGTGAATCGGCCAATGCGTTCTGCTCGGCAACGCCGATTGCGCCATCGATGATGTCATCGCTCGCGCCTTCCAAGCAGCGGCTCTTGTACAGCTCATATTGGCGTTGGTAGTAGGCGCGCTTGTAGCTGCTGTCGCCTTCCACGTACGCGGTGCTGGTCATCAGCTTGTTCACGAGCGCTTCGCGCGAACCGATCGACAGGGTTGCCGCTTCGAGCGTCGCGACTTCCGCGTCCATCTCCACGTTCAATGGTTCACGACCGATGAGATCGATGAACAGTCGGTTCACATAGTTCTGCGTGATAACAGTGGGCACACCGGCATAGTCGGGCGCCTGGTTACCGGGGATCAGCTCCGTCTCCTTCTTGCACCCGGTTCCGGTCAGCAATGCAGCCGCGAAAGCGCAGACTTCCAGCGCTTTTGCTTTACCGATCATTCGTGCCATACCCCGTTCCATGGGGCGGTGTACGGGGGCCGTTGCACACGTGGCCCAAATTCTCGACGAGCACAACGATCACTACCCCCTGTATCGACCGTACCGATCGACGAACCATGATGAGGGCAGCGATGCCCTCTCTCTATTCCCTATGCCGCGATTGGTCAGCGGGGATCATGTGCGCCACTTCAGCGGACCATTTGGCAACCAACTTGCGTTGGAACAACGCACCAATAAGGATCGTTGCCCCGGTGGCACAGGAAACAAGGATCATGAACGCCGCATTGATCCGCACGCGCACCATCAGCTCCGAGAAGAAGGCAGCGTACAAGCCGATCACCGACCAGTACATAAAAACCAAATGCAGTTCCACTTGGCGCTGTGTGCGCGGGCGCTTCAGGATCGCGAGAATGCCCGCGACCACCGTTGACGCACTTACCAATGCAGCAACGTGGAACGGACCGAAGGTCCCGAACAAGCGATACATGCCGAACGCCGATATGTTCAGTAGCGCCATGCTCAAAACGTATACGAAGCCCAGCCGACGGTGGGAACGCGTGCCCTTCGTCCGGAAAAGCACCATTAGGCCGAGCACCATGGCCAGCGTAGCGGATGCGATATGCATCCAACTCAGGAGGGTGTACGATCTGATTTCAACCATGATGTTCTTGGATCAGGATGATCATCACCTATCGAGGTAGCCCTTGATCGCTTCCACGTACTTCTCGAAGGCGCGCAGCCCCTTGGTCGTGAGCTTGCAAGTCGTGAGCGGATAGTTGTCGCGGAAGCTCTTGGTAACGCTGATGTACCCCGCCTCCTTCAGCTTGGTGATCTGCACACTGAGGTTGCCACGAGTGGCACCCGTGCTCTCCACGATGAAGGTGAACTCAGCGCTGTCAACACCAACAAGCAAGCTCACTACGGCAAGCCGCAGTTGATTGTGCAGGAGCGGATCAAGCGGGGCGAAGGACATTCTCTTGGCGCTTGAGCATGAGGCCTGGTACTATGTATCCGAAGAACATCGCACTGCAATACAAGACCGTCAGCAGCAACGCATCATCGGTGAAGTGCATGATGATCCCCGCAAGCCAGAACAGCATACCGCCGAAGATGAGCGGACGGAAACGCAGGATCTGGCCGGTCATGAAGGTGGGCAAGCCCGTGAGCAACGTGATCATCGGCCCAGGATCGCGATGATGGGGTACCGTGCAGGCGATCGTGATGAGCAGGGTGATGACAAAGGCGCCCCATAACCAACCTATAACGCGGTCCATGGGATTGTTCACCGGTTCGCGCTTGCCTTGCCGCGCACCGTGGATCGAGCTGAGGATGCCACCGATCAAGCCGGCCACGCCCCAAGCTGCACCTTGGACGGGACCTGGAGGAGCGTCTCGCATGATGTAGGTGGCGATCATGGCGCCGATGAGCAGTACCCCCCACAGCAGGAAGTAGAAGCTCATGCGACTGAAGCTCTTCTTCGCTTGGCTGATCATGCTTTCAATGAGGCGCAGACTTTCGTCGGGGGTCATGTCGCGTTCCATATTCTGGCGGTTTGATGGCACAAACATAAACAGGTTTACAGGATAAACAATATGCGCATCTACTTTTCCCCGACCTTCTTCGCCATGATCCCTATTCTTCTGCTCGCCGGCGCCACCGGACTTGTCGGTTCCGAAGTGTTGCAGCTGGCCTTGGGTGATCCACGGGTGGCCAAGGTGGTCGTGCTTGTGCGCAAGAGGCTCGACCTGTCTCACCCGAAGCTGGAGCAATGGGTGGCTGCTGGGGGCGACCTGCTCAGCGGTTTGCGCGACACGCGCGTGGATGCGGTGATATGCTGTCTCGGTACCACCATGCGCAACGTGGATGGCGACAAGCAGAAGTTCATCCACGTGGATCATGACCTGGTGCTTGGCCTGAGCGGTTGGGCGAAGGACCATTGCAACGGCGCCTTCTGTGTCGTCAGTGCTGTGGGCGCCGATGCCCGCTCGCGCTTCTTCTACAACAAGGTGAAGGGTGGCACGGAAGAGGGCCTGAAGGCACTGGGTTTACCCTCCTTGAACGTCTTCCAGCCTTCCATTCTCACTGGCCCCAGGAAGGAAAGGAGGATCGGGGAGCGCATCGGGATCGGCGCGATGCGGGTGATATCGCCGCTTCTGTTCGGTAGCTGGGCGAAGTACAAGCCGATGCCGCACCACGTATTGGCGAAGGCCTTGCTCAACTCTGCCCTTACGCATAAGACCGGTGCACCAGCCACGCACCGGTACCAGGAGATCGTCGATCTCGCCGATCAGAACTGAACGGGATCTCGGCGCTCAGCCTTTCGTTGGGCGTCGTCGATCTTGGCCACTATCGCATCGCGCACATCGTAGAACCGGGCACGGTCCTCCTCGGCTACGGGCTCGGCCTTCGGAAGCTCTTCCTTGCGGTGATCCACTTGCACACCATTCTTCCAGAAGCGGAAGCACACGTGCGGACCGGTCGCGAGCCCCGTGCTGCCCACCTCGCCGATCACATCGCCTTGTTGCACGTTCTGGCCTTTACGCACCAGGATCTTGCGCATGTGCAAGTATTGCGTGGTGTAGGTCCCGTTGTGGCGCACCTTCACGAAGTTGCCGTTCCCAGCGGTGTAGCCCGTGGCTTCGACAGTGCCATCGCCTACTGTAAGGATGGGTGTACCGTATGGCGCAGCGTAGTCAGTGCCCAAGTGTGGCTTGAAGCGCTTCTGTACCGGGTGGAAGCGCCGCTGCGTGAAGCCGCTGCTCAGACGGCTGTACTTCAACGGTGCCTTCAGGAATGCTTTGCGCAAGCTGTTACCATCGCGATCGAAATAGGTCTCTGTCGAGTCCATGCTGAAGAGGATGGCCTCAGTTGCGCGGTCGGCAGTGGTGTAGCGCACACCCAACACTTCGGGATCGCCGTATCGCTGCCCGTCCACCGTGCTCTCGTTGTACACGATGGTGAACTGCTCGCCTTTCTGGATGCGGTAGAAATCCACGGTCCAAGCGAATACCTCCGCCAACTGCATGGCGAGCGCCGGGTCGGCTCCGCAGGACGATAGATCATTCCACAACGCACCGGTCACCGTGCACGCCACTGCGCGCTCATGAACGACAACGGGCCGCTCGTGCACATGAACACTGAGCGGCGAAAGCGAGAAGACAATGTGCTCAACGGGACTTGCCTCATACACGAACCATTGCGGTGAGTGCGTGCCGTCATCCTTGAAGATGAAGGCGATCGGATGTCCCGCGCGCATGCGGTGTACATCGAACATCGGCTCCGCGATCCGCACCAGACTATCGACGGTTGCGGCACTGACCCCGTGCTCGGCGAGCAGGTCCCCGAACGTATTGCCGTTCTTCACCGAACTGCGCTCCAATTCAAAGCCGCTCAACGGGATGCCATATGCGCTTGGTGCTGCCGGTACCGTATCCTCAAGCACCACCACTTTCTCCGGCACGTACTCCACATGCGGCGCCAGGTCGGTGGTAAGCGCTACGGAAGTGGCCACGGAAACGCCACCAACGCCGATCGTCCACCAGTGCCAAGTCTTCATTGTACCGCAAGAATGCAACAAGGCACGGTAGTAACGCAACTACCGCCCCGTTGATTTTACCGGGTGCGATGTTCATGACCTCACCCTGCCCTCTCCGAGGGAGAGGGTCGCAATGGGAGGACAAGAGAACGGTGGATCAATCCACCTTGGCGATCGGATGGGCCAAGCCGCTGTAGCCGCTCAACTCCATCTTGATGGAACCCACCAGCACCTTGGCTTGGGCCAGTACGGGGATGTGGTTGCCGTCGTCGGTCACCCACACGTTCAAGTCGTCGTTCGTCTTGAACACGCGGCCTTCCTGCACGATCGGTTGGAACTTGATGCACTTGAATTTACCGTTGCGCAACTTGATCGTTTCGCGGCCCACCACTTTCATCTGCAATGGCCAGTGTTCGTTGTCCAAGAAGCAGTCGATAGTGAAGATGTCGCCCGTGGCTGCGCTACCAAAATCGAGTGTCCGTGCGAAGTAGAACGCGCTGATCATGTCCTGCGTGTGCGCGGGGATCTTGAAGGTCTTCTTCTCCTGCGTGGTCACCTCGGCGCGGTGCTGCAGGAAGATGTAGTCTTGGTTGAAGGTGTAGCCGCCTTCGTCAACACTGCGCTTGAACGCCCATGGGAATACACCTATGCTGTCGAAGTAGGACTCGTAACGGTCGTCCACTTTATAGAACGTGTTGAAAGCACCGATGCTCTTACCGGTGCCGACGGCGTGCAACATGCGACGACCTTGGAATTCCACATCGGTCTCTTTCAACTCCAGTTGAGCTAGCCCGGCATTGACGAAGCCGTAGTGAACCACATAGGTGAGTTTCTCGCCGGCCTTGAAGGCAGCATGTGGCAGTGCGCGCAATTGCACGACATGGTCTTTGCCATCGCTATCCGGATGGTCGTTCGATTGGCCGAAGCTCAGGGTGAGAAAAGCGAGGCCGGAGAACAGGATCAAACTCTTGCGGGTCATGGCTACTGGAACGCAAAGGCTATACCGATCAATACGGCCTCGAGCCTTGAGCCACGGGCTGCGAGCTTTCTCTGCGCGACTTTCCGCTCGCGGCTCAAGGCTCGAAGCTCGCGGATTGGGCCCCATCACACCACAATGTTCACGATCCGCTTGGGCACCACGATCACCTTCTTCGGAGGCTTTCCCTCCAGACGTTGCTGAACCTCAGGGTTTGCCAGCACTTGCGCTTCTACCTCTTCCTTGCTGAGACCGATGGGGAATTCCAGTTGCAGACGTGTCTTCCCGTTGAAGCTGATGGGGTAGCTGAAGCTGTCTTCTATTAGGTGTTGGGCATCCCAGTGGGGCCATTTCGCCCCGGTCACACTGTCAGTATGCTCGAGCTTTTGCCATAGCTCTTCGGCGATGTGCGGCGCGAAGGGCGCCAACGCGATGGTGAGCGGCTCCAGCACTGCGCGTTTGCTGCACTTCAATTCCTGCAGCGCATTGCACGCGATCATGAACTGGCTCACGCTCGTGTTGAAGCTCAACTTGTCGATGTCCTCCTCGACTTTCTTCAGCGTTGCATGCAGGACTTTCAGTTCCTCCTTGGTAGGCTCTTCTTCGCTTACGCGGAAGGCATCGTTCTGATCGTGGAAGAGGTTCCAGAATTTGCGCAGGAAGCGGAAGGTGCCTTCAATGCCGTTCGTGTCCCACGGCTTGCTCTGCTCGATGGGGCCGAGGAACATCTCGTACAGGCGCAAGGTGTCGGCTCCGTACTTCTCGATGATGTCATCGGGGTTGACGACGTTGTGCTTGGACTTGGACATTTTCTCGACGACAGGATTCGTGTCGAAGTCCTGTGATCCAGTCACTGGATGTTCCTCGGTTCGGAGATACGCATGTGCCACTCCTTGCATCCAACAAACACCAGGCGCGACAAACAAGCCATTTCGAATGTCAGCCCTTGTCTCTAACTCCATCATTCTCTTGAAATCCACAATGCCGTTGGAGACATACCTAACGTCAAGTGCGAGATACTCCCCGGTGCGATCCAATTCACTCAGCTTCTCCACTAGACTTGAAGCGATAAAAATTCTGTGAGGATGATTGAATCCGGGCAATTCCAGATAGCTGCCGTCCACGAAGGGAATCCGCCACCCGTCGGTCGTATCCACATAGCTTGGTCCCAAGATGTATAGCGGACTGTAAGCTGATATCCCCTGAATCATCCCCTGATTCACCAACTTCTTCGCAGGCTCGTCAAAGGGGATCCAACCGCGGTCGTGCAGGAACTTGGTCCAGAAGCGGAAGTAGAGTAGATGGCCGGTGGCGTGCTCGCTGCCGCCCACATACAGATCCACTTGCTGCCAGTAGTTGATCGCTTCCGGTGTTGCGAAAGCGCCGAAGCTCTCAGGGTCCATGTACCGCAGGAAGTACCAACTGCTGCCGGCCCAGCCGGGCATGGTGGTGGTTTCCAACGGATGGCCCAAGTAGTTCCAATCGGCGGCGCGCGCCAGTGGTGGCTCGCCGTCCTCAGTGGGCAGGAACTTGTCGACTTCCGGAAGCACGAGCGGCAAAGCACTTTCGGGTAGCGGATAGGGCGTGCCCTCGTTGTAGTAGATAGGAATGGGTTCGCCCCAATAGCGTTGGCGCCCAAAGGCGGCATCGCGCAACCGGAAGTTGATGCGGCGCTCGCCAACGCCATGCAATTCCAGTTCATCGATGGCGCGTGGGATCGCATCGGCCACCTTCAATCCGTTCAGGAAAACGCTGTTCGCCAACGTGGCTTCCTTGCTTTCATCCGCGCCTTTCGAAATGTCCCAGTGCTCGGTAACGGCCGTGAAGGGAATGTTGAAGTGCGTCGCGAAATTCCAGTCGCGCTGATCGCCTGCGGGCACGGCCATCACCGCGCCGGTGCCGTAGCCGCCAAGCACGTAATCGCCCACCCACACGGGTATGTCCATGTGCGTGAACGGATGCTTCACATACGCGCCGGTGAACACACCGCTCACGCGTTTCACTTCGGTCATGCGTTCGCGTTCGCTGCGGTTCTTGGCCAGCGTTACGTACGCCCTGACTTCCTCCAACTTCTCCGTTGGCGTGATCTTCTCGATCAGCTCGTGCTCTGGTGCGAGGGTTACGAAGCTCACACCGAAGATGGTATCGGGCCTTGTTGTAAAGACGGCGATCTGCTCTTCGTGGCCGATCAACTGGAAATTGATCAACGCCCCCTCGCTCCGCCCGATCCAGTTGCGTTGCGCTTCCTTGATGCTCTCGCTCCAATCGAGCGTCTCCAGTCCATCGAGCAACCGTTGCGCGAAGGCCGTTATGCGCATGCTCCATTGCGGCATGCGCTTGCGCTCCACGGGGTGTCCGCCGCGTTCGCTCACGCCATCCTTCACTTCATCGTTTGCGAGAACGGTTCCCAACGCTGGGCACCAATTCACCCATGCTTCGCTCAGGTAGGCCAGACGAAAACGCAGTAGGATCGCTTGCTGGTGCTTCTCGCTGAAGCCTGACCATTCGTCAGCGGTGAATGCAGCCAGCGGATCCAGTTCCTCGTTGCCGGTGATGGCGCAATCGTCGTTGCCGTTCCAACCGTGCTTCTCGAATCGCTCCTTCAATTCGTCGATCGGCCTTGCCTCCTGCGCGGCATGATCGTACCAACTATCGAAGAGCTGTAGGAAGATCCACTGCGTCCACTTGTAGTAGGAAGGGTCGCTCGTGCGCACCTCACGGCTCCAATCGAAACTGAAACCGATGTTGTCCAGCTGTTCGCGGTAGCGCGCGATGTTGACTTCCGTGGTCTTGGCAGGGTGCTGGCCGGTCTGGATGGCGTACTGCTCCGCTGGCAAGCCGAAGCTGTCGTAGCCCATGGGGTGCAACACGTTGAAGCCCTTCTGGCGTTTGTAACGCGCTACGATATCGCTTGCGATGTAGCCCAGCGGGTGCCCCACGTGCAGGCCCGCGCCACTGGGGTATGGGAACATGTCGAGCACATAGTACTTCGGTTTGCTCGGGTCGTTCTCCACGCGGTAGGTGCCGCGCTTGCGCCATTCCTCGCGCCACTTCCGCTCTATGTCCTTGTGCTCGTAGCCCATTGCGGCGCTAAAGTAGATGTGGGGTTACAGGTTGATGGGGTGGCGGAAGAACCCGGTGAAGTGTTGGTCCAAGGGCATCTCCTCCCATCTCCATTCTCCCGACCAGTCCGCACTCTGTCATCCCGACGAGTCTTCGAGGAGGGATCTCTCTTCGACAGTAGTGCCGGAACCTGAAAGATCCTTCGTCGCAGAGCCTCCTCTGGATGACAATGCGTGCAGGCGCACTAGACCGGAGCAACTCACAATGCACAACTGACAAACCATTTGGAACCGGGGGAAGCCGAGCGCCAAGCAGGAATAGTTTCGCCCCGGACAATGGGCATCGATCGATCATTACGCGCCAAGGCACGCAGCAGCAGCGTAGGCACCACGTTGGGCATCACGCTCACGCTGTTCATGCTGGGCGCGTTGGGCTTGTTGATGCTGAGCGCGCGCGGCGTTGAGCGTTACTTGAAGGAGCAGGTGACCGTTGAACTCTATCCGAAGACCGCGCTCAAGGAAGCCCAGGTGCTGCAGTTGCTCAAAGAGTTGGATACCGAACCGTACACGGCTTCCACGGAGCTGATCAGCGCAGAAGAGGCCGCCGAACTGGCCAAGAAGGAAATGGGGGAGGACTTCCTCGATATCCTCGGCGGCGTGAGCCCGATCCCGGCCAACATCCAACTCCGGATCGCAGCGGACTACGCGCAGCCCGACAGCATGCGCTGGATCGTGGAGCACTTGCGGAAAGACGACCGCATGCAGGACGTGGCGTACAACACCATGACGGTCGACAACATGGACAAGCGCATGCGCGAAGCGTGGTTGATCGTAGGTGGCACCTGCCTGCTGCTGCTGATCGTTGCTGTTGCGCTCATCAACAATACCATCCGTCTTGCGATCTACAGCAAGCGGCTGCTCATCCGCACCATGCACTTGGTGGGGGCAACGGGCTGGTTCATCAAGCGGCCATTCCTGGGGCAGAGCTTGTTGCAGGGGCTGGTGGCGGGGTTGCTCGCGATAGGGATGTTGGTCCTGGGGCTGCGGTTCCTCTTCGACCTGGCGCCCGACCTGAAGACCATCATTGATATGCGGATGCTCGCCATGACCTTCGCCGCCGTGCTCCTGTTGGGCTTGGTCATCGCCCTCGTGAGCACGTGGTTCGCCGTGCGCCGCTACATTCGCATGGATCTCGACGAACTACACTGGAGCTGAACATCATGGCCGACCATCAGGACGAACTCGCTTTCACCCGCGTCAACTACCGCCTTTTGCTCATCGGCATCGGCATCGTGTTCATCGGCTATGTGCTCATGTCCGGTGGCGGCAGTGGCGATCCGAACGTATTCGAGGAATCGGAGATCTTCCATCCGCGCCGCGTTACCGCCGCCCCTATCGTGTGCATTCTCGGTTACCTCTTCGTGGTGTATGCCATCATGAAGAAGCCGAAGCACGAGGACAAGGTCTGAGGCGTTGCATCCGTCCATCCCGTATCCCTTTCTTCGCGCCGCGTTCAAAAGGCATGAACGCATGCACCGATGACCATCATTGAAGCGATCGTTCTGGCGATCATCGAAGGGCTCACGGAATTCCTGCCGGTGAGCAGCACGGGCCACATGATCATCGGCAGCACGATCATGGGCATCGCCGCCGACGATTTCGTGAAGCTCTTCACCGTGGCCATCCAGTTCGGCGCGATCCTCAGTGTGGTGGTGTTGTACTGGCGGCGCTTCTTCGAAAGCCTGGCCTTATATCCGTTGTTGGTGGTCGGTTTCATACCGGCGGCCATTGCGGGACTGTTGTTCAAGAGCCACATCGATGAGCTGCTGGAACATGTGGAAGTGGTCGGGCTGATGCTGCTGCTCGGAGGCATCTTCTTCCTCTTCATTGATCGCATCTTCCATGTGAAGGCGGTGGAAGAAAAGCCCATGACCTGGAAGAACGCCTTGGTGATCGGTTGCTTCCAGTGCATTGCCATGGTGCCCGGCGTCAGCCGCAGCGCAGCGACCATCATCGGCGGATTGAGCCAGAAGCTCTCCCGCAAGCAAGCCGCCGAGTTCTCCTTCTTCCTGGCCGTGCCCACCATGTTCGCGGCGACGGCAAAAAGCCTGTGGGATTACATCGACGATGGCGGCGCGTTCACCAGCGAGCACTGGAAATTGTTCGGCATCGGCAACGTGGTGGCCTTCATCGTGGCCATCCTGGCCATCCGGGGCTTTGTTGGATTCCTTACAAAACATGGGTTCGGGGTCTTCGGTTGGTACCGCATCGTAGTGGGTGCCGCGATCTTGTTGCTTTGGGCGGTGGGGGTGGATATGCAGTTGATCTGACCTCACGCGCTTTGTCGTCTCACCCCAAACCCCTCTCCAGTGGAGAGGGGTTTTGAAGCCTACCATGCAGCACATTCACCCCGCCCTGAGCGACACCGACAACGGCGGACTTCTGCTGGTGGACAAGCCCGTTGGCTGGAGCAGTTTCGATGTGGTGAAGAAGATGCGCGGCGCGTTCCGCGTCGTCTTGGGCAAGCGCACCAAAGTGGGCCATGGCGGAACGCTCGACCCCTTGGCCAGCGGTCTGCTCATGATCGGCTTCGGTAAGTGGACCAAGGAGTTGGAACGCCTTTCTGCGGAAGACAAGGCATACACCGCCACCCTGAAGCTGGGCGCAAGCACACTGAGCTTCGATGCCGAAACGCCCATTCGCAAGGAGGCACCATGGCAACACCTGAGCGAAGCGGCCATCCGCCAAGCCGTAGCGACTTTCCAAGGGGAGTTGATGCAGCGCCCACCCGCCTTCAGCGCCAAACACGTGGGTGGCGAGCGCGCTTACTTCTTGGCCCGGGCCGCCGGCAACCTGCAACACGGCAGGACCAGTGAGGGGTTCCATCCCGCGCTACTGCGAGATGCCGATATGGGCGCTGGCGAAGAGTTGATCCTGGACCCCGTTCCCGTGCTCGTCCACTCCATTGAAACCCTTGCTGTGCGCGGGGCGGAGGTGGACATCGCGGTGCATTGCGCCAAAGGCACCTATATCCGTTCGCTGGCGCACGATATTGGCCAAGCGCTGGGCTGCGGCGCCCATTTGGTGGCCTTGCGGCGCACGGGGAGCGGCCCCTATTCCATTGCCGATGCGCTGACGCCCGAGGGGTGGAGCCAAGAGCTTGACAAGTTGCATCGGAAGTCGGGCATTTTGGGCTGAAAGCCACTGCTGGCAAGGCTTTCGGGCGCCCTTCGTTCACGACCTATCTTCGCCGCCCCTTTCAAAAAACCGGGCCTGTAAGCCCTTCCGCATGAAACTGACCGCATTCAAGTTCGAAGTCCCCAAAGAACAGATCGCCCTCTACCCCACCAAAGACCGGGATGGCAGCAAACTGATGGTGCTGCACAAGAAGGATGGCAAGATCGAGCACAAGAAGTTCAAGGATATCATGAACTACTTCGATGAAGGAGACACCTTCATCCTGAACGACACCAAGGTGTTCCCGGCCCGCATGTGGGGCAATAAGGAGAAGACCGGCGCCAAGATCGAGGTGTTCATGCTGCGCGAATTGAACCGCGACAGCCTCCTGTGGGACGTGCTGGTGGACCCAGCCCGCAAGATCCGTATCGGCAACAAGCTCTATTTCGGCAAGGATGATGAACTGGTGGCCGAGGTGATCGACAACACCACGAGCCGTGGACGCACATTGCGCTTCCTGTTCGATGGCAGCTACGAGGAGTTCAAGCGCCAGATCACCGAGATGGGCGAGACCCCGCTGCCGCGCTACATCAAGCGCGAAACGGAGGAGAGCGATGCCGAGCGTTACCAGACGATCTACGCCAAGCACGAGGGTGCTGTGGCCGCCCCGACGGCCGGCCTCCACTTCAGCCGCGAGCTGATGAAGCGCATGGAACTGAAGGGCATCAACTTCGCCAATATCACGCTGCACGTGGGCCTCGGCACCTTCCGCCCGGTGGAAGTGGAGGACCTCACCAAGCACAAGATGGACAGCGAGCAGGTGATCATCACCCAAGAGGCTTGCGATATCGTGAACCAGAGCAAGGCCCGCAAGAAGAACGTGTGTGCGGTGGGTACCACCACCATGCGCGCGATCGAAAGCAGCGTGAGCACCGAGGAGCGCATCAAAGCCTACAACGGCTGGACGAACAAGTTCATCTTCCCGCCCTACGACTTCAGCATCGCCAACCGCATGATCACCAACTTCCACATGAGCGAGAGCACCTTGCTGATGATGGTGGCGGCGTTCGGCGGATATGATCACGTGTGGAACGCATACAAGGTGGCCATCAAGGAGAAGTACCGCTTCTTCTCCTACGGTGATGCCATGCTGATCCTCTGATCATGTCGAAGGCCGCGATCATCGTGGCAGGAGGCAACGGCCGCCGGTTGGGCGGTCCGGTACCGAAGCAGTTCCAGACCGTAAAGGGCAGACCGCTATTGATGTGGACCATCGAAGCGTTCCATGCCTACGATGCCACCATGCCGTTGTTCGTGGTGCTGCCCAAAGAGCACTTCGACATCTGGAAGGCGTTGTGCATGGGCCATCGTTTCTTCATCGACCACGAAGTAGTGGCTGGTGGCGAGCAGCGCTACCATAGCGTGAAGGCCGGGCTGGATAAAGTGACGGACAACGGACTGGTCGCAGTACACGATGGTGTGCGGCCGTTGGTGAGCACGGCACTGATCGAACGCTGTTTCCATGCCGCCCATCTCAAGGGCGCGGCCATCCCTGTTGTTCCCGTGGTGCCGAGCATCCGCGAGATCACGGACGAGGGCAGCAAAGCCCTCGACCGCTCGAAGCTGCGTGCGGTGCAAACGCCTCAGTGCTTCCACGCCGATCTGCTTCGCAAGGCGTTCGAGCAACCGTACGATGCGACCTTCACCGATGAAGCCGCATTGGTGGAGCGCTTGGGCGTGAAGGTGGAACTGGTGGAAGGGGAGGAGATGAATATCAAGGTGACCACCGCAGAGGACCTCCGCTTGACGGAAGTGTTGATCGCAGGCCGGTAGTGAGCGTTGTACTTTGGCACCAAGAAACCGGAATTGACATGAAAGGTGTGAGCATCCTGTTCGACGAGCGGAAAAAGAAGCGCATCGTGCAGATCGACATGGATGCGATCCGAAAGGACCCTGAAGGTCTTGAGGACCTGATGGATGTGCTCGTTGCGGAGAGCCGCAGGGGAGAGCCGACGATCAGCTTGGACGATTACGTGAAATCGGTGAAGCGCGGCAAGAAGCGGTGAACTACCGTGTTGAGCTGACGCGTGCCGCGGTCAGGGAACTGCGCCGCATCCCACAACCCTTCCATGATGCGATCGTTCGAGCACTTCGTGGTCTTGAGGTCGATCAGCGCCCGGCAGGTTGCAAGAAACTTTCGGGGTACAAGGGCCTGTGGCGCATCCGGGTCGGGAACTACAGGGTACTGTATGAGATAACGGACACGGTTCGGCTCGTTAGTGTTGAGCGGATCGCCGATCGAAAAGACGCTTACCGATGATAACCACCGACATCCGCAGCCTCTCCTTGGAAGAGGTACAAAAACTCGTTGCCGACCTGGGCGAGAAGCCCTACCGCGCCAAACAATTGTGGGAGTGGTTGTGGAAGAAGAGCGCCCACAGTTGGGAAGCGATGAGCGACCTGCCCAAGGCATTCCGCGCGCAACTGGCGGAACGCACACTGCTGCGCCCCTTGGTGTTGGCCGAGCAACAGAAGAGCACCGACGGTACCATCAAGTGCGCGTTCAAAACATGGGACGGCCACGTGGTGGAGGGTGTATTGATCCCCACCCCGACACGTCTCACCGCATGCGTCAGCAGCCAGATCGGGTGCAGCCTAACGTGCACGTTCTGCGCCACCGGAAAGCTGAAACGCATCCGCAACCTCGATGCGCAGGAGATCGTGGATCAGGTGGTGCTGATCAACAAGCTGGCGCAGGAGCACTACCAGCAGGATCTCAGCAACATCGTTTACATGGGCATGGGCGAGCCACTGCTCAACTACGCCAACACCATGCGCAGTGCGGAACGCATCACCGCGCAGGACGGCCTTGGCATGGGCGCCCGTCGCATCACCGTGAGCACGGCGGGCATCGCCAAGATGATCCGCAAGTTGGCCGATGATGGTGCGCGTTTCAATCTGGCCCTCTCGTTGCACGCGGCCACCGATCACAAGCGCGATCGCATCATGCCCATCAACGAGGAGAACTCGCTGCTCGACCTGAAGGATGCACTCCGTTACTACACGCGTGTCACCGGCAAGGAGGTCACCTTCGAGTACATACTGCTGCGCGGCTTCAACGATTCACTGGTGGATGCGCAGGAGCTGGTGCGCTACGCCAGCGATGTACACGCCAAGGTGAACCTCATCGAATACAATCCCATCGACCCGACGGCAACACCGGGTACCACGGGATCCTTCCAACGCACGGCCAATGAGGATGCCGTGGCCTTCATGTATTTCCTGGAGAACAAAGGGATCGTTGCGCGCATACGCCAAAGCCGTGGTCGCGATATCGACGCTGCGTGCGGGCAACTCGCCAACAAGAACGAGCCCGCGCTGAAGGCGTCTTCGTCCCGCTCTGGCGGGGAAGGGGAGAGGGTGATGAAGTAGCGTCTACGTGGCTGCGTGCCGCATTGACGGACCTATCTTTACGGCATCATGGAAACGGTGGAAGTTGACCTGCTCAATAAACGCGCGAAGACCATCCTCGCCGAACTCGCAGCATTGGGTGTCATCGCGGTGCGACCGAAGAAGGTGCGATCCTTGGCCCAAGTGATCGCCGACATCCAGTCCCGGGCGAAGAAGCTTCCTCCGATCTCCGAGGAGGAGATCACGGCCGAAGTGAAGGCCGTCCGCAGCAAACGCCGCTATGCCGCATCGCGCAAGGCTCAGGCTCGTCGTCGATACTAACGTTTGGGTCAGTTCGCTCTTGTCCTTTGGGATGATGGCATTGGCAAGACGCGCGGTCACAGACTTCCACATTCTCGTTTCTGTTGAGCAGCTCAAGGAATTGGGCGAGGTTCTGGCGCGGCCCAAGTTCCATGGTGTGCTCGACGATGATCTCCGCCGTTCCTTGATCACGCAACTGGCGACCGGAACCGAATTGGTGGCCGTGACATCGGTAGTGAGCGTTTGCAGGGATCCCAACGACGACATGCTACTGGCCCTTTGCAAAGACGGCCGTGCTGATCTTTTTGTCTCCGGTGACAATGACCTATTGGTCCTTGGTCGCTTCGGGAAGACGCGCATACTATCACCTTCGCAATTCCTTGTCGAGAACAAATGATCGAACACCAAGGCACCCTCATCAGCGAGGAGCTTTTCGAAAAGCGTTTCGTGTGCGACCTGAGCGCATGCAAAGGCGCATGCTGCGAGCAGGGCGATAGCGGCGCGCCGCTGGAACCCGAGGAAGCGGCCTTCATCAAGAAGCACATCAAGGAACTGTTGCCCTACATGACCGAGCGCGGCAAGGCGGCCGTGAAGAAGCAAGGCACCAGCATCGTGGACAGCGATGGCGAACTGGTGACACCGCTCGTGCAGGAATACGCCGAGTGCGTGTACGCGAAGAAGGATACCACCGGCACATGGAAGTGCGGCATCGACAACGCGTGGCGCGATGGCAAGATCCCGTTCCGCAAACCGATCAGTTGTCACTTGTACCCGATCCGCACCGAGAAGCTCAAGTACCACGAAGCGCTCAACTACCACGAGTGGCCGATCTGTGCGCCCGCGTGTTCGTGCGGTGCGAAACTGGATGTGGTGGTGTTCCGCTTTTTGAAGGAGAGCCTCGTGCGCCGTTACGGACAGGAGTGGTATGATGAACTGGAGATCATCTACCAGGAGTGGGTGAAGCGTCACCGTCCCGATGCATCGGGGAAGCCCAAGGCGAAGAAGAGTATCCGGTAAGTGTTCTCGTCATCGCGCACCACGTCATCGTGAGCGACTTCTCGGACCGTGTTCTCTGAATACCTCAACGCAGAGGAGCAGAGTCGCAGAGGACGCAGAGCGGAATTGTTTTTTGTCGCAGGCAGAGGCGCTGAGGAGATCCCGCGGAGCGGGATCTCAGATCCTCCTCCTTGCGATCACACCGACGGAAGTCGCGCGCGTTGCGATACTTCCCACGGCGATCGTTTTTTCCGCGGATCACGCAATTATTTGTTGCGTTCATCGTGCTGCCCAACACCACCGCACACCTTGTGTCCGCGCGGTAACAAAATCCTGCGGAAGTCGCGCGTTGCAGCGTGCATGAAAATCATTTTCGCCCTACTGCCGCGCGCTTCCGGCGTTGTTAACCATGTGTGAAGAAAAAGGGCTTGCACGGATCACGAACGTCTCCTTGCCGCGTCAGTAGCCGCTCACCGAGCGATGTTGAAAACAAGGCATACAACATCCGCATCACCCCTTGTCGGTGGATCCACGCTGGACCATTTTTGTCAGCCCGGGGTTGTCCCTCACAAGCCTCTCCGGGAACCACTACAAGACCGCGAAGTGAAAAACGGGGTGACGGCACCCCTTAGGAGAGTCTGTCCCTGATCGTACCCCCCACGCCCCCCCTGATCCGACACCGATGAGCACAACCGATACGCAGATGAGCTTGGCAGACAAACTGCAACCCGATACCATGAGCGATGAGCCGCTCTTGCGTGACAACAAGGACCGCTTCGTCCTCTTCCCCATACAACACGCCGACATCTGGGGCTTCTACAAAAAAGCGGAAGCGAGTTTCTGGACCGCCGAAGAGATCGACCTCAGTCCGGACATGGTGGATTGGGAAACCAAACTGAACGACGACGAGCGCTACTTCATCAAACATGTGCTCGCGTTCTTCGCCGCCAGCGATGGCATCGTGAACGAGAACCTCGCCATCAACTTCCTCAACGAAGTGCAGTACCCCGAAGCGCGTTGCTTCTACGGCTTCCAAGTGATGATGGAGAACATCCACAGCGAGACGTACTCGTTGTTGATCGACACCTACATCAAGGACGCGAGCGAGAAGCACAACCTCTTCCACGCCATCGACACCATGGATTGCGTGAAGAAGAAAGCGGACTGGGCGTTGAACTGGATCGACAAGGGCAACTTCGCTGAGCGCCTCATCGCCTTCGCGGCGGTGGAAGGCATCTTCTTCAGCGGCAGCTTCTGCAGCATCTTCTGGTTGAAGAAGCGCGGCCTGATGCCCGGCCTCAGCTTCAGCAATCAGCTCATCAGCCGCGATGAAGGATTGCACTGCGACTTCGCCTGCCTGTTGTACAACAAGCACATGAAGGTGAAGTTGCCGAAGAAGACCGTTGAGAAGATCATCACCGATGCGGTGGAGATCGAGAAGGAGTTCGTGACCGACTCGTTGCCCGTGAACCTGATCGGCATGAACGCCAAACTGATGCAGCAATACATCGAGTTCGTGGCCGACCGCCTGCTGATGGAGCTGGGCTGCGACAAGGTGTACAACGCATTGAACCCGTTCGACTTCATGGAGATGATCAGCCTGCAAGGCAAGACCAACTTCTTCGAGGCGCGCGTGGCCGAATACCAGAAGGCCGGCGTGATGAACAAGACCAAGGAGGAGAACAACTTCACCCTGGACGCTGACTTTTAAGCGAGTGAATGGTGAATGGGAGATGGTGAATGGATGGTGCACGCCTCCCTACTCCTACCATTCGCCATTCACCAACCGCCATTCACCCTGAGTTCACAGCCCCCGGTTGAATACCCGACGACCCTTCCCTTTCAACACTCCCCGAACCCCACCAACTTTCCGATCCGGCCCTGCCGAAAAAGCCGTCAAGGCACTTCTGCTACCGGGAACACGGAAACCATCACACAAACAACCTTCTCCAACGGCGGGAGCCCGCAGCGAAGGATCTTAACCCCACTACAAAAGCATGTACGTCATCAAACGCGACGGTCGCCGGGAGGCGGTGAAATTCGACAAGATCACTGCCCGGATCAAGAAGCTCTGTTATGGACTGGACCCCATGGTGGATGCCACCCAGGTGACCTTGAAGGTCATCGACGGCATCTTCGATGGTGTGACCACTACCGAGCTCGATAACCTGGCAGCGGAAGTCGCGGCGACGCTCACCATTACCCACCCGGACTATGCGCAGTTGGCAAGTCGGTTGGCGGTGAGCAACCTGCACAAGAACACCAAGAAGTCGTTCAGCGAAACGATGGCGGACCTGTACAACTACATGGATCCGAAGACCGGCCAGAAAGCCGCACTGCTCGCCGACGATGTGTTCAAGATCATCAGCGACAACGCGGAGACGCTCGATAGCAGCATCATCTACGACCGCGACTTCACCTACGACTTCTTCGGCTTCAAGACCTTGGAGCGCAGCTACCTGTTGCGCCTGCACGGCGAAGTGGTGGAGCGTCCGCAGCACATGCTGATGCGTGTGGCCATCGGCATCCACAAGAACGATATCGATAGCGCCATTGCCACCTACAACGACCTGAGCGAAGGCTGGTACACCCACGCCACGCCCACGTTGTTCAATGCCGGCACACCGAAGCCGCAGATGAGTTCATGCTTTCTCCTTCAATTGAAGGACGACAGCATCAGCGGCATCTACGACACGTTGAAGCAGTGCGCGCAGATCAGCCAGAGCGCCGGCGGCATCGGCCTCAGCGTACACAACCTGCGCGCAAAGGGCAGCTACATCAAAGGCACCAACGGTACCAGCAACGGCATTGTGCCCATGCTGCGCGTGTTCAACGACACCGCGCGCTACGTGGACCAAGGGGGAGGCAAGCGCAAAGGCAGCTTCGCCATCTACCTGGAGCCATGGCATGCCGACATCGAGGACTTCCTGGAGTTGCGCAAGAACCACGGCAAGGAGGAGATGCGCGCCCGCGACCTGTTCTACGCCCTGTGGATCCCCGACCTCTTTATGAAGCGCGTGGAGCAGAACGGCGATTGGACCCTGATGTGCCCCAACGAGTGCCCCGGCCTGGCCGACACGCACAGCGAGAAGTTCGAGGAATTGTACGAGCGCTACGAAGCCGAAGGCAAGGGCCGCAAAACGGTGAAGGCGCAGGAGCTCTGGTTCCGCGTGCTGGAAAGCCAGGTGGAGACGGGCACGCCCTACATCCTCTTCAAGGACGCCGCCAACGCCAAGAGCAACCAGCAGAACCTGGGCACCATCAAGAGCAGCAACCTCTGCACGGAGATCATCGAGTACACCAGCCCCGACGAAGTGGCCGTGTGCAACCTCGGCTCCATCGCACTGCCCAAGTTCGTTGACCGTGGCAAGTTCGATCACGACAAGCTGTTCGAAGTGACGCGCCAGCTCACCAAGAACCTCAACCGCGTTATCGACCAGAACTACTACCCGATCCCCGAAGCGCGCCGCAGCAACATGCGCCACCGCCCCATCGGTATCGGTGTGCAGGGCTTGGCCGACGCCTTCATCCTGATGCGTTATCCGTTCGATAGCGTGGAGGCCAAGGTGCTGAACCGCGAGATCTTCGAGACCATCTACTACGGTGCGCTCACCGCCAGCAAGGACCTCGCGATGGAGGAAGGCGCGTACGAGACCTACGAAGGCAGCCCCATGAGCAAGGGCGTGCTGCAGTTCGACATGTGGAAGGGTGTGAAGCCGAGCGACCGCTGGGAATGGGATGTGCTGCGCGAAGAGATCAAGAAGCACGGCATCCGCAACAGCCTACTGTTAGCTCCAATGCCGACAGCAAGCACCGCTCAAATTCTGGGCAACAACGAGTGCTTCGAACCTTACACCAGCAACATCTACACGCGGCGCGTGCTCAGCGGCGAGTTCATCGTGGTGAACAAGTACCTGCTGCGCGACCTGGTGCGCCTGGGCCTGTGGAGCGACGACCTGAAGAACAAGGTGATCGCCAACAACGGCAGCGTGGCCAACATCCCGGAGATCCCGCAGAACCTGAAGGAGCTCTACAAGACCGCGTGGGAGATCAGCCAGAAAACCATCATCGACATGGCGGCCGACCGCGGCGCGTACATCTGCCAGAGCCAGAGCCTCAACATCTTCATGGAGAACGTCAACAACGCCAAGTTGACCAGCATGCACTTCTACAGCTGGAAGGCCGGCCTGAAGACGGGCATGTACTACCTGCGCACCAAGGCCGCTACCGACGCCATCAAGTTCACGGTGGACAAGGCCGCGCTGACCGCACCGGCGGAAGTGAAAGCAACGGTGGCCGTGGGCCAGAGCGTGGAGTTCGAAGGCGAGGCCGTGAAAGCCACCCGCACCGAGACCGTTGCCGAACCCGTGATGAGCGGACCGATGGTAACGAGCCGCGTTACGGCACCAACCCCTGTGCAAGTCTCAGCCACCAACGGCACCCCCGCCATGCCCGCGCAACTGAACGCCGAACGCCTCAGCGCCATGACGGCCGCCGAGCGCAAGGCCGCACAGGAAGCCTGCTCGCTGGACAATCCGGATAGCTGTGAGATGTGTAGTGGGTAGAGGGAATGAACGGCAGCGCATCAGCGAGTCGACCTAACCCAAAAGGTTCGACGGCCGAGATTGTCTCGTACGAGGCATTCCAGCACCTGTTAAAGGATACTGCATCCATCGGCGCGGCGTACTTGCGGGGCAAACCGCACGATTCTGCAATCGATATTGGGTGCCGTGACGCGCTGGCTCTCAATCTGCTGTATCACGACTTTGGCTTCAAGCGTCTAGTCGGCCTTGATTTGGACACCGAAACGAGCATCATCCAAGTACTCCAAGCTAATAATGACGGGAAGCTGGACCATGCAAGGGATTTTTTTGACGTGTATGACACCCGTCTCAAGACGGAAAATGCTGATGTGTATCCGGCAAAGCTCAATCGCACAGAGTTTTACAAGCGACATTCATTCTACTTCGGATCAATTGACGGTCGGGTCGAAACAATCACAGGGCAGTTTGGGTTGGTTATCCTGAGCAACGTGCTACACTATAAGAGTACAGAAGAGGATTGTAAAAGGCTACTGAAAGAAGTCGCTAGGCTCCTGCTTCCCGACGGGGACACCTTCATCCGAGTCAAGGAGTACTTCGATGATGGTACATGCCGGAGAGACTTCCCCTTTGAACGATATGTGCATCTCATTCAGGATGTACTCGGGAATCAGCTCAGCTTGAATTGCATCCCGTCGAAAAATGGCAATGCCAATGAGGGGCGTGCTCTTATTGCAACTACGATTTCGCTCTGAGGTCGATTCAGGATGATTTTCGAAGGCGGTTTCACCGCCCCACTAGGCTGCTGCCGAGTTGCACCTTATGGTGGTATGGGACACATTCTCTCCGGAATGTGGCACCCAGAGGCAGCCGTACTTGGACTAGGGTAAGAGTGGAAAAATAATGGGAGGCAGCTTCTGGGTGGGCACCTTCATGATTCGAACGACATCACCATAGAAGCCGCTCTCCATTGATGCCAGTGAATGCGCAACGTCAATCTCAATGCCGAGCTTACTTGTCCAAAGCCCAGAACTAAGCTGACGTGCGGCATGAGTCGGAAGACCATTCTTGCAAAAAATTGCCACCTTGGTAAAACCAACCTCTAGACTGTCGCCAACATCGCCGGAATAGCCTTGACTGCTAAAAAGTTCAACAAAGGCTTCAAGCACGTTATCGTTACGCATGCCAGTGGGCCAGTAGAAGAATTTCGTGGCGGGCCAGTATCGCTTCGTCATATCCCCAAAAGCCCAAGCAATACAGTTGTATTGAGGTGTCGGGTCGCTCGTCCGGGTAAAAGGTTGCAGACGGCTTAGAGGAAACTCAGGCAATATGACCGCATTCATCGATACCCATTGAAACGTGCCCAGTCAAGCCATGCTCGTCTCATAGCCTCATAATCGCCGTACATGGTTGGCTGAATTGGGTCCACGCCGGTAAGTGTTTCAAGTGCATCAAACCATTCACCTCCGCTATGTTCCAAATCCAAGAAAATGATGGGGAGAAGCATGGGGCCAAAACGCATAAGCTCCTGATAGTGCTTGTTAGC
>CADECG010000004.1:0-38431 GCA_902825795.1 uncultured Bacteroidota bacterium
GCTTACGCTTTTGCTTTTCGGCGCTTGGGCGATCAACCCCTACACTGATCTGGTGCCTCGACCATGGAAGTGGGGCTTCCTTTTCGCCACCGGTTTCCATCTGGTGTTCTTCGCCATGGCCGTGGGGTACAACCTGCGCTACAACCTGAAGTTCCGGCCGTTGGAGTTCGCGTTGTTGATCGGCAATACTGCGACGTACTACGCGGTGGGCATGCACTTCCTTACCGATGCGCCGAGTTACCCGATGCAGAAGTGGACCGGACTCTTCACTGCTGCACTTGGCTTGTTCCACATTGTGTTCGCCTTCGTTTTCTATCGCAGGAAGCAGGTGCCGCGGAACTTGGTGCTGCTTCTCATTGGCCTGGCGCTGACGTTCTGCACCCTTGCGGTGCCAGTGCAACTGGAAGGCTACACCATCACGATCTTCTGGGCGGCAGAGGCAGTGCTGTTGTTGTGGTTCTCACAACGCGCCGCACTGCCCATGGTGGCCCGTGGCAGCGTGCTCGTAGCAGTCTTGGCCGTGATCAGCTTGCTCATGGACCTCGATGCCTTCTACAGCATTCTGCGACCGGAGCTGCAGCCGATCATCAACCCCGGATGGATCACGGGCATGGTGGTGGTGGTGTGCATGGTCGGCTTGCATTTGCTCTTCCGGCGAGAGAAGGAACAACGCGATGTGCTGCCCGCGATCAGTATCCGGGCATGTGGGGCCGGGGCACTGGTGCTGGCTGTCGCCCTGGGTTATCTCGTTAACCTGTTGGAACTACGCAACCAAAGCGCACGCCTCCTTAGCGTCGATGGTGTGCGCATGGTCACCATGGCGTTCACGCTGGCCTATTTGTTGGGCCTTGACCTCCTAACGCGGCGCGCCGGCAAGCAGGTGCGTGTCGTTGTCTTCGGACTTAGCATCCTTGCGCTGATCGGCTATGTGACGACCTTCTACGAAGCAAGCAACAACAGCCTGAACGAAATGCTTGCCGCTACCGCACGTGGCTTTGGTATTCACTACATCGGACTGGTCTTGGGTGTAGCGCTGGTGGTGCGCGTCGCACAGCAGGCCAGACTTGTCCTGCCACGAGCATCGGGTTTGTGGAGCGCCTACCTCTGGCTCATGTGCCTCTTCCTGGTGGTAATGGCCAGCCAAGAACTCGATCACGCGATGTTGTGGGCCAACTACTCCGCTGAAGAGGCGCCTTACCTCACGCTGAACAACGCTCGCCGTGCTGGCTACCCGATCCTCTGGGGTATCGGCTCCTTCCTATTCATGTGGTACGGTATGCGCACCAAACTGAAAACCGTGCGGGTGATCGCGTTGGTGCTCTTCGGCATCACGCTGTTGAAGTTGTTCCTCGTGGATCTGCGCGGCATCAGCGAAGGCGGCAAGGTGGCGGCGTTCATCTGCTTGGGCATCCTGTTGCTTGTGGTCAGTTTCATGTACAACAAACTGAAGGGTTTGTTCGTGGATGAGGACAAGAACAGTGAAGCGGTGAAGCCATGAAGCAGTGGAGCAGATGGCGGAACATGTTAACGGCTGTGTTGGCGCTGAGCCTTTCGCATTCGCTTGCACAGCAGTGGAAGGCGGAGTTGCCGGCGGTGGAGAAGGCGGGCATTTACCAGATCTTGTTGTCGCCGGAGATGGTGGGGCGATCGAAAGAGGGGCTGGGGGATCTGAGGCTGGTTGATGATCTGGGCATTCCTGTTCCGCATGTTTTGGAGATCGCAACGCGGACCGAAACGCGGGAGCTTGTGCCGTTGACGATCATCCGCAATGAGATTTTACCACGGTCGACAGTCGTGGAGATCGACAACAAAGGAGGAGGCCATTTGAAGACGATCCACTTGGTGGTGCGGAACGCCAAGGTTATCAAGCGAGTTAGATTGACCGGCAGTGATGATGCGGCGAACTGGTTCATGCTCGGCGACGAACAGGTAATTCTTTCGGGCGGTGGTGTCGGTGATGCTCCGAACGAGATCCTGCCCATTGCTGTGCCGAGCAGTGACCAACGCTACTTCAGGATAGTGATCGATGATTCATTGACCGCTCCGGTGCAGGTGCTCTCGGCCAAGAAGGAGCAGGTCGATCGCGGACGGGAGCAGTTTGTATCCCATGTACCTCTTGATTGGGAACAGGACGATGGCAGCAGCGAAACACGCCTTCACGTGTACTCCCGTTTCCCTTTCATCGTTGACCGATTGGAATTGCCCTGTGGCGGCGACAGTGCGGATATCGATCGCCACTTTCGCCGACCATGCAGATTGGTGCAACGGCAGAACCGGTCCTCCGGTTCGGGGTCGAGGAAGCGAGTCTGGAACGAGGAGGTGAGCTTGGCCACGTTCACCCTGTCATCGGACAGGGACGAGTTGATAGACCTTGGTGGCATTCGAGTGGATACGTTCGATATTGTTGTCGAGAATGGTGATGACCGCCCGCTGCATTTCATGCACGTTGGGTTGTTTCAGTTGGAGCGTTCTCTAACCGCGGAACTCCAACCCGGCAAGCGGTACACCCTTACCACCGGCGATCCGAAAAAGTCCGCCCCGCAATACGACATCGTCCACTTCAAAGACAAGCTGCCTGAACCGATCGCCACCATCGCGCATGGCCCCCTCATCGCGTTGGCGGCAACGCCGGAAATGGGCCCATCCATTGCGCCATCGCGCTGGTGGATCTGGGCCGGACTTGTCGCGGTGCTCGGCATCGTGGCCATCATGGCCGTGCGCATGTTGCGCGAACCTCAACAACCAAACGGATAGCACATGAACATCAAGACACTGTTCGCGTCGATCATTGGGCGCGCGTCACAGCAGCGGGCGACGCATGCGTCGCCCCTAAGGGTGCGTTCGTTCGGGATCATGATCGCGACCGCGCTTTGGGCGACGCAGGCGTCGCCCCTTCTCGCACAATGCCCCGGTTGTCAGATCAACTTCGGCTGCACCGTTGCGCCCGCGTACCCAACGCTCTGTCCGCTACAACCGGCCGATGCCACCAGCGGGCAACCGTACAGCGCCGACATCACCTTCTGGATGCCGGTGAACTTCGATGATCCCGGAACTGGCTTCAATGTGGACTTCCTGCAAATGACGATCACCGGCGTATCCGGCTTGCCCTTCGGACTGGAGATCGAAACCAACGACCCGCTGGGCATCTATTACCCGCAGCAGAACCAGTTCGGCTGTGCGCGGATTTGTGGCACACCACTGGGCGCGGGCACGTTCACGGTCACCATCTCCATCATCGCACAGGTGGAGTACAGCGGGTTCATCATCAATGCGCCGCAGCAGTTCCCGATCACGCTGGTGGTGTTGCCAGGCAGTGGGGGCAATAGTGGTTTCTCCTTCACACCGACCAATGGTTGCGGAAGTGCCGATGTGCAGTTCGCGGCGTTGATCGATGGCGCACCCGATCCGACGACGTACGCTTGGGACTTCGGCAACGGCAACACGGGCAGCGACGCAATGCCGCCTGTGCAGACCTACGGAAGTCCGGGTACATACACCGTGTCGTTGCAGACGACGATCGGCGGTTATGTGTTGGATGTGGTAACGCTGAGCGGGGTGAACGACAACTGGTGCGGAGACGTGGAAGAGCCGGACATCTTCGGCTGCACGGGATCACCGGATCTGTACTTCGTGCTCACCGATGGCGGCGGCGGAACATACACCAGCGGTAGCGGCAGTGACAACGGCAGCGAAACTTGGACCGGTCTCGGCCTGGTGCTCAACAACCCGCCGTACTCCATTGCCTTCTACGACGAAGATCCGATCAGCCAGGACGACATCCTCGGTACGTTGAACATTCCGATCGGCACGGTGGGCAATTTGCCATTCAATATTGCGGGTGGAACATTCGGCAGCATCGATATCAGCCTGCAGACGCAACAGCTGTTCAACGATACGGACACCGTGGTCGTTTATCCTGTTCCGGAGATCGTACTCGGTTTCGACACCGCTGCTGCCGAGATCTGCGCAGGCGACACAACGCTCGTCAGCTACACGTGGTACAACAACGGCGATACGGTACCCATGGCGAACGGCCCTTGCGTGAACGCCAATGCCCCCGGACTTTGGTGGGGCACGGGAACGAACGGTTTTGGTTGCTTCGGCTCCAGCGATACGGTGGTGGTGTGCCCATCGCTCGCGATCGACTACGATGCGGGCGTACTGTTCGTTGATGATGTGTTCGATGGTTACGAATGGACGTTCGATGGTGTGCCCATCAACAACAACGACCAGCCATTTGCATTCTCACAAGGCGATGGACTTTACACGATCAACGGCACAACCACCTACGGGTGCGTCGTCACCGACACCTTCACGCTGAGCACCTTGGGCATTGCGGCGGTCGACCCGTCAACACCGTCGCTCCTTGTGTACCCGGTTCCCAACGACGGCAACTTCGCCGTGCAGGCGAACGGCCTGACTTCGTCCGAAGTGTTGTTGCGCGTTCTGGATACCAGCGGGAAGGATGTTCTCGCTGAGCGATGCACAGTCTTTGGAGGGACCATCGGCGTGCGCGTTGCGTTGCGCGGAGCCCCCGCCGGTCGGTATCTGGTGGTGGTCGAGGATGGAACCGCGCGCCACTTGACGCGTGCCATCGTTGTAACGAAATGAGCGCCGCTACATTCGCCGCACGCAAGCATTCCCAATGAACAAAGTAGTCTCCGGTCCGGACGTTGCCCTCGAAGGCCTCACCGATGGCATGACCTTGATGGTCGGTGGTTTCGGCCTGTGCGGTATCCCCGAGAACACGATCGCGGCCTTGGTGCGCAAAGGCGTGAAGAACCTTACATGCATCAGCAACAACGCCGGGGTGGATGACTTCGGTTTGGGCCTGCTGTTACAGAGCAAGCAGATCAAGAAGATGATCAGCAGTTACGTGGGCGAGAACGCCGAGTTCGAGCGCCAGATGCTCAGCGGTGAATTGGAGGTGGACCTGATCCCGCAAGGGTCGTTGGCCGAACGTTGCCGTGCCGGTGGCGCGGGCATCCCGGCATTCTTTACACCAGCTGGTTACGGAACGGAAGTCGCGGAGGGAAAGGAAGTGCGCGAGTTCAACGGCAAGCCGCACATCCTGGAAAGCTGGCTGCGTGCCGACTTCGCTATCGTGAAAGCATGGAAGGGTGATACGAGCGGGAACTTGGTGTACAAGCGTACGGCCCGCAACTTCAACCCGATGATGGCCATGGCGGGTAAGATCACCATTGCCGAAGTGGAGCACTTGGTGAAGCCGGGCGAGATCGATCCCGATGCCGTGCATACCCCGGGGATCTTCGTTCAACGCATTTTCCAAGGCAGCAACTACGAGAAGCGTATTGAGCAGCGGACGGTGAGGAAGAGGATGTGATCCGTGACGATCGCCAACGGCGCATGAGCGGCAACGACCGAAAGCTGTACTTCCTATTGGCCTTGGTCGTGTTCGGCTACGTTCTCGCACGTGCGGTGCTCGTCCCTTTCGTTCACGATGAGGCGGCAACGTTCAGCATGTACGTGCAGTTCGGGGAATTCCTGCCCTGGCGGTCCCACTGGGATGCGGGTAACCACTTCCTGAACACGGCCCTTGGGATAGTTGGGTACAAGCTTTTTGGCATGGAGCAGCTGGCTATCCGCGCTGGGAATGTGTTGGCGTTCGTGCTGTATGCTTGGATGGCCTGGCACCTTGGCGGACAGGTGCGCGAGCGGCTGGTGCGTTGGTGCTTGTGGTTGGCATTGTTGCTCTGCCCGTTCCTGCTGGAGTTTTTCTCGCTGTTCCGTGGCTATGGTCTGGAAATGGCCTTCTTCGTTTGGGCGCTGCATGCGTTTCTGTCGTTCGCGCGCGACGGTCGTGTTGGGCAATTCGTGCAAGTCCTCCTTGCATTGTGCTTGGCCAACGCGAGCATCCTTGCATTGCTCCCGTTCTGGGCGATCGTGCTCGGACTGTTGGCGATCATGATCGGATCTGGTCAGCATACCCGGATCATACGTGCCCGACTTTCCTTGGCGTGGGTCGTGTTCGGTGCGCTGCCGCTGCTGCTCGCTGCGCGCATCGCCGTGGAGATGCAGGAGATCGGCCTATTGTACCACGGGAACACACTGGGCTTTGTTGCGGTTACCGTTTCCACCTTAAGCTGGTTCGCCTTGGGAAGTCAGCATCCCCTGTTGATCGGCGCGCTGATCATCGGGTTCAGTTCAATGACCGTGGTCACGGCCGGGATCATCCGCCGCGAGCGATCGTTCCGCCATCCGTTGGTGATCATCATCGGCCTGCTTTGGGCTGAAGTGCTGGCGCGTGTTTTCATGGCCACCGTGCTGCATGTGAACTACCCGGAGGATCGCGCCGCGCTCCATCTGGTTCCCCTGTTCGTGTTCGCACTTGCGCTGTGTGTTGATGAACTCGGTATTCGGAATGTGCTGTGGCGTTATGCAGCGTTGCTATTGCTTTTCCTACCCGTTCGCTCACTTGCATTGTTTAATCTGGACCACACGGTTCTCTGGGCAGACCAATCGCCACCAACCCGCTTCATTGATCGGTTGATCGCCATGCAAGCCGCTCAGGAAAGGCCATTGGCCATTGGTGCTTATCACCTGATGAACCGTAGCCTGCCATTCGCCGTGCGCGTGCGAGGTGAACAATTGCCGCTGCCGATCACGGATGGTTTTCCCATGGGCGCGCACGATGTGCGCATTGCCCGTCAGGACCATTTGCAACAAGCGCTCAACGGATTCCATGAAGTGGATCATGACAAGGGGACCGGGTTACATCTCTTGGAAAGGAACGAGGCACTGCAGCTGACCCCTTTAACGACGAATGCCTTTGAGCGGAAAACCACCAGTGACGAGTTCATCGAGATCTTCAAGTTGGACAGCGCGCTGGGTGATCGGGAGTTCTTGGTGGAAGTCACAGGTGATCTGGTCACGACCGATGCCGCAGCCGTGAAGCTGGTGGTGGAACTCCGCGATGCCTCGGACAAGTCGATCCATTACGATGCCGCCATGGTCACGGTTTTCGCTCCGTTGTCCGTGCAGCTGAGGGAGGTACGTCACATTCCAGCTTTGCCGGAAGCGCGCAGTGCCGTGGTCTATTTCTGGAATGTGCGTCGGACGGCACTGACCTTGACCAATGGCGCAGTAAGACTCAATCAGGTTGAGTAGCGTCGTCACTTAAGTCGGCCGCGTGCTCCATCTCCACATCTTCGCATCTCCACATCACCCAACATGCCCCTCGACAAGAACCAGATGGCCAAGCGCATTGCGCGCGAACTACAGCACGGGTACTACGTGAACCTCGGCATCGGCATCCCTACTCTGGTGGCCAACTATGTGCCCGAAGGCATCGACGTGGTGTTTCAAAGCGAGAACGGTATCCTGGGTATGGGACCCTTTCCGTACGAAGGCGAGGAGGACGCCGACCTGATCAACGCAGGCAAGCAGACGGTGACCTTGCTCGATGGTGCCAGCATCTTCGATAGTGCGACCAGTTTCGCCATGATCCGTGGACAGCATGTGCAGCTCACGGTGCTGGGAGCCATGGAGATCACCGACCAAGGCGATATCGCCAACTGGAAGATCCCCGGCAAGATGGTGAAGGGCATGGGCGGTGCCATGGATCTGGTGGCGAGCGCGGAGAACATCATTGTCTGCATGCTGCACACCAACAAGGCGGGCGAGAGCAAGTTGTTGAAGGAGTGCACGCTGCCGCTCACGGGTGTGAAGTGTGTGAAGAAGGTCGTGACGGATCTCGGGGTATTCGACATCACACCCGAAGGCTTCAAACTGTTGGAGCGCGCGCCCGGCGTTTCCGTGGACGAGATCAAGGCGAAGACCGAGGGCCGATTAGTGGTGGAGGGGGAGGTGCCGGAGATGGTGATCTGAGATCCCACCATCCAAGTGAAGCAGGCGAACGCTCTACTGGGGACTTGGTGGGGCCGCGCGTTGTACTACCTCCTCACCGGCACCGCGATCTCCGTGATCGCGCTGATCAATGGTTATCCATTGGTCTATTCCGATTCCGGGACGTACATCATGAACGCCTTCGCCCTCGAACAGATCGAGGACAGGCCGATCGGCTACGGGTTGATCATCCATGCCATTACGTGGAAGGCCACGTTGTGGACCGTCGTGCTGTTTCAAGGCGCCGTGACCAGTTGGTTGCTGATGCTGCTGGTACGAAGCACTATTGTGGAGGTGGGTCATTGGCTGAAGTTCCATTTGGTGCTGCTGGCCGTGCTGATCGTTGGGACAAGTCTCCCATGGTATGCCGCGCAGATCATGGCCGATGTGTTCACTCCATTGGTGATGATCATCGTCTTCCTGTTGTACAACGGAAGCGTGAAGGGCAATACGCGGAACATTGCCCTATGGTTGTTGCTCTTCTTCTTCCTTGCCGCGCACAATTCCCATTTCCCCATCCTCTTGGGTTTGCAAGCCATGCTGCTCGCGGCGCATGTGATCGGCCGTCGGGTGTTCGTTGTTTCGCGCGATCGTTTCTGGAGCAAGTGGTGGAGCGTGAACGTGGTGGCGATGGGTGCAGCGCTGATGATCGTGTTGTTCAATTTCGCTCCATATGGGCAATTCAGATTGTCCAGGGCGTCGAACGCTTTTCTTGCCGGAAGACTCTGTGAGGACGACATCATGGCGGACTACCTGAACGCCACATGTGATGAACGACCACATCCGTTGTGTGCTTACAAGGACCGCTTGCCGGCCGATGCCCTGAACGGTTTCCTCTGGTCCGATACTGGCTTTGTGCGCGGGGAGGGACTTTCATTGGCTCAGGCGGACTCCGTTTTGGCGCCGCTGGTTTCCGACCTGCTCGGCCGCCCGGAGTATGCTGTGCGCTATGCGCTGTCCATGGTCCGCTCAACAGGGCAGCAAGTCTTGCAATGGGAAACGGGTGCTGGCCTCCATGCTTATGGTGAAGGAACATCACCCCATGCGCATCTGTGGTGGCGCCTGCCGCATGAGAAGGCGGCCTACGAGGGAGCCATGCAGCAGCGTGGTGTATGGGCTGACTTGTCCGGTTGGAATCGGCTCGTGGGGGCGGTGCTGCTCGTGTCGATTTTGGCGATCGCCGCTGTTGTTGTTCTCCGCTTCCGAAGCTTGACCAGCATGCATTGGGCGCTCATGGCGTGGGTAGCGAGCTGGCTTCTTCTCAACGCATTCGTCACATCGTCCCTGTCCATCGTTGACTCCCGCATGCAATCGCGTGTTGTGTGGTTGGTGCCGATGATTGCGGTGTTTTTGGTAGTAGCGACCCTATCGACCAAGCGTTCCGTTGTTGGCCCAGAGGAAGCAACCTTGGACCCCGCGCATACATGACCCTTGCCAAAAGAGCCAAGCAATTCGCCGGGAAACTGCGCGGAAGCACTGGGCTCTATTTTGGAGCGGCTCTCTTCTTTGTGTTCTTCACCGCCTTTACCTTGCGGTTCAGCTTAGCGATCCCAAGAGACCACGGACACCTTCGGTCCGATGCCGTCGGTTATTACATCTACTTACCGGGATTGTTCCACTATGGGTTCGATGGCTCGACGATCGATAGCACGGCGATGGAGGTCATGGGCCGTGGCTTCAGTATCGACTCAGTAAGCCACAAGATCGTTACGAAGTACACCTACGGGACAGCCTTGTTGGAACTCCCGTTCTATGCGATTGCGGAGGTGGTCACTGGGTTTGAAAGCTTGGATGGAAGAACCCGCGACCACTTCAACGCCATCGCTATCGCGGGTATCTTCTACTGGACTCTTGGTCTGCTTTGTATCGCCCTTGCGCTGCAGCGTATCTGGCCTGCCGATCACGTGGTAGTGATCTGCGTTCTTGGTTGCATTGCGTTCGGAACGAACACGTTCTTCTATGCCTTCAGGGCACCAGCCTATTCGCATGTGTATTCCTTCTTTCTCGTCTCGGTGGCCCTGTTCGCCGCTTCCCACGCCACCCCGGTCGGCTGGTCGCCGCTCATGCGCTGGGTTTTCGTTGCGGCCAATGCGTTGATGGTCCTCATACGGCCGGTGGATGCCATTGCGGTGCTGGCCTTGGCTGGGCTCCTGTGGATCCGGAACGGGAATGGGCCGTTCACTCCCGGGCTCTTGCTGCGACAACTGCTTGCCGTTGTTGTCTTTGCCACTCCGCAACTCCTGTATTGGCACTATGTGCACGGACAATGGGTGGTATGGTCTTATGGAAACGAGGGCTTTACGCAATGGGCCGACCCAGAGTGGTGCAAGGTGCTCGCTGCCCCGATGAACGGGTTGCTGCCCAATGCACCAGTATTCGCCTTGGTGCCCTTCGCCTTATGGACTCTTTGGTATCGTAGCCGACGGATGTCCATCTGGCTCGCAACAACACTGCTCGTGATCATTTATAGTTGCGCGGCTTGGCATGTGTGGCATTTCGGATGCAGCTATGGCTTGCGTCCCATGGTGCAGTACACGCCCTTCTTTGCAGTGGGCTTGTGGGGGCTGTTCGCCGAGATGCGGCAACGCATGCCCGCCCTTTTCAACGCGAGCATGGTTTCTCTTGCGCTGGTATGTTTCGTGAACTACCGCGTGATGCTGTACGTCCCACATTGTTTCAACGGGGAGCATTGGGGATGGGAACTCTTCTTCAATAACGTCATAGGGTCATTTCAGTAGTGAAGGAGCTGGCAGAACCCATATATGGGGGGTCGCGGATGCCCAGCAAATGGCGCAAGGGCTGGGTATTGCTACTGGCCCTGCTGCTGCTTACCTACACCACACTGCGTGCATACACCGTCTCCTTCTCCTGGGACGAGGCGTACACTTTCATGCACCACGTTCGCAAGGGTGTCTTTTATCAGGACGCATATGACCAGATGGGCGCGAATCACCATCTCCTGAACGTGTGGTTGATGTGGGGCTCCATGAAAGCCTTCGGCACGAGCGAGATCGCGTTGCGCTTGCCGAACCTGCTTGCCCACGTTTGTTTCCTCTATGCAACGGGCCGCATTGCCCTGAAGGCGAGCAGTACGTGGTTGGCCGTTGCCGCCTTCCTGTTGTTGAACGCGCATCCCTATGTGCTGGACTTCTTCTCGTTGGCGCGTGGCTATGGGCTGGCCATGGGTTTCATGATGTTGAGCGTGTGGTGTGCATGGTGTTGGCTGGAACACGACACACGGCGACGCTGGCTGATGGGTGCCACTGCATTTGGCGCGTTAGCCGCCATGTCAAACTTGGTCATGATCAATTATTTGCTTGCATTCGACCTTGTTTTTATTGGCTGGGCTGCCCTAACGGCTCGGAGCTCATCATGGCGTTCAGTGCTCCCGCAAGCCGCTTGGGTCATAGGCATATCGACAGTGGGGCTGTGCGTTCTATTGCCCAACGCAATAGGACTGTTCAAGGGCGGCTCGCTGTATTTCGGGTGCGACACGGCTTATTGGTGCATGCTCCGGACGCTTGGGGTGAAGGTGCTCTATCATATGTCCTATGCTGAAAACGCTCTGCCGACCCTGACAGTGTTCATTGTAGGGATCGTGCTGTTCTTTTTGATCGTACTGATCGCCTTTTGGCGCCGAGACCGTACGATCAGGATCACTCCTGCGCTCTTCGCGTTCCTAATTCTGGCGGCATGCTTCCTTTCCCTTGCGGGACAACACAAGTTGCTCGGCGTGCCTTGGCCCAAGGATCGCACGGCCCTGTTCCTGGTCCCATTGCTAGCAACACTATTGGTCGCAAGCCTGTATGCCTGGTCCAAGCACGGTATTGCTATCGCAGGCGTTGCCGCCTTGTTTGGCGGACCCCTGCTCTATCACCAGATCAGATGCTTGAACACGACGTATGCCGTGGAGTGGAAGCCTTCCGGGGAACTGCGCCACATCTTGGATGTCATGCAGACCGATCGCCCACAAGACCGCCCGGTCACTTCGCTCAGTGTCAGTGGTGAAAGCTGGGGAAGTCTTGATTACTACGTATTCGTCCGAAGCCTAACATGGCTGAATGTCGACGTGCGCGAGATACCGAACGCATTCATGCCGAGCGACTATTACATCGTGGAGTGGGATGGACAAGACCAAGTGGACAAGACCAATTGGACCCTCCTGTACCACTCTGCCGCAACCAACACATCGCTGTACCGTGATGAGCGATCACGCACTTTGAAGATGCAAGTGCTGCATTCGGACCAGCGCAATATGGAGGATGCTGCGCTTTTGGGAAGCTCAATGGAGGATCATGTGAGCGGCAGCCGCTGTGTGCGGTTCGATACCGCCGTGCATTCCATAGACCCGTTGGAATGGCTGGTGCCAACCGGTGGTACCGATGCGCCACTGCTGCTGACCGGTAGCGCAATGGTCAAGCAGCCGAACGACAGCAACTGGGTCGCGGTGCGGCTCCAAGTGCTGCGTAACGACACGGTGGTCCATTCCCGCTTCTCGGGTTCGATCAAACAAACGCCCCAATTTGGCGAGTGGGCCAAAGTCGCGATCGCGCTACGTGTTGATAGTGGCTGTGCAGCCGGCGATAGGATCACCTTCGAAGTACTGCCCTACTACCGCTCGCCCAGCATTCTGGTGGACGACATGGAATTGACCGTGGTGCGCTGATAGGGGTGGCGGGCGCCATTTGTTCGCTTGACAAGTATGACCTTCGCCGTCATTCACATGTCCATCCGCAAGCTCAGCATCGTCATTCCTGCCTACAACGAGGAACGCACCATTCATTTGATCCTCGACAAGGTGCGTGATGTAGTGCTCGACCACGGCATTACTAAGGAGGTGATCATCGTCAACGACGGCAGCACCGACGGAACCGTATCCGCCGTACAGGCGTACACGAGCGCTAATCCGGCCATGGGCATCGTGTTCGTGGACCAGCCGCGCAACATGGGCAAGGGCGCTGCGATCCACAAGGGTATCGAACTAGCGACCGGCGAATACCTGATGGTGCAGGATGCTGACCTCGAGTATGATCCCCGCGAGTACAACCAACTGCTGCGCCCCGTGGTGGAGGGTTTTGCCGATGTGGTGTTCGGGTCCCGGTTCATGGGTCACCATCCGCACCGCATCCTGTTCTACTGGCACAGCATCGGCAACAGGTTCCTCACGTCGTTGAGCAACGCGTTCAACAACCTCAACCTCACCGACATGGAAACGTGTTACAAGCTCATGCGCAGCGATATTGCCAAGGGCTTGAAGCTGCGTGAGAAACGGTTCGGGTTCGAGCCGGAAGTCACGGCGAAGTTGGCGCGCGTAAAGAATGCGCGCATCTACGAAGTGGGCATCAGCTACTACGGCCGCACCTACGCCGAGGGCAAGAAGATCGGCTGGAAGGACGGCTTCCGTGCCATCTGGTGCATTGTGCGCTACGGCCTCGCCGACTGAGGGTACTGTGCGCAACACAGCGCGCACGCCACTCATTCCTCGCCCATTCTTCACCCCGCACTCGCGACTCATGACTCACGACTTCTCCTTCCTTTGCTTGCAGTGAGTGATCGCGATCCCAATACGTTATTGAAAGAACGCGACTCAGGTCCGATCGTCTTCGCGTTCGCCTTGGCTGCCGTGCCGCTGATCGTGCGCCTGCTCTCGCCGGGGATCCCCGATGCCGGCGATGGCGTGCTCCACTACCAGTATGCCCGCTGGTGTTGGTCGCACCCTGTATTGCTGCTAGACCTGTGGGCGAAACCACTGTTCACGCTGCTCGCGTCGCCGTTCGCGATGCTCGATACATGGGGCTTGGTACTGATGAACGCGTTGTTGGCAGCTTTCGCCGCGTTGGGTATCGGTGCCATTGTGCGTACGAATACCGCGCGTTGGCTGGCTCCGCTGCTGCTGCTATTGGCGCCGGTGTATTTCCACAACGTCATGAGCGGCATGACAGAAGTCCTCTTCGGCGCTGCTGCCATCGGTGTGGTGTGGTTGCTGGTGAAGCAACGCATTCAGTACGCGTTGATCCTCGCCTCGTTCATGCCGCTCATGCGACCGGAGTGGATCGCCTTTTTACCGTGCGTTTTGGTGTATGCGACGTGGCAACGGGCATGGCGCATGCTGCCTTGGTTGTTGCTCGGTAGTGGCGTGTACGCTGTGCTTGCCTTTGTTGCGTTCGGCGATCCGCTCCACTTCTTCACCCACGACCCATACGCAGGCAACAGCACCTATGGTACCGGCGCGGCCGATCATTTCATCCGCCATATGGATGAAGTGCTGGGTAAGCCGTTGATCGTGCTTCTGCTTTGCTGTGTCGCTCTATGGCCGCTTGTTCTTTGGAAGCTGATGGAACAGCGCAAGGCAATGTTGAGCATGGCGCTCCTTTCGGTGATACCCGCCCTCGGCATTCTGCTCGTTCATTCCTACGCATGGTGGAAGGGTGGAAATGGTTCGCTCGGGTTGCTGCGTGTCTTGGGCACCGGTATTCCATTGGTCGTGCTATTCGTGCTACACACGCTGGCGAGGGCTGCGGAAGCCCTGAATGCCGGAGCGGGAGATCCTCGACGGCAGCGCACCATGCTCTGGATCGCGGGCATTGCGCTCGGCGCTTTTGGCCTCCCCTCACTCACTGAACATGTTCCGATGCCGGTGGCCCGGAGCGTCGACCAGGAACTGTTACTGCGGGCCGGTGTTCGGGTGCAGGAACTCGATACTGTCGGGCACGGCATCGTGTGCCAAGACCCCCTGATCACCTATGCGGCGGGGCTCGACCCTTTCGATACGGAGCGTACCCGCATGATCTGGGCGGTGGACAAGTCGCAAGAGGGGCTGGGTCTCGGTACCGGCGACTTGTTGGTGTGGGATGCTCACTTCGCCCCCAACGAAGGCGGACTTCCGCTGGAGCGGGTAATGAACGACAGGGGCTTGCGCTTGCTGGAATTGATGGCGCCGCGCGAGAACGTGGACATGCTCGGTGGTCACCCCATGGAGGTGTACATCTTCCGCCGATTGCCGGGGCAGCGTATGGTTTCGAGCGACACGCTGTACACACTTGCACAGCGCATGTCCCCGCTGCTGTCGCGCTACGATACGGTCCCATGCCCAACAGGAAACCCGGCAGCGCAGTGTTTCACCACCGACGAATTTCCCTTCACCTTGGAAGGGTTGCCGACGCTCGGGGATACCAAGCTGTTCGACGAGATCGTTGTGCAGGGCACGCTCGATGCCGCCCCGCGCGATTCCCTTTCCCTGTTCCTGGTCTTCGCCGAGTATGAAGGCAATGCACAGTTGCGCTACCACCAGATCAGCATCAAGGAAGCATCGTTCTCACTTGTCGCCCGCGTACCACCGAGAGCGCCGGGTGTCACCAACAAACTCTACATCTGGAACCGGCAACAGCATCCATTGGCGCTGCGCTCGTTCACGCTCACGCGCAACAAATGGGGGCAGGAATGATGCGGTGGTCTGTTCGTACAGCCGTCCAATGATGCTATCAAGGACATGAGGAACTCACGGTTCATCGGGCGCATCGCGGTGCTGTTGTTCGGCCTGTTCCTTACGCAACGGGTAGTGGTGCAACGCCCCGACAATGCGCTGGGCTGGGACGGGTTCGGGTATTGGCTCTACCTCCCGCTCACCATCGTACACAACGATCTGGGCATGCAGGACCCGACGATCATAGAGGGCATCTTCAAGACCTATGATCCTTCGGGCACGTTCTATCAAGCGCACAAGGCGCCTACGGGGAATACGGTGATCCGATATACTCCGGGTCTCGCCTTCATCCATCTGCCCGGCTTCCTGATCGCCCATGCTCTTGCGGAGCCGTTGGGATCTCCAACCGATGGGTTCTCAACGCCCTATCAGTATTCAGCGCTCATCACCTATGTGCTGGTGATGGTCTTTGGCGTGTGGATGTTGCGCAAAGTGCTGGATGAACTGTTCGGACCGACCATAGCGCTCGCTGCGCTGTTGCTCATCCTCGTAGGCACCAACCTGTTGGTGTACTTCGAAACGAATCCGATGATGACGCACGGGTATTCATTCGCCCTGCTGAGCCTGTTGTTGTGGTTGAACATGAAGTGGCACAAGGATCCGCGCCTGCGCACAGCGATCGCACTGGGCGCTGTGCTCGGCTTCATTGTGTTGGTGCGCCCCACCGATGCTATCGTTGCATTGATCCCATTGTTGTGGCCATTGCGGGATCACGATCTGCCGGGCAAGTTCCGTGCTGTGATATCGCAGTACCGAGCACAACTGTTCGGTGGGGCGATGGCGGCACTGGTTGCGGTAAGTCCGTTGTTCATCTACTGGAAGGTGTACGCGGGGTCGTTCTTCTGGGACAGCTACCAGAACCCTGGCGAAGGCTTGGACCTCTTCTACCCGCACATTCACAATTTCCTGTTCAGCTTCCGGAAGGGCTGGTTGTTGTACTCGCCGCTCATTGCGCTCGCGTTGCTCGGCTTCATACCCCTGTGGCGTCGACATAGGCGTATTGCCCATGCGCTGTTGTGGTTCTTCTGTATCGAACTCTACGTGGTTTCCTCTTGGACGGCTTGGTGGTACCCGGGCTCCTTCGGGCAGCGGGGCATGATCCAAGCTTACCCAGTGGTGACGTTTGCTCTTGCTGCCGGCATCGAATGGTTGATGCAACAACGGGCAATGATCGCAATGCCCATTGCATCTCTGTCCACGGTGCTGGTCGCATTGAGCCTGCATCAATCACACCAGTCCAGATGGGGTATCTGGGATCATTCGCGCGGAACGTGCGCGCACTACAAGGCCGTCTTTTTCGATACGCGTCAGGACCGCGCTAAGAAGCGGTTGCTATCGATCGATAGAAGCACTGATGATAGTGGAGCCTTCCACGACCCGGAGCGCTATATGGTGTACAAGACCGAGGTCGGTGCGCTCGACTTGTCAGCCGAACGCATTGCTCCGGATGGTCGCCCGGCCTTTCTCATCAATGATCGAACCCCCTTCACACCGGCGATGGAGATCCCCTTCGAAACACTTACGCCGAGCGATCACGCATGGTTGAAGGTGAGCGCCCAGGTTTGGTGCGATAGCCCGTTCGTTCAATGCAACTCGGTGCTGGTCGCCACCTTCGACCACAACGGCAATTACGGCTACTCAGCCGAGGAACTCAGTGCGCATAGTGACATGAAGCCCGGCCAATGGAACACGGTGGAGTTTCTTTACCTCACTCCTGAACCACGTAGACCGTGGGACAACTTCCGGCTGTACGGTTGGTATCGTGGTGGCCCTGCGGTTTGGGTGGACGACCTGCGTGTAACAAGCCTTGTGCGAAAGGAAGGATTGAAATGAGGTCGGTGATGCAAGGAAGGAGATGGCTTCAGGCGGTGCGCAACGTGTGCTCCATTGGCCTCGCAATGCTCATGGTGTGCAGCGTATTCCACGGCTGTGCGAGCAAGAACGGCCAACGTGGTTTTGTCACACTGCCGGACAGCACGTTCATGGTCGACGGTCGGCGGTTCTTCCCTATGGCCATTAACTACATCGCCACGGTGCGCGCCGTTGGCGATAGTCTCTGGATCGGGCCGAGTGTCAACTACGCCTCCTTCGATCAAGGTGCTTTGTCCCGTGCTCGCCAGTTGGCGTTGCTGCGCGCCGATATGGAGTTGATCAAGGAGATGGGGTTCAACACGGTGCGCATTGTCGGCTTTTCCGAGCAAGCATTCGAGCGCGATAGTTTGTTTCTCGCTGCGCGTGATGTTGTGGGTAGTGATACGCTGATCCAATTGGAGAGACCCGGATCATACGACCACTATCTCGATGCCGTCGGCGAAATGCTCGATGCCGTTCGCGCAGCTGGGCTGCGTGCGATCCTCCTTACGCAGGTGAGACCGTACCGCACGATCGATGATGACCACTTTGCACGCATTGCCGATCGCTTTGTCAACGACACAGTGATCCTGGCTTACGACCTGTTCAATGAACCCTTGTACTTCGACCGACCGGAGCGACCGAAGCACGAGGCCCGGGAGATCCTGGAGCATTGGCGGGAACTGGTCGATGCCCACGTGCCCAACCACCTGTACACGCTAGGGCTCACCGGTATCCGCGAGACCTTCGAGTTCGATCCGAACATGCTCTTGGTGGACTTCATCAGTTATCACCCGTACGAGTACGAGCCGGATCAGGTGCGCAATGAGTTGCGGTGGTACCACAACAGTGTTGATGTGCCATGGATCATCGGCGAAACTGCGATCCCGGCGGACAACGATTCAGTGCCCTACGCCGAGCAACGCGCGTTCGCGGAGAAGACCCTGTTGCAGAGCCGTGCATGCGGCGCCATCGGTTATTCGTGGTGGCAGTATCAAGATGTGAAATGGGGCCGATTCCACGCCGACTACATGGGGGTGCTCAACCGCGACGGCGTTACACGCACATCAAGTGGCGCGCTGGTGAACGGTACGGTGAAGCCGGTGGCGGAGGCGATCAAAGGCTTCGATCCATGGGCCGATGCCGGCGAGTGTATCTGCTTGCCCAATTACGAGAACTACTCCAACGGGCAGGTCAGCAAGGTCACCGGTCGCCTGGTCGATACGGATGGTAAGCCGATCGCTGAGGGTACCGTTATCGCGTGGACGGAAGAGTGGGATGCCAGCTACCATACCACCTCCACAGCGGACGGCCGATTCGAACTACGCGCACCGGTCTTTTTGTACCACTGGATGGCCAGCGCAACACGTTACACAATGGAGCGCGGCGATTGCCCACCACCGGCTTTCACGCGCGGTGCCGACGGCATCCCGGCGTTCGAATTGGGAGACGTAGTGCTGGAGCGTTTGGGCTTCAGTGAATGATCACCTATACCGCTCGATGCGGAACAGGCACTCGGGCCTGACGCTGTCCTCGCGTGCGACAAGTCGCAAAGAAACCGTGTCCAAAGTGAGATATTTCCTGTTGTCGGCCAATAGCGCCACATGGCCGTTCGGCAGCTCCACCAGTTCGAACACCCCCATGTCGCCCACGCGATCGGTGGCGGAGCTCACCGAACCATCGTGCAGCACATCGGCGCTGAGGAACCGGTCGGTGTGCGCAATGAAGGCAACCTGATGATCGGACAATTGTAGGCGAACGAACGTTTCCCAACCCAATGCCCAAATGCGGTCAGCGAACGCCCCATCCCGCCGGGTGGGATCGGCGCATATGTATTTGCCGTTCGCAGCGACCAGGTAGATCGTGTCCGTTGCAAGGATGGGCCGATGGATGCTGTTCGCGACACGAATGTCCTTCGCTTCGATCCCGTTGAAACGGCACCAGTCGCTCAACGTGTGTTCGTCCAGTCGCTCCCAGAAGGCTTCGTAGTTGCCCGGGTACTTGCCGGTGTACGCGTTCACCGTGGCAATGCCCAGCTGCTGGGCCGCGAGCATGGCCGATAAGTGGATCCCCACACTGCGCATATAGTCTTCCTCTCCGGTCATCATTCCCCGCGCGGGCGCGTAGGCGATGGCCCGTGCCGAGCTGTCCCACTGCAATTGCATATCCAGCACAACACGGTCCACCAGCTTGCGTGCGTCGTGCTTGTCGTAGCGTTTCAGCTCGCGCACATCGATCTTGTTGTCGATCACCACCGCAAGTGGAATGCAACACGCGAACGCCAGTTGCACCCATGTTCGCGTGGTGATCACAGCGGACACAATGACCAGGATCGTTGCGAAGTACATCACCTGCACATTCATGATCCGATCCATGGAGCGCATGGAACCGAAGCCCGGCAAGTGATAGACCAACTTGTAGAGCGTGAAATCGCCAAAGCGCATACAGAACACAGTGCTCAGTAGGAAAGCGATACCGAGCATCGCCAACGACTTCCGCACACGGACATCCGCGCGGGACTTCCACAGCACCAAGGGCAACAACGCGATAGCGAGCCAAGGTAGTGCGCCCATAAAATGGAAGTGGCTCCACCACGAATGGAAGCCATCGATGGAGTGCTCGGACAGACTGCGCCATGACAGCGCTGCGGGATGCGTGAAGAAATACGAAAGCACCCGCGGGATCGTGTTCTCGACTTCCGCGAACGCGCGCAGACCGACCGCCTTGCTCGCCGCCATGTAAGGCTGCATCAAGGGCCACAGCAGCAAGGCAGCGACCATCAGTACCGCGCCTCCCTTCGCAAGGCGGCGCCAATTCCCGGGCGGGAAACGCCCAAGTTGCCGGAAGTTCACCACGCCGTAGCCGATCACCAGAAAGGCCAAGGAATAGCACAGCATGAAGCCGACATAAATGCCGCAATAGAATTGGTACACCACGGCGAGTGTCATGAAGAGCATGTGTTTGACGCGCCCGGAAGTGAGCCATTGCCAACACCACCAGAACGCCAGCGGTACCATGAACTTCGGGAAGACCTGCGCGTGTTCCAGATGCCCGATCATGTATATGCCGAATGCAAAAACGAAAGCGCCGCATGCTGCCAGTGCCGAGCGCCCGGACCACAGCAACAGAGCGATGAAACAGCAGATGTAGTTGAGCGAGAAGAGCGCCAGGATCCACAGCTGGTAGGCCGACTCCCGGCTATAGCCCAAGCTCCGGAACAGCGAATAGATGGGGGCCGTGCCAAGCAGGTTGTCGCTCAGCGCAACCACGTTCTTGCTTGGGTACATGAACGGCGCGTCCCAGTAGTCATCGACCCTCCCGGTGGCGAACCGATGAAAGTGTTCGAGCACGTAATTGTTGAAACGCGAATCGCCGAGATCGCCCGGTATGAGAGCCCGCTCGGGCCCGAGGATGGCCAGTGGGAAAGACCACATGCCATAGACAAAGAGCAACACCGGCACAATGACCGCCAACGTCGCGTGCAGGACACGTGGAAGGCCGCGCATCGGGACCGTTGGTCGACTGAGGTCCGGCAGTTGCATCATTCGCCCGAAGGTTCGTTGGGCAAGCGTTTCAGTAGCACTGTTCCGCTTTCGGGGAACCGGGCAAGCACCGCGAAGCCTGCGCTGGACCGCCGCTCTTCATCTCCTTGTAACACGTAACGGTAGTCATCGTGAGGCGCAACGCCGTTCCGGTCAATAGGGGCAAGCCAGTGCAACCTCCACACTTCGCGATAATAGCTCATGGCCGGTTCGAAGAGCCATGTGTTGCCGATGCGGATCTGTTTGTTTGTCGCGGGAACAGCGTTGTGGTCGGCCACCATGGTGGCCATTGCATCCTTTGTTCGCACCTCGTGCATCCACTCCACGCTCTCGTACGGCCCGAAGTTCCGGAGGAAAGTCGGAACACACCAGAACAGTGCGCCGACCATGATCGCCCATGAAGCCGCTCGATGGCCGGCGTTCCTCAACAACTGCAACAGCAACGGAACCAACAACAAGATCAAGGGCAATAGGAACAGTGCGTAACGGGCTTTCAGGTGGTCCACACCAAAGAGCGCGTGTTCCAACACGGCACCTAGGCAGGCCAACAAGAACGTGGTGGATACCGTGGCGAGAAGTACAACATCCGACCCCGGTCCCGCCGATGTGCTCTTACGCTTCCGGAACAAGATGATCACCGGAGCCAATGCCAACAGCGTGATGAGGACTTGACCCGCAAACAGCAGAACACCGGACATCGGGATACCAGGTAGAACACTTCGTACCCAAGTGCCGACCGTGCTCCCGTAGAATGAGCTGGCCCCGTAAAAGGCGAATGTATTTGCGTGTACGAGCCGTTGCACAGGCACCCATAGCACGATCACGGACAGCAGGAGCATGAGCGCATTCAACACGTTGGGCCACAGCTTGCTCGCGCCCGCTATCCCTTTGTCGTTGCGCACTGCGGAACGGGCAACGTAGTAGGCTATGAGGCCTGCGATGTGCGCAGTGAGCAATGTGAAATTGCTCAACGACGCCAACACGGAAGCCGTGTGAAAGAGCACAAGATGTCGCGCGTGATACGTTCGCACAGCTTGCGCAAGGTGGAATTGGGCCATCAGCAAAAACGCGAACGAAATCCCATAGCCGCGCGCCAGAGAGAAGAACTCCATAAAGTGGACATTGGTACACAGCAACACGAAGCCGCCCACCGCGAAAGGCCACGACAAGCGGCGCAAGAGCAGGGCCGAGTAGGCCAGATACAGGCAAAGCGCTAGGAGGTTGGGCGTGCGTAAGGCCAGCTCGGAGCTGCCGAACAGTTGCTCGGCGTATTTCATCCCGAGCGTGTTCAGCAGGTGGTTGTTGCTGAAGGCCTCCTTGTGCGTCAGGATATCGCTGAACGGCTGATGCACGTAGTGCAAGTACGAATAGCTCTCGTCCGGCGTGAAGGAGACGTTGCCCGCGCGGTGAACAACAAGTGCGAGCACCACGATCCCCAACAAGAGCATCGCCCATGTGGCAGGCCGCCACTTTCCGGGCGTGCTCGGATCCCTGACTTCCTCCACCTTCATTCGGTGGCTACACGAGGGTGATGTTGTCCGGTGCGACCAGCGGAAGTCCGTGCAAGCGCAGATATACCTGCACTGTTGCAACAACGTCCTTCTTACAGTACTCGGCGATACGGTCCAGGTTTTTGTCCTCGTAATACACACGGGCGACGTCACTGCCCTTGATGTCGCCTTTCGGAGAGGGAATGCCGAGTACGTGTGTCAACAGCTCCAATGACGTGTAATGCTTGCGGTCGCCGAACTTCCAAAGCTCCAAGGTGTCTTCGTGCTGAACTTCCCAAGGCTTTTTCCCAGCGATGTCCAGTTGCAAGGGGAGTGGGATGCCGTGGATGACGCAACGCCGCGCGATGTATGGGAAATCGAACTCCTTGCCATTGTGTCCGCACAGCTTGTGGTCAGCGGTGTGGAAGCGTTCGTTCAGCAGGGTCACAAATTCCGTAAGCACCGCACGTTCATCATCCCCGTGTATGGTTTTCACACGGAGTTTGCGATCCGTTTTGCTCGCGGTGAGGAACCCCACGCCGATACAAATGATCCTCCCGAACTCGCTCAGGATACCGCCCTTGTCGCGGTGCATCTCGGCGTCCGTCTTGCCATCGCGTTCGCGCTCATGCCTTGTTTTATCACTGAACAGCGCTTGGGTGCGCGCGTCCATGTCGGTCCAAGCGTAGGTCTGCGGCACCGTTTCGATATCGAGGAAGAGGATTTTGCTGGGATCGGTGCGTGCCATCAACGAACAGGATTTTGTAGGGTACAGCGAACGGATGAAGTCCCGGCCGTTCCCTGACCCAGGTTTGGGTTGTGGTGAAAGTAGGATCCAGAGCGATCCGCGAACGCCGGATCAAGCCACCTGACCCGTGCGTTTCGTCAAGAGGCCGTTGGTCACCAATAACTCGGCGATCTGCACCGCGTTCGTGGCTGCACCCTTTCGGAGATTATCCGCTACGATCCACATGTTGAGCGTACACGGTTGCGACTCGTCGCGGCGAAGGCGGCCAACGAATACTTCATCGCGCCCGTTGGCGATCAGCGGCATCGGGTACTCATCCTTGGCGGGATCATCGAGCAACAGGATGCCGGGTGCCTCATTGAGCAACTGCCGCACCACATCCATGTCGAACTCCTTGCTGAACTCCACGTTCACGCTTTCGCTGTGGCCGCCCGTTACTGGCACGCGCACGGCGGTAGCGGTAACGCGTATGGCGGGATCGAGGATCTTCTTCGTCTCGTGTACGAGCTTCATTTCCTCCTTTGTGTACCCATTGTCTGTGAACACATCGCAGCGCGGCAGCACGTTGCGGTCGATGGTGAACGGATACGCTCGTTCGCCATCCCTACCGTTGCGCTCGTTCTCCATCTGCTGCACGGCCTTCATACCCGTACCCGTTACGCTCTGGTAGGTGCTCACCACCACCCGCTGCACACCGTAGGCCCTATGCAGGGGAGCCAGTGCCAGCACCATTTGGATGGTACTGCAGTTCGGGTTCGCGATGATCTTGTCATCGGCCGTAAGCGCCTGTCCGTTGATCTCGGGCACCACCAGCTTTTTGTCCGGGTGCATGCGCCAAGCGCTACTGTTGTCTATCACCGTGGTGCCCACCTCAGCGAAGCGCGGTGCCCACTCCAGCGATGTGCTCCCTCCGGCGGAGAAGAGCGCGAGATCGGGCGCGGCAGCGACGGCATTGGCCATAGTCACCACCGTGTGGTCCCTTCCACGGAATCGTACGGCCTTGCCTTCACTTTTGTCGCTGGCTACCGGCAGCAGTGTCTCCACCGGGAAGTTGCGCTCTTCGAGCACCTTCAACATCACACCGCCCACCAGTCCGGTGGCACCGACAACAGCGACTTTCATGCGATCAGCCCATCAGATCAGGGCGGTCGAAACTACTACCTTGTCCGCTCAAGATCCGCTGATGCCGCGCTTGTATCCGACCTTCCTAGCGATCCTGTGTGTTGTGCTGCCCTGTGCTGCCACGTACGCCCAATTCACGGACGATTTCAACGACAACGACTTCACAACCGGAACGAGCTGGAGCGGCAACGACGTGCTGTACACCGCGGCTACCGGACAGCTCCAGAGCCAAAGCCCCGGAGCGGCCAACTATTACCTGAGCACGCCGAGCGCCTTGGCCACCAACGCGCAATGGGAGTGGTTCGCCAATTTGAAGTTCAGCACGAGCGGCGCGAACTACGCTGACGTCTATCTCGTGAGCGGCGCGGCGGATCTGTCCAGTGGAGTGAGCGGCTACTTCGTTCGTATGGGCGGAACGCAGGACCGGCTGGAACTGTTCCGGAGCGATGCCGGTGTTGCCGTCTCGTTGATCGCCAGCCCCGACGGCATCGTGAACAGCAGCACGGACAATCCCTTCAAGATCCGTGTTACGCGTGATGCGGGTAACAACTTCACACTGCTGTATGATGACGGTGTTCTGGGCAGCTTCACCACGGCGGGAGCTGCGCTGGATGCCACGTACAATTCATCCACGCACGCCGGTGTGCGCATCGAGCAGAGCACCGCTGCGAGCGCAGTGAACAACCATTTCTTCGATGACTTCAGCGTGGGGCCCATCCCCGTGGACCTTACGCCGCCTGCGATCATCAGCGTGGTGGCAACATCTTCCACGAACGTGGATGTGCAGTACGGGGAAGCACTTGACCCGGGCTTCATCGGCACATACGACATCATTCCGTTCATCGGTGTCAGTGCCCAAGTGCAGGATGGCTTCGATCCGGCATTGGTCCATGTAACCCCGGCTATCGCCCTTAGCAACGGAGGGACCTACACGCTCAATGCGAGCGCTGCTCAAGATGCCGCTGGCAATTCGGCGCTTCCCTTGGGTATTGATTTCACCTACGTCGTCCCAGCCGTTGCCGGTCCGCGCGATGTCGTGATCAACGAGATCATGGCCGACCCCTCTCCGGTTGTTGGCCTTCCGGATGCGGAGTACGTGGAGATCCTGAACACAACGGCGGCCAGTTCGTTCGACTTGTCCGGCTGGACCTTTTCCGACGGTAGCACCACGGGCACGTTGCCCGCGTTCGTCCTCTTGCCCGGGATGTATGCCATTGTTGTCGACGATGCCAATACCACGCTCTTCACCGGCGTAGCGAACGTGATCAGCGTTACAAGTTTCCCATCCATGAACAACGATGGCGATCCACTGTCGCTGAAGGATGCCGGAGGTGTTGTGATCGATGCGGTGACCTACGACCTGGTGTGGTATAACGATGCCCTAAAAGAAGACGGCGGTTGGAGCCTCGAACAGAAGAACTACACCGCTCCTTGCAGCGGTGCCAGCAACTGGACAGCCAGTACCGATCTGCAGGGCGGAACGCCCGGCGAAGTGAACAGCGTACTGGACATCACCCCGGATACGCAGGCCCCGTCGTTGGTAAGCGTGCTGGTGAACTCGGCTACGGAGATCGCGCTCGTGTTCAGCGAAGAGCTGGATGCGGTTACGACGCTGTCGGCCACGTATGTTCTTGACCCGGCGATCACGGTAACGAACGTTGCCAACGGGTCCGCCCCTGTGACTTCCGTTGTATTGACCCTTGGCACCCCGCTTTCCATCGGCCAACAGTATATGGTTACAGTTAACGGTGTTGCCGATTGTCCCGGCAATGCGATCGGTGGGCAGAACACGGGATCATTCGCCCTGCCGGAGCCCGCAGAGCCGGGCGACATCGTGATCAACGAGGTGTTGTACGATCCGCGTGTTGGTGGCTACGACTTCGTGGAGTTGTACAATGCCTCGAACAAAACCCTGAGCTTGGCTGACCTTGCTCTTGCCACCGAATTCATCGGCTTGATCGTCAACATCACGGACGTCACTGACCAGAGCATCCTGCTTCTCCCGGGCCAGTATATAGCGATCACCGAAAGCGCCTCGAACATCGAAGCCGAATACCCGCTTGGCCATGCTGATCGATACTTCCAGGCCGATATGCCCAGCTACAACAACGGGGACGGCACCGTGGTGTTGATGGATGTTGATGGCGACACGCTTGACCTATTCCGGTACACCGATGACCTGCACTTCGAGCTCTTGAACGAGACGGAAGGCGTGAGTTTGGAACGCATCAACCCCGCCCGACCCAGCAGCGACAACACCAATTGGCACAGCGCTGCGGAAGCAGTGGGCTGGGCAACACCGGGCTATCGGAATTCGCAATACAGTGGTACCGGTGAGCCCAGCGGCGAACTCACCGTCGACCGCGCGATCTTCTCACCGGATAATGACGGGTTTGAGGACGTGCTCACCATCGGCTATCGCTTGGACGATCCGGGCTTCACCGGGAACATCGTCATTTACGATCAGGCCGGCCGTGAAACGAAGAAGTTGATGCAGAACGAACTGCTCGGTGTGAACGGTAGCATCAGTTGGGATGGTATCACCGACGAGAATGAGAAGGCGCGGATCGGGCCGTACATCGTCGTCTTCGAGGTTTTTGATCTGAGCGGCAACACGGAAACCTTCTGGAAGACCGTGGTGCTGGCGCACCAGTTGTAGTGATCGATCAAGGTCGAACGGGGTTGATGGATCTTTGACGCGCCATGTCCGAACTCGACGTACGTGAGAAGGTGAAACTGCTGCCGCGGCAGCCGGGGGTGTACCAGTTCCTGGACGCTGAGGGCAACATCATCTACATCGGCAAGGCGATCGATCTGCGCAGTCGTGTGGGCAGCTATTTCGGTAGCAGCAGTGGCATGAGCGGTAAGACCATGCGCTTGGTCCGCACCATCGTTGACCTGCGAACGATCCTCGTGGCCACGGAGTTCGATGCGTTGTTGCTGGAGAACTCGCTGATCAAGCAGCACCAGCCGAAGTACAATGTCGCACTGAAAGACGACAAGAGCTACCCGTGGATCCGGATCCGGAACGAACGTTTCCCGCGCGTGGAAGGCATGCGCAATCCGGAGCATGACGGTAGCGAGTACTTCGGACCGTATGCCAGCGGTAAGGTGATGCATACTGTTCTTCACTTGATCCGCAAGCTTTATCGCCTGCGCACCTGCAACCTCGACCTGTCGAAGAAGAACGTGGAAGCCGGGAAGTTCAAGGTGTGCTTGGAGTACCACATCGGGAATTGCAAGGGGCCGTGTGTGGGCAACTATGCGGAAGAGGACCACACGAAAGCCGTTAATGAGATCCGCCAGATCGTTCGTGGCCGCGCGCGCGGCGTGTTGAAGATGCTTGACAACGCCATGCTGGAACACGCGGACAAGTTGGAGTTCGAGCAGGCCGAGCAGCTGCGCGAACGCATTGACCACTTGGAGCGATTCCAGCGCCGCAACACAGTGGTGAGCACCGATGTGGGCGATGTGGATGTCTTCACCATTGTCAGCGACGAAGGCGGTGGCTACGTGAACTATTTGCGCGTGATCGACGGCGCCGTTGTCCATGGCATCTCGGTGGAGATGAAACGGAAACTGGAGGAGAGCGAGAAGGAGCTCTTACAACTGGCCATCGTGGAATTGCGCACCAGGTTCAGCAGCACCGCGCCGGAGATCATTCTTCCCATCGACATCGGGTTGGAGATCCCACACACTATCGTTTCCGTGCCCACGCGCGGCGACAGGAAGAAGCTGTTGGAACTGAGCGTGCGCAACGCGCAGTACTTCATGATGGACAAGCAGAAGCAGGAGAAGCTGGTGGACCCTGAGGCGCACACCACGCGCCTGATGGAGACCGCGCAGAAGGACCTTCGGCTGTCCGCTCAACCGCGCCACATCGAATGCTTCGACAACAGCAACACGCAAGGCACGGATCCCGTGAGCGCCTGCGTGGTGTTCAAGGACGGCAAGCCGAGCAAGAAGGACTACCGCCACTTCAACGTGAAGACGGTGGTGGGCTCGGACGACTTCGCCACGATGAAGGAAGCAGTACACCGCCGCTATCGCCGACTGCTGGACGAAAGCGCCGACCTGCCGCAGCTCATCCTCATCGACGGCGGCAAAGGACAATTGAGCGCCGCCATGGAAAGTCTCGACGCGCTGGGGCTGCGCGGAAAGATCGCCGTGATCGGCATTGCGAAACGCTTGGAGGAACTGTACTACCCAGATGATCCCGTGCCGCTGCATATCGACAAACGCAGTAGCACCTTGAAACTGCTGCAACACTTGCGCAACGAAGCCCACCGCTTCGGTATCACGCACCACCGTGGGCGGCGTAGTAAGCGCATCGTGCGTACAGGGCTGGAGGATATTCCCGGCATCGGCAAAGCCACAGCCGAGAAGCTGCTCAAGCGCTTCGGCTCGGTGAAGGGGATACAGGAGGCCATCATGGAAGACTTGGTCGCGGAGGTCGGGGCGAAGAAGGCGGTAGTGGTGAAAGAGGCGGTGACACAGGTGGATTGATGCCCAGCGTCTCCATCCTCCTCCCGTTCCGCAATGCTGCGTCATCATTGGATGAGGCCATTGGCAGCATGGTGCGACAGTCCTTCACTGAGTGGGAACTGCTGCTGGTCGACAACGCGAGCAACGACGCAAGCGCGGCGGTCGCGCATGACTGGTCGCAACGGGATCCGCGGATCCGTATGATCCACGAGCCAACTATCGGTATTGCCCATGCGCTGAACACTGGACTTGGACAAACACATGCGCCCCTGATCGCCCGCATGGATGCAGACGACATCAGCCATCCCGAAAGACTTGCGCGACAAGTCGAGTACATGAACGCGCATCCGGAGGTTGGTGTGCTGGGCACATGCACGCGATTCGAAACCACTGTTGAGAAGAGCAGTGGTATGCAGTGGTTCGTTCAATGGCAGAACACACTCCTCACACCGCGCGACCACTATGTGAAGCGTTTCGTTGATGCGCCGGTTGCGCACCCCACGGTGATGTTCCGCAGCGAGCTGGTGGATCGTTGCGGTGGCTATGACACTGGTCCGTTACCCGAAGACCACGAACTATGGCTGCGTTGGATGCATCATGGCGTGCGCTTCGCGAAGCTGCCCAGGGAATTAGTGATATGGAACGATCACGCGGGTCGCCTTAGCCGCACCCACGCGAACTACAGCGTGGACGCATTCTTCACCACGAAGGCGAAATGGATCGCGATATGGCTGGCGCGGAAACTGACAGGGCGCCCCGTGGTCATTGCCGGTACCAGCAGCTTGTGCCAAGGGCGGACCGCTATGCTTGAGGCGGAAGGCGTTCACATTTCCGCTTTTACCGATGTGAGGAAGCGCGAAGTACCGGGCTATTCGTTCATACCGCACAATGCGTTACCCCCATCGGGCGAGGCCTTCATTATCTCCTTCATCAGCCAGCGCGGTACCGGGGATCGCATCGCGGCCTACCTCATCTCCCGTGGACTTGTCGAGGGAGAGGATTTCATCCTTGCTGCCTAACCAACGCGCTCGGCACGCTTCGGCTTCAACCTATTGCGGATCAGTAGCATGTGGCTCTCGTCGCATTCCAAGGTGGCCGTGCAACGCACGGGTAGCGGAGTGGTCCATGCTCGCCGCTCGGCTACGCCTTCCTTATCGCAGAACTGGTGCAGGTGCTTCACGAAGTGCTCGGCCGTGGGCAAGGCATCCGGGCCGAAGAAGTCCCAATGGAAGCGGAGCGATCCCATCACGCCAACCTGTCGCTCAGCAGCCGCATTTCCATCGCGGGGGCCATCTTCTCGTAGAGCATGCGGTATGTGCTCTCGGTGATCGGCATATCCACGCCGAGTTTAGCGTTGATCTCGTGCACGCACTTCACGGCATAGTAGCCCTCGGCCACCATGTTCATCTCCATCTGCGCGGCGCGCACACTGTAGCCCTTGCCGATCATGGTGCCGAATTCGCGGTTGCGGCTGAAGGTTGAATACGCCGTCACCAAGAGATCCCCGAGGTAAGCGGGTTCGTTGATGTCGCGATCGATGGGGTGCACGGCCTTCACGAAACGATCGATCTCCTGGATGGCGCGGCTCACCAGCACTGCTCGGAAGTTGTCGCCGTAGCCGAGCCCGACGCTGATACCAGCGCACACGGCGATGACGTTCTTCAGGATCGCGGCGTATTCAGTACCGTAGATATCGTCGCTCAGCGTGGTCTTCATGAAGCGCCCATTGAGCGCATCGCCCATCGTCTTCGTGTTTTTGGCGTCTTGGCTGGCAATGGTGAGGTAGCTCAAGCGCTCCATCGCAACCTCTTCAGCATGGCACGGACCGCAGATGACGCCGAAGTGTTGCTTGGCAATGCCCCAATGATCGAACAGGTATTCGCCAACGATCTGGTTCGTCTCCGGCACGATGCCCTTCACAGCGCTGAACATCGTCTTCCCCAATAGTTCCGACTTGTCGAGTTGCTCCATCGTGGCTTTGAGGAATGCCGAGGGCACGGCGACGATCAAGATGTCGGCCTCCTTCACCACCGCATGGATATCGGCGTTCATGTCCAAGCGTTCGATATCGAATTGCGCCGCGCTGATGTAGTCCGGGTTGTGACCATATTTCTTGATATGGTCGATGGTCTCTTGGCGCCGCACCCACCAGCCCACGCGTTGCTGCGTGCCGGTGAGCAACTTCACCAATGCGGTGCCCCAACTACCGGCGCCGATGACGGCGATCCGCAGGCTGCTCATTTGAACGTGATGTCCATGGTCACCGGCTTGCCATCGCGCAGCACGGTTACTTGTGTGGTCTCGCCCTTGTTGAAGAGGCCGAGTGCCTTCATGTAGCTCATCATATCCGTCACATCCTGTGGCCCGAGTTTCACTACGATGTCGTTCGCCTTCAAACCCGCGGCGGCCGCTGGCTTGCCTTCGGTAACACCGTCCACGCGTAGTCCCTTGCCGTCGTACATATAGTCAGGCACAACGCCCATGGTTACCTTGAAGCGCGGGGTCTCGGTACTGTCCGCCTCTTGCGTCTTGGTGAAGGTGAGTTTCGGGTCGTCGTTCAGCGAAGTGATGAGGCTCTCGATGAAACGGGTGATATCGAGCATGCCGTTGAAGTTCACCTTCTCCACATCGTCGCCCGGCTTGTGATAGTCGCCATGGCTGCCGGTGAAAAAGTGGATCGCGGGCACATCCTTCAAGTAGAACGAAGTGTGATCGCTGGGCCCGATACCGCTCTTGCTGGTCTTCGCTTTCAATCCGTTGATCTTCATCGGTTCGATCTCCGCCCATGACGGAGACGTGCCCACGCCGCTGATGGCGATCGTCTTCGCCGAGTCTAGGCGACCGACCATATCGAGGTTGATCATGTAGGTGAGCTTCTCGATCGGCACCGTCGGGTGCTTCGTCCACCAGTTGCTGCCATACAGTCCCTTTTCCTCGCCACTGAAGGCGATGAAGAGGTAGTCGTTGGCCCGGGCCTCGTCCAGTTCGCGCAGATCACGAGCGAGTTGAAGCATCACCGCAATGCCGCTCGCATTGTCGTCCGCGCCGTTGTGTATGGCCCGCTCTCCACGGTGTAGCGAACCCTCTTCGCCATACCCCAAGTGATCGAAGTGCGCACCGATCACCACCACGTTCTCCTTGCCGTTGTCCAGAAAGCCCACCACGTTCATGCCGGTGCGCTGTTCCCGAACGATATCGGTGCTGATCACAACAGGATTGCCATCCACGATCAAACCTTCGTGTAGACCACCCTTGAGGAAGAGCACGGGCACGCTCAACGCCTGCACCTTCTCGCTCAGGCGGAACTCCGGCGACTCCGTGTCCTTGTTGTCGTTGTAGAAGAGCACAGCGATGGCGCCCTTGCTGATCGCCAACTCGGCCCGCTTGCGCAAGTCATTGTGTTCGATGTAGCGGCTGTGCGGATGCACGCCATCCGGCGAGCTGATGCTGATGGCCGCCACCCGGTCTTTCACGTCGACGCCTTCATAGTCGTTCCGTCCAAGCTGCGGTGCTTCAATGCCATAACCCGCCTTCACCAGTTTGCTGAAGACGATGCCCGTATCGCAATACGCCATCGGGAACCAATCGTTCCCTTGCTTGAATTGTTTGCGACCGACCTGCAAGCTGTTCTTCGCCCCGAGCACGGGCATGGCAGCGAAGGGAAATTTCTGCAAGTAGGACACGCTGTCGCCGTAGGGCACCAGGCCAGCATTCTGGAACTTGCCCATGATGTAGTCGGCGGCAAGTTTTTCGCCCTTGGTGCCGGCTTCGCGTCCTTCGAGTTCGTCACTCGCGAGGTATTGCACGTCATACCGCATTTGCGTGCGGGCATCCTCGTCGCTCATCCATTGGGCGCTGGCAGATGAAGCGAAAAGAGCAAAGAAGGAGAGAAGGGAAAAGGAGGGGTGGAGGCGCATGTGCTGTAAAAGGAGTGCGAAGATGGTGGTGCGTGGAGAAAGAGAGCAGGGTGAGGTCACAGTGTCCCTGCGAACTTCACCAACCCCTCGCTGAAGCGGTCCCACGATAGTTCCTGCTTCACTTGGGCGAAGTTGCCGCGCAACCGCTGCGACCGGTCGCCGGTGAAGTAGAGTTTGATGCCCTCGGCAATGGCCGTTGCATCGGGCTTTGGCACGATCAACCCCGTGCGCTCGTGGGTGACGATCTCCGCCAGACCACCGACATCCGTAGCGATCACCGGCACCCCGAAGTGGAAGGCAATGGCCGTGATCCCGCTCTGGGTGGCTCCTTTGTAGGGGAGTACCAAACAATCGGCGGCACTGAAGAACATGGGCACTTCGGCGTCGCCGATATAGCGGGCATGCGCAACGATGCGGTGCCGCAAGGGATGCGCATCGATCATGCGTTGGTACTTCGCGAAATCGCCATAGGGCTCGCCCGCGATCAGCAATTGGTGGCCGTCGCCCAGCTGTGCGAACGCCTCGATCAGTAGGTCGAGGCCTTTGTAGTCGCGGATCAAACCGAAGAAGAGCACCGTGCGCAGCGCAGGGTCCAGACCAAGTTTGTGTGCGGCTTCTTCACGCGGGATGGATGCGCCGAAATGATCGTACAGCGGGTGCGGCATGAAGTGCACGGGTGCATCCGGCCGAAGGCTCAGCAGATCCCGCTTCACTTTTTCGCTCATGGCGATGAAGCCGTGGTTGCGGTTCAGGAAGTACTTCGTGAACGGGACGTCTATGATGCGGCGCTCGTGCGGCAGCACGTTGTCCAATACGGTGAGCACCTTGGTCCCGCGCTTCTTCAGGCTGCCGGCTACATACCCCAACGATGGTCCGAAGTAGCTCATCCAATACTTCATCACCAGCAGATCCGGCTGATCCTTGGCGATGATCCGCGCGGCATGCGGCCAATTGAGCGGCCATGCTGTGTCGAGTATGCGCTGCGAGGGAACGGCATCGGCGTTGTCGTCCGCTTGCACCATCTGTGTCTTACCGGGGAAGAGGAACTCCGGGTATTGCCGCGTGAACGTGTAAGCCTTCACAGCGTGCTCGCGCTCCAATGAGCGATACAGGGCCGCATTGAACTGAGCGATGCCGCCGCGGAACGGATGGAAGGTGCTGAGGTAGGCGATCCTCACTTCACGGCGAGCTTGGTAATGTGCGCGAGCACGGGCTCCACGGCAATGTCGTGCATGCACCCGCGCGAACGCGTGCAGGTGTTGCCGTAGTAGCAGTCGCAACCTGTTGTCGGCTCCACGATCACGCCGCGGCGATAGAGTTCGAATTCGTGGCGATTGAAGATGTTGTTGAAGAGCACCATCGGCTTTTTCAGGCCAATGGCAATGTGCATCATCATACTCACCTGGGTCACGATCGTATCGCACTGCGCGCTGATCGCAATGAAGTCCTGTAGGCTGTGGTGGCCGGGATAGGCGCACCCCGTGCGCTCTTGGTAGCGGGTGTTCAGTCCGTGTTCATCGGGGCCGCCCAGCACCATGGGGTAGTAGCCGGCTTGTTGAAGCCCTTCGATCAGGGCCACCCAGTTCTCCTCCGGCCATAGACGTGTTCGCCAACGTTCGCCGCAGCCGGTGTTGAGCCCGATCAGCGGTTTGCCGTTCGCTTCGCCGCGCAGGTGTTTCCACTTCGCCAGCAGTTTCGGGTCAGCATCCAGCAGGTAGTCCTCACCACGGAAGTCGAGATGGCAGACTTCGAAGATCTCCTCGAGGTAGTTCTTCGTGTTCGTCTTGCTCAGGCCATCGAACAAACCGGTTACGAGTTTGTGCTGGGCCGCTGGCGTGGCCGCATCGATATGCCCATCGCGCAGCGTGAAGCCGAATTTCTCCTTGGCGTTGGTGCGGGCCAGCAGCGCGCAGGCTTCCACATCCTTGTCCAGGTTGATGGCAATATCCCACGGCAGGCTTTCAGCCTTCAGGATCGCTTCGGTGTCCAGCCGCCAGATGTCGTCCACAGCGCTCTTGGGCAGGATCGCCGGGGAGTGGGTGATCCAGCTGATGCGACAATCCGGGTACGCGTTGCGGAAGCGCGTGACCAGGGGTGTGGTACGGATCACATCGCCGATGGCGCCCAACTTGATGAACAGGATACGCTTGCTAGTGCGCACGTACTCATCGCAGCTGCCGCACACCTTGCCGCGCAGCTTGTTGGGCTTGCACGGAATGTGGCCTTGGAAGTGGCGGCAGTCGTACTTGATGGTGCTGTAGGTGTCCATGGCGGCGGGCGAAGATCGTGGACGCAGCGGTTAGTTTGGCCGACGTGCCGATCCATAGACCCCTTCCATGAAACACACTCTCCTCGCCCTCGCGCTGCTCTCCCTGGTCGCTTGCGGCAGCCAGACTCCCGTGGGGCAAGACCAGCACGCGCTGAACAAGTGGGCCGATGACCGCTTGTGGGCCGTGTTGGAGGCCCAAGAGCACCGCGACACGAAAGCGCTGTGTTTGATGTTGCAAGACACATCCGGAACGGTGCGTGAGGCCGCCGCGCTCGCAATGGCGAGTGTGCAGGACAGCACTGCGAGACCCTGTTTGATGGCAGCGCTGCGCGATGACCGACCGACCGTTCGGCTGGCCGCCGCAAGAGCATTGGCCCATATCCCGGACAGCGCCTCGCTTGCGGCGGTGGAGGCGGCGATCATGGCAACCGAGGATACCACGATCGCGAACATGATGAACGAAGCGGCGTTCATCGGCAGCCTGGCGCAGCCACGGGATGCCATGTGGTATGTGAGTTATCTGGAAAGCTCACAACCGGCCATCCGACAACGTTCAGTCTACAGGATGGCGCGACTTCAAACTGAAGAACTCACTACCGAGTTCGCTGGTATTCTTCATGCGCTTCGTGTGGAAATGGACCCGATGGTCACTCGTTCTTTGATGTCGGCCCTGCGCACCGATAACAACCCCGCCACACACGAACTGCTGATTGACTCGGCTGGCCGGAGCAAGAATGCAACGATCCGCATTGCCGCGCTCCGTTCGCTGGGTGCAGATAAACCATGGGGACAAATAGGTGACAGCATCTTCTGGTCCGCACTGCGTGACCCCGACCCAGGTGTTTCGCACACGGCCTTGGACATATTGCAGAAGCGCCAAGGACTGGACGCCGAACGCCGCCTGGAAACAGTGCGAGAAGGGGTGGCGCCATATATCGAGCTTGCGCTTTCCGGACTTGCGCTGAAGCATGGTGATGACAGCACGCGAAAGGCTGAGCGCGGTTGGTTGAATGGCATGGCTGGCCAGCCGCTCGATCCATACGCGCAAGCCGAGTTATTACCGGCGCAGGCCAACGACCCCGATAAGGACATGCGACCGGTCTTGACGGAGAAATTCATGGCGAACAACCCGGCCGTGGTGCGGTTGGCCGCCGTGGAACTAGCAGTGGCTGCAGTGCGAGAGGACATGAAGCGCGCTCGATACGCTTCGCGCGAAGCGCAGTATGCAATGCTCGGTGATGTGATCCGCGCGGCAATAGGAACCCACGATGCCGGGCTTATCGCTTTCGCGTGCGAACAATTGGCCGAGGAGGACAGCAGCGCCATACGGATCATGTTGCATGACAGCCTTGTAGAGGAGGCCCGTGTGCATCTCCACCTCATCCGCGATCTTGAAACGCTCCAACTGCTCGAGCAGGCCGTTGCCAAACGCGATGGACTTCCACCGCCTGAGCACAAGGCGCCGCCGTTCAATCATCCCATTGATCGTGGTCGTCTCCTGCAATTGAAGCAGGGCGAGCGCTACCGCATCACTACCACCAAGGGCGAGATCATCATTGCTACCAACGTGAACGAAACGCCGGGAACAAGTTTGGTCTTCGATTCGTTGGTCACGGCGGGCTATTACAACGGCAAGGCCTTCCACCGCGTGGTGCCCAACTTCGTGATCCAAGGCGGCTGCCCGCGCGGCGATGGCTACGGTGGCATGCCGTGGACCTTGCGCACGGAGATCGGCAGTACCGGTTTTACCGCAGGCTCAGTGGGTGTTGCTTCCGCCGGTCGTGATACGGAGAGCTGCCAGTTCTTCATCACGCACGTGCCCACACCACACCTCGATGGTCGTTACACCAAGTTCGCCGAGGTGGTGATCGGCATGGACGTGGTGCAGCGGATCGTGGTGGGTGATCGGATGATCACGGTGGCGAGGGTGGAGTAGCCTCAGGCTTTCTCCGGCCGCATCTGCGGGAACAGCAGCACCTCCTGGATAGTGGTGTTGCCCGTGAGCAGCATCACAAGTCGATCAACACCAATGCCCACTCCGGAAGTCGGGGGCATGCCGTACTCCAGCGCACGCAGGAAATCCTGGTCGATGAACATGGCTTCATCATCGCCACGCTGTTGCAGTTTCAGTTGCTCCTCGAAGCGCTCGCGCTGGTCGATTGGATCGTTCAGCTCGCTGTATGCGTTGGCCAGTTCGAAACCGTTCACGAATAGCTCGAAGCGCTCGGTCAATCGTGGATCCGTGCGGTGCTTCTTGCACAGCGGGCTCATCTCCAACGGAAAGTCGGTGACGAACGTGGGCTGGATCAGCTCGGGCTGCACCAATGCACTGAAGAGCTCGTCGATCAATTTGCCCTTGCCCATGCTCGGCTCCACATGGATGTGGTGCGCGGCGCAGAGCGAACGCAATCCGGCTTCATCCATTTCCAATACATCCTTGCCGGTCTTCTCTTGGATCGAACCGCACATGGTGATACGCTTGAACGGTGCCGTGAAGTGGATGGTGTTCTCGCGGAACGTCGTCGATGATGAGCCGTTCGCAGCGATGCACACGCGTTCGAGCATGCGCTCCATGAAACCCATCATCCAGCCATAATCCTTGTACGCCACGTAGAGTTCCATGATGGTGAACTCCGGGTTGTGCGTGCGGTCCATGCCCTCGTTGCGGAAGTTGCGACTGAACTCGAACACGCCGTCGAAGCCGCCGACGATGAGGCGTTTCAAGTAGAGTTCGTTCGCGATACGCAGGTACAGCGGAACATCCAACGCGTTGTGGTGCGTGATGAACGGCCGCGCGGCGGCCCCGCCCGGGATCGGCTGCAACACCGGGGTGTCCACTTCGTGGTATCCGGCTTCGTCCATGGTGGCGCGCATGGCTGTGATGATGCGCGAACGCTTGAGGAAAGTCTCCTTTACGCCTTCGTTCACCACCAGATCCACATAGCGCATACGGTAGCGCAGCTCAGGATCAGTGAACGCATCGTGCACATTGCCCGCCTCGTCGGTCTTCACCACGGGTAGTGGGCGCAGCGACTTGGCCAACACGGTCAGTTGCTTCACATGCACGGTGATCTCACCGGTGCGCGTGCGGAACATGTGTCCTTGCACGCCGATGAAATCGCCCAAGTGCAACAGGTGGCGCCATACCTCATCGTAAAGCGTTTTGTCATCGCCCGGACAGACCTCATCGCGAGCGATGTAGATCTGCTGGTCACCGGTGTGATCGCGCAGCACGGCGAACGACGCCTTGCCCATTACGCGTACGCTCATGATGCGCCCGGCCAACCCCACTTCCAACTGCTCGCCGTCCTTGAAGAGTTCCTTCACCTGCTTGGCAGTGTGCGAAACGGCATACTCTGCCGCAGGGAAAGGTTCGATGCCGAGTGCGCGCAGCTTCTGCAAGGCTTCGCGGCGCACCAGCTCCTGATCGCTCAAATGATCTGACATGGGGGAATGGAAAGGGCGGCGAAGTTATCCGGCCCGGCTGTGGATGGACTGCAACACAAGCGGGCGATTCCGCGTTGCACGCTTCTATTTTCGTCCCGGTACAACGAACAACCACCACCGCGCACAACACCCCCGGCCCTTCGGGATAGCACATCATGCAGCAGCTCATCGACGGATTCCCACGCCAACTGAAAGAAGCATTGGAGATCGG
>CADECG010000004.1:38531-62780 GCA_902825795.1 uncultured Bacteroidota bacterium
ACCATGTTGGCCTACTCGCTGGTGCAGCAGTTCTTCGTGTTGCACCACTTCGGCATCATCGGCGATGGCTTCGAAGGCGCGATCAAAACCGCCGCCTTGATGTTGGAGCAGGACAAGGAAGACATCAAGAAAGCTGCGATGGAGCTGACGGAAAAGCTGATCGGCAAACGATTGGTGATCTACAGCGAAGCCAGCACCGAGGCTGTGAGCATCCGGTTCCGCCAGCAGGTGAACGAGAACAGCAAGGAACTCTGTTGGCACCACGCCATACCCGAGATGAACCACAACGAACTCGTGGGCTGGGCCGGTGGCGACAAGAGCATCGCGGTGGTGATCTTCCGGCACAAGGAGGATCACGAGCGCACACAGATGCGCATGGAGATCAACAAGAGTGTTTTTGAGAAGTACACCCCGCACATCCATGAAGTGTGGAGCAAGGGCGACACGGGTTTCGCGCGCCAGCTCTATCTCATCAGCCTCGGCGACTGGGTGAGCTACTACTGGGCCGAGAAGAAGGGCGTTGACCCCACCGAGATCGCGGTGATCAACATGCTGAAGGGGAAGTTGGCGGAGGTGAAGTGAAAGCCTTCGCCGCAACGGCGCGACGAACGCAACGATTTCGCCACGTTGCGGTTTTCTTGGCGTTCGTCGCGCCGTTGCGGTTCATTTGCATTCCGTGCGAAGCGTCCTTTTCCAAGACCTCGGCCTGATCGACTACGCCAAAGCGTGGGAGTTGCAGACGCGTCTCTTCCAAACCACCATCGACCGGAAGATCGCCAACCGCAACCTACTGGAGGAACAACACGCACCGACGGAGGACCACCTGCTCTTCTGCGAACACCCGCATGTCTACACACTGGGCAAGAGCGGCAAGCAGAGCCATTTGCTATTGAACGAGGAGGGTTTGCGTGAGAAGGCTGTGCCGTTCTTCCCCATTGACCGTGGCGGCGACATCACCTACCATGGACCGGGGCAGATCGTGGGCTACCCCATCTTCGATCTCGATCATCACTTCACCGATATACACCGCTTCCTGCGCACGTTGGAAGAAGCCGTGATCGGCACCTTGGAGGTATACGGCATCAAGGGCGGACGCATTGAAGGGCTCACCGGTGTATGGATCGACTTCAACGAACCGCACAAGGCGCGGAAGATCTGTGCCTTCGGTATCCGTGCCAGCCGCTGGGTCACCATGCACGGCTTCGCCTTCAACGTCAACACCGATCTCAGCTTCTTCGAGAACATCATCCCGTGTGGCATCGCAGACAAAGGCGTGACAAGTCTGGCGAAGGAGCTGGGCCGCGAAGCGGACATTGCCGAGGTGAAAGAGCGGTTGAAGCTGGAATTGGCGGATCTGTTCGATGTGGAGATGGTAGGCTGATAGCAGCTTCCCGCATCTACATTCGCTCCATGCGTTTCCTCGGCAAATTCATCCTCTGGCTCGGCGGCATCATCGCGGTGCTGATCGGTCTTGCTTACCTCACCGGCAACAGCCACATCGTTAGCGGGCTGCGCTTCACCTATCTCATCGGTCGCACCGCGCCCGAGATCGACGACCGCGACTTCTTCCCATACAGTGCGATCAATACCGCTACACCGCAACCGTGGCCCGTGCACGCAAGCAATGGCAAGGTGTCGTTGGCGGCGGCCGATGAACAGAAGCTGAAAGATCTTTTCTCCGTGGGTTTCGTGGTGATCAAGAACGACAGCCTGCTCTACGAGAACTACTGGAACGGCTGGAACAAAGACAGCGTGAGCAACAGCTTCAGCGTGGCGAAGAGCTATGTGAGCCTCCTCGCGGGCATCACCATGCAGGAAGGGAAATTGGATAATGTGTTCCGGAAAGTCGGGGAGTTCCTGCCGGAGTTCGACGATGCCGAGTGCAAGAAGAAGATCGACCTGCGCAACGTGCTCACCATGAGCACCGGATTGGATTGGAGCGAAAGCGGCGCCAATCCGTTCAGCGACAATGCGCGGGGCTACTACGGTGACTACGTGCGGGAACTGTCGTTGGGCCAGCCCTGCCGCGATGAGCCCGGCACCAAGTTCGATTACATCAGCGGCAGCACGCAGGTGATGGCCGAGGTGCTCGAGAAGATCCACGGCCAGCCATTGGACAAGCTGGTGCAGGATAAGATCTGGGCTCCGCTCGGCGCAGAGCACACGGCCTACTGGGGTCAGGACACCGAGGGCGGCGACTTCAAAGCCTTCTGTTGTTTGTATGCGACCGCCCGCGATTTCGCCCGTATCGGTCAGTTGTATTTGGACAGCGGTATGTGGCGCGGTACGCGCATACTGCCTATGGAATACTGGGAAGCATCGATCACGCCGGCCGATGTCGAGGATGTGCACGGACCCAACAAGCGCTACGGATATTTCTGGTGGTTGGCGGAAGTGGATGGCAAACCCATTTACTACTGTCGTGGCTTCCACGGACAGTACGTGGTGGTGATCCCGCACGAGCGCACTGTCATGGTGCGCACCGGCATGAAACGCGAAGAGGTGAACAAGGAAGGCCATCCGAACGATGTGTTCGAGTGGATCCGCATTGCCCGCAACATCACTGCGCAGGCGCGCTGACCGACCATGAAAAAAGACATCGTTCTTCCGAAGGTCGAGGGCGTTGCCATGGCCGTGGTGCGCGAGGAGGATGAAGAGGGCGCACCCGCTTGGTACGTGTATTTGTTGAACCGCAAGGACGTGCCGATCACCAATGTGTTGGTGAGCTCACGCGGCTACGGACAGGTGAAGGACGAGCAAGTGAAGACCAGTGAGCTACGGCACTTCATACAGGAGTTGGAGCCGCTCAGTTACGCGCGCATAGAGCGCATCATGGAGGATGTGTTCGCGCTGAACAACCAATACTGGCTGAGTTTCTATGTGGGCCCCACCATTTATGACAAGAAGTACATCTTCCTGCCGGAGAGCATTTTGGAAGAGCACTTCACGCAAGTGCCCCTCATCGAAAAGCGCGGCGTCATGATCGAGTAGTGATCAACGGAGTGCCGGGACTGCGCAGCAGATCACATCAAGCCAGCAAGCGAGCGAACAACGCGGTCACATCCTCCCGTCGGGTGTCCAAATGTTCCGCGTGCAGCCCAGCAGCCTGCGCACCCACCACATGCTGAATGCTGTCGTCGACAAAGAGCGTGCGTTCCGGTGAAGCTCCTTGCTGTTCCAGCACGTGCAGGTATGAGGGCGCATCCGGTTTGCGCAGACCGATCTCGCAACTGTAGTAGGCGCCGTCGAAGCAGCCCTTGAAGTCCGTGATGCCGTTCTCGCGGTGTATGATCTCCGTGAACGCCGGGACGTGGATGGCGTTGGTATTGCTGAGCAAGAGCACGCGGTAGCACCGACGCAGATCCGCTACGGTTTCCATGCGGCTTGGCGGGATGGTCCCCAACATGGCGTTCCAGCAGTGGTCGATGGTCGCATCATCCAACTCATTACCCAGCAACCGGCGCACACCGTCACGGAAGTCAGCAGGGGAGAGGGTCCCGGTCTCAAAGCCATCGAACAGGTGGTCCTGCTTTGCTTGGCTGTAGAGCCTATCGAAATCGCTGAAGCCCAGCGCCGCGAAAGCGTGCGCGGTGCGCTCGTAGTACACATCGATGAGCACACCACCGAGGTCCAGAAGGATCGTATCGATATCGCCTTTCATTTGAAGCCGCGAATCTATCCGCCTGTGATCCTGAGCGCGCCGAAGGATACTTTCGCCGCCCATTCCCGGGCCTGTAGCTCAGTGGTCAGAGCAGGGGACTCATAATCCCTTGGTCGTAGGTTCAAGTCCTACCAGGCCCACGATCACCGCACCGCCTTCACCGTCGCACGGAAGCGATCGATGGTGAAGGCCCCGTCGCCGGTCTGCCACACGTACAGCTTGAGTTCATCCGGTGGCCGTGCAGCCGCCATGGGGAAGGCATAGCGCCATGTGGCCGTTGTGCCGGCCGGCGGGGTCGGCAGGTCGTTCAACTTGAACTTGTAGTAGATATGAGGTTCTCCACCGTGAACGATCTCGCACACCATGATCGCGTCGGCGGAACTTCCGGCTGCGTGTTCCGAGCGTGTCACTTCCGCTTCAATGAACAGGCGTCGGCCATCGGGTAGCGCTGCGCTGTCCAAATTCAGTCCTTGGCTGTACGGATGCTGCACATCCACCAATGATCCGGGCAGTTCGCCGCTGAAGAGAGTGTCATACCCGTTCGGTGCAAACTGGGCCATTTCATAGTTCCCGCCCAATGCACCGCGCCAATGCTCGTCACTCCGCAGAAAGATGGTCCGGTACTTCTGCCACGACATGCTGTACGGGTGAATGATACCGAACTCGAACTGCCGGATCTGGAACCACTGTAGCGCACAAAGCCCTACGGCTAGAGCCCCGGCAACAATGCGCCACCGTCCATTGATCCAGTGCACGAAAGCGGCCAGCGGTATGGCCAGCACAGGAAAGTGGTCGATGATGGGACGCAGACCGTAGCCATCGCCGTAATACCAGCACCACCAAGCGCTCGTGATGTAGATGAGCACCACGAAGTAGCCGATGCCAAAGCCACCGGCCCATCGCGACTCGCGGGAGATCAATACCGCTCCGGGTATGATCGCCAGAAGAACTGGCCACCAGAAGAACAAGCCCTTCATCGGACCGAAAAGCACCTGGAGCACTTCGGGCCGCGACCAGTGGAAGCCCTCTTCGGCGTACGACCAAACCACCCAATGCCCTGTTTGAAGCTTCCATGCCAAGGGTTGCAGGGCGACCACCGCGCAACAACCAACGGCCGCAATGACGATGGTGCGTGCGCTAGGCCATTCCCCCTTCCATGGACCAGAGAACGGCCAGCCTTGTAGGAGCATGGGGAGCGCAAGTACAATGATCACGTTCACCGGGCGGATCAACGCGATCATGCCCAACAACAAGCCGGCAGTAACGATCGATCGCGCACTGCTGTCGATCACACCACGTTGCACGCACCGCAAAAAGCAGGCGATCAGCATGAACGACCAGATGTGCGAGTACGCCGCAGCGGCAACGGCCGCGTACACGAGCGATGTACCACCACACAAGAGCACAAGTACCCAAGCCACGGTCCGGTCGCTGAACCTCACCACCAGCAATACGCGCCTCAGAACGAGCAGGCCGATGAGCAGTGCGATGATCGCGCCGATGGCGATGGATACATGGTACGGTCGTTCGTATCCGGTGCGTTCCGCATACTGCATACGCGCCACGGCATCGCCCGCAAGGAAGAACGGCAGCTGCGCCACGGCCGTGCCAATGCTGTACTTGCGCACTACACCTTGCGGGGTGCTGTTCATGCTGCCTTCGCCGCCAGCGGGGTGCGACAAGTCGCCATGGATGAACACGGCAGGCAAGTAGCTGTAGTAGCCCTTGGCATCACCGCGGATCACCCGGTGCCAGCCCGAGCCGTCATCGCCGAGCAGTTGCCATCGCCATGAGAGGAGTGCACAGGCCACCACGGCCACGCACACCACCGCCAACGACCAACGGTCGGAAGGCAGGTGCTGGGCAGGGGTGGATCGCATCACGGGGCAATGATGGCAAAGATGCACGGGCGCTGTCGCGGATCCCTGAACGACTATTTTGCCAGCATCGATACCGGCCCATGAGCTACCGCATACGCACCATCAAGGAGTACCACGAAGCCTACGCGCAGAGCGTGAAGGCCCCGGCCGCATTCTGGAGCGAGGTCGCGGATGCCTTCACGTGGCAGCGCAAATGGAACGAAGTGCTGCAATGGGATTTCACGACGCCCGATGTGAAGTGGTTCGTCGGTGGAAGGCTCAACATCACGGAGAATTGCCTTGATCGGCACCTGGCCACGCGCGGCGACAAGACCGCGATCATTTGGGAGGCGAACGATGCAGACCATCCTTCGAAGCACATCAGTTACCGCGAGCTGCATGCACAGGTGTGCCGCGTGGCCAATGTGTTGAAGGAACACGGCGTGAAGAAGGGCGACCGCATATGTCTGTACATGCCCATGGTGCCGGAACTCGCGATCAGTGTGCTGGCGTGTGCGCGGATCGGCGCCATACACTCTGTTGTTTTCGGTGGCTTCAGCGCACGATCACTGGTGGATCGCATCACTGATGCCCAGTGCAGCGTGGTGATCACCAGCGATGGGATCCGGCGTGGCGGGAAGAACATTCCAGCGAAGACGGTGGTGGACGAGGCATTAAGGGACTGTCCCAGTGTGCAGGCTGTTCTTGTTGCGAAGTGTACCATGGAGGAAGTGCCGATGCAGGCAGGACGGGACCACTGGATCGAAGAAGAGTTGAAGCTGGTTGCTGCCGACTGCCCGGCGGAGCCAATGGACAGCGAGGATCCGTTGTTCATCCTGTACACCAGCGGCAGCACCGGTAAACCGAAGGGCGTTGTGCATACCTGTGGTGGTTACATGGTGTACGCCGGGTACTCGTTCGCCAACGTTTTCCAGTGCGATGAAGAGGATGTGTTCTGGTGCACCGCTGACATCGGTTGGATCACAGGGCACAGCTACATCATTTATGGCCCGTTGCTCAACGGTGCCACCTCGCTCATGTTCGCCGGCATCCCGACCTATCCCGATGCCACACGCTTCTGGCAGGTGATCGAGAAGCACAAGGTGAACCAGTTCTACACCGCGCCCACCGCGATCCGCTCATTGATGGCGTCCGGCCACGATCTGCCCGATCGTTTCGCCATGCCCTCGCTGAAACTGCTCGGCACGGTCGGCGAACCGATCAACGAAGAAGCTTGGCACTGGTATCATGAGAAGATCGGAAAGAAGCGCTGCGCGATCGTTGATACGTGGTGGCAGACCGAGACCGGTGGCATCCTGCTCAGCGGCCTTGGCGATATGACACCGATGAAACCGGCGCATGCGGGACTTCCGTTGCCGGGCGTGCAGCCCATTCTGGTGGACCAACAGGGCCGCGAGATCGCTGGCGAAGCGGAGGGATATCTCTGCATCAAGTTCCCGTGGCCCAGCATCATCCGCACCACCTACGGCGACCATGAGCGCTGCCGCATCAACTACTTCGCACAGTATCCCGGTCGCTACTTCACCGGCGATGGCGCACGGCGGGACAAGGATGGCTTCTTCAGGATCATCGGCAGGGTTGACGATGTGATCAATGTGAGCGGGCACCGGATCGGCACGGCCGAAGTGGAGAACGCGATCAATGAGGATGCCGCCGTTGTGGAGAGCGCAGTGGTCGGTTATCCACACGACATCAAGGGACAAGGGATCTATGCCTTCGTGATCTGTGACGGGAAACAAGCCGATGAGAACGCGGTGCGCGCCAGTGTCACCGAGACCGTGGAACGGATCATCGGCAAAATCGCGCGGCCGGACAAGATCCAGATCGTGAGCGGCCTCCCCAAAACGCGTAGCGGCAAGATCATGCGGCGCATCCTTCGCAAGATCGCCGAAGGGGAGACCGGCAACCTCGGCGATACCAGCACGCTCTTGGACCCGGGTGTGGTTGAGGAGATCAAGGCCGGAGCGGTATGAGCACGCTATGATCTTCAAGAACGCTCGTCTTCTCACCATCTTCGGCCTCCGATGAAGAGAGTGATCGTTACAGGGGGCGCAGGCTTCATTGGTTCGCATACAGTGGTGGAGCTGGTGGAGGCGGGTTACGAGCCGGTGATCATCGACGATCTGCGCAACTCGCAGGAACGAGCGCTCAAGGGCATCGAAGCCATCATCGGCCGGGCACCTATCGCGCACCGCATCGATTGTGGTGATGCCGCGGCGATGGACAAGGTGATGGCCGCTGGTGAGGTGTACGGCGTGATCCATTTCGCGGCGGACAAGAGCGTGCCCGAGAGCGTGAAGGATCCCATCAAGTACTACGCGAACAACATCGGATCAACGGCCACGGTGTTGCGGGCCATGGCAAGGCACAACGTGCAACGCATGGTCTTCTCGTCGTCGTGCACCGTCTACGGACAACCGGACAAGTCGCCGGTAACGGAACTATCACCGACCGGTAATACAAGCTCGCCATACGGCTACACCAAAGTGGTCTGTGAACGCATGCTGCACGATGCGGTTGCCGCGAACAACACCTTGAAATGCGTGTTGCTGCGCTACTTCAATCCCGTTGGCGCGCATCCCAGTGCGCACATCGGGGAGCTGCCGATCGGTGTGCCCATGAACCTGGTGCCGTTCATCACCCAAACAGCGGCCGGACTTCGCGACAAGTTGACGATACACGGCAACGATTACAACACGCCGGATGGAAGTTGTATCCGAGACTTCATCCATGTCGTGGATCTGGCGAAAGCCCACGTGAAGGCGCTTGATCATATGGATACGCTTTCACCGCCCGTGTGCGAAGTGTTCAATCTCGGTACGGGACAAGGAAACACCGTGTTGGGTGCTGTGAAGACGTTCGTGGAAGAGACCGGCGTTGATCTGCCGCATGCGATCGGCCCACGCAGGGTTGGTGATATTGAAGCGATCTGGGCGGACACCAGCAAGAGCCAGGAGGTTTTGGGCTGGCGCACCGAACTCACATTGCGCGATGCGTTGCGCGATGCATGGCGGTGGCAGAAGGCGATCGGGTGATCGATCAGAGAATGACACGATCGGACGATCAGAAAATGAACCGGGTGGTCGCCTGCTTGGCGTTCCATTTCCTGACCTTCTCATTTTCAGATCGCCTGATCGCACAAGAGCCCGAAGCCGCACGCCACGAGCTGCAGTGGTTCACCGATGCCAAGCTGGGCATCTTCATCCACTGGGGCATCTACAGCGTGGATGGCGTGGACGAGAGCTGGGCGTTCTACAACAAGAAGATGTCCCATGCCGATTACATGAAGCAACTCGATGGCTTCACGGCGAAGCACTACGATCCAGTTGCTTGGGCGGACCTGATCAAGAGTAGCGGGGCGCGGTACGCTGTGATCACCATCAAGCACCACGATGGTGTCGCAATGTGGCCAACCGGTATCGGTCACTCCCTGCCCGACAAGCCGCAGTTCGTGGCTTTGAACACGGTGTACAACCACCGCGTGAAACAGGACTTGATCAAGCCGCTCTTCGGAGCGCTCCGGGAGCAGGGGCTGAAGTGCGGCGCCTATTACTCACTCATCGACTGGTCGTATCCCGACTATCCGGCGCATGTGAAAGGCGAGGACCGTTACGATGCGAAAGCTGACAAACCGCGTTGGAAGGACTTCCTCCTGTACAACAATGCCCAGATCGATGAGGTCTCCCGGTGGTTGAAGCCCGACCTCTGGTGGTTCGATGGCGATTGGGAACACAGCGCCGAAGAGTGGGAAGCCGCCAAGGTGCGCGCGATGATCCTGGAGAAGAACCCGAAGGCCATCATCAACGGCAGGCTCGCGGGCTTCGGCGATTACGCCACGCCGGAGCAGAACATCCCGATCGAAACACCGACCGCGCCCGCATGGGAATTGTGCATGACCATCGGCGATCAATGGGGCTGGCAACCGCAGGACACCAACTACAAAAGCACGCACGACCTCATCCACATCTTCGCCGATGTGGTGGGCCACGGCGGCAACCTGCTACTGGACATCGGACCGAAGGAGGATGGCACCATCCCGCCGGGACAGGTCAAGCGGTTGGAGGAGATCGGTCAATGGAACGCGAAGCACGGCGAGGCCATTTTCGGAACGCGCGCCGGATTGCCCAACGGTCACTTCTTCGGGCCCTCAACGCTGAGCGCGGACAGTACCACGCTCTATCTCTTCCTGCCGCACGGGGTTGGCGGAAGTGCGGAGATCAAAGGGCTCGATAACAAGATCCTCTCGGTGGAAGTCGTTGGACTTTCGATGCCGCTTGTTCACCGCGTCGTTGGCAAGATCAGTTGGAGCAAAGTGCCGGGGTTGGTGTTCATCGATGTGCCGGAGGAAGCGGCCGATCCGTGGATGACGGTGCTGAAGCTGAAGCTGGACGGGAAGGTGAGGTTGTACCGCGGACAGGGAGGGTTTTGAACCCCCGCTGCGGTCAACCCGTGATCTCGACCAAGGCTTCGCCCTTCGCGAACATTTCCAAGGCCTCTGGAAAGCGCACTTGAAGAACTTGCTTCATGCGGGTGTTGCTCGTGTTGCCCATCGTGATCCAGATGACCTGTGGCGGCGGACCCAGTCTTTCCAGCAGCGCAACGAAGTCTTTGTCCTTCGTGATCACAACATCCGCCTCCTTCTTGGCACGCATGAAGATGTGCTCGTCAGAACCTCTGAGCAGATCGAGGTCCCTCATGGGAAAGGCGGTCAGCTGGAAGGTCACCCGCATCCAGTTGGCGAGCACAGGCGATAGCTGCGCGTCAAGCCAGACTTTCACGCGGCAAGGATCGGATGGTCGAGGCGGGAACTGGCGAACTTCAAAGCGGCTTCTATGTCGCCTTCCTCCAGATCCGGCATTTCATCCAGCAACTCCTTTCGACCAAGCCCCGATGCGAGCAAGTCCAGCACATCGCTGACACGGATCCGCATGCCACGGATGCAGGGTCGGCCGCCGCACATAGCTGGGTCAACGGTGATGCGGTCCATCAGGTAGGTCATGGCGGCAGCTTGTGTTGACCAAAAGTAAGAGGATCACTTGGCGGCTGTGACAATCAGACCTCAGGGTCCCGAAGCGGAGACCCTGAGGGCACAGGGGTATTCCAGTCGGCTCACCACTCGATTTTGTACTTGCAGAGGTATCGCCACCGATGCACGAGTTTCAGAACAAACATGTCCGGTCTGCCCACCTTTCCCTTCGGCAAGGCAACGACAATCTTATCTCCTTGTCGCTCGACCTTGAGCCGCTGCTCTGTTCCGACTAGCCAAGCCTTCGGAACGTCGCGGCTCTCATTCCAGATCAGGCGGTGATCGGCTTGTCCAATGCCATCAAGAAAGACATACTGGGTTTCTTCCACTATCATTTCAGTTACCGCGCGTTGGCGTGAGGTGCTGGTCACATCGATGCAGGCATTGTTCATGCTACTGCCTCTCGTCCCATACACAGCCTCCCCATTCACCTTCAGCCACTCTCCCACTTCCTTCAAGCGCACATAAGCGGCTGAGTCCAACTGCCCATCCGGCCCCGGGGCCACATTCAACAATAGACTTCCTCCGCGCGAAACGACCTTCACCAGCGTGCGGATGATCTCGTCGGTGCTCTTGTACTGCTCGTTCGGCACCCAGCTCCAACTCGTGCCCATGGGCATGCACGTTTCCCACGGCACACCGGGATCCTCATCTGGCACATGTCCTTCAGGTGTGATGTAGTTCTCGAACTCTCCGCCCACGGTGCGGTCAACAACGAGCAAGCCGGACTGCTTCGCGCGTGCCATCGCAGCGATGCGCGGCATGTCAATGTCCTGCTCGATAGTGATGGACTTCTGCCAGCTCACGCTCGTATCGATGCTGCTGAAGGGCCGCACCCAACCACCGTCGAGCCAAAGGATGTCCACCTTGCCGTAGTCCGTCATCAACTCTTCGATCTGTGTGTACGAGTAGTCTTGGAACGCCTTCCAACGGTCCGGGTACTTCGTGGGCGGGTAGTTCACGCTGCGGTCTTTCGGCGGGAAGTTGCGCCACCAGTAGTTGTCGCTGTGCCAGTCGGGTTTGCTGAAGTAGGCGCCTGTCCACAAGCCTTCGTTGCGGAACGCGTTGAAGATCTCCTTCGTCACGTTCGCGCGCACATCATCGTTGAATGGTGTCTTCGGTGAAGTGATCCGATAGTCCGTGGTCTTCGTATCGAACATGCAGAAGCCGTCGTGGTGCTTGGTGGTGAAGACCATGTACTTCATGCCGGCATCTTTCGCGGCATTGGCCCACTTGGCTGGATCGAACTTCACCGGATCGAACGTTGTCTGCAGCGCCTCGTAGTTCTGCACGTACTCGGTGTACGTCTTCCCGTGCGACGAGTCCCGGCGGCACCAGCCTTCATCCTCCGGACAGATGCTCCAGCTTTCCACTACACCCCATTGACTGTACGGCCCCCAGTGCATCAGCAAACCGAACTTCAAGTCCTGCCATTGCGCGAGTTTCTCCTTCACCAAGGGATCCGTGGGTGCGACGTAGGGAGCTTGAGGTAAGAGGGTAAGAGGGTGGGAGAGTGCGAGAGTGAAAAACGCGACCACGAGCCACGAGCGGCCCGCCGGGAGCTTGAGCCCACCGGAGCATGAAGCCTGTGGCCTGAAGCCTGAAGCGATCTCAGTACTCATCCGTGAAACAGAAAACCGGTTTCCGTTCTTGCCAGGCCCCGTTGGTGAAGTCGGGAATGTCCTGCACTTGCCCGCCCTCGGCAATGCTCTTTTCGCTGAGCGGTGTGATGGCGTACCATGTGGCCAGGTCGTAAACGTCGAGCGGGAAGGGTTGCTTGCGTTTGATGCACTCGATGAAGGCGTGGTCCACGAAGAAGTCCATGCCGCCATGGCCGGATTCCGCCGCTTCGGCGTTACGACGTTTCCAGATGGGATGATCGAATTCCTCCAACCACTTTTTCGTGTTCTCCCAGCGATGGCCGTGTTCCATGCGCTTCTCGAAGTAGATCATGCCTTGGTCATTCTCGCCCCAGCCGTGGTCCTGCCATAGGCCTTCGGTGCCCTGCACGCGGAAGCCGAGGTTGTAGGGCCGTTGCAGGGTGGTGTCGTGCGTGAGCAGGATCGTTTCGCCGTTGGCGCATTGGATCTGCGTGTTCACGATGTCGCCTTGCTTGAACACAGCGCTCGCGTTGGGATGTGAAGCACCGCCCTGCGGATGCTCCACGATGTGTTTGTGTGCACCGCGCGCTTTCGAAGCGACTGACGAAAGCCGCGTGAGCCGGTTGCCGCGATTGATGTCCATCATCATCGCCACAGGCCCAAGACCGTGCGTCGGATAGAGTTCGCCGTTGCGTTTCACATAGTGATCCGTGCGCCACTTCGCTTCGCTCCAGCCTTTCGCACCGAACTCCACACCGTCGCCGTATCCGTTCTCCTTGCCGCTGTTGAAGAGCACTGCGCGCAGGTCGTGTTCGTAGCCGCCTTGTCCGTGGATCAACTCGCCGAACATGCCGAGGCGCACCATGTTCAGCACCGCCATCACATCGCGGCGGTAGCACACGTTCTCCATCATCATCACGGGAAGCCCGGTCTCCTCGCTCGCGCGCACAATGTCCCAGCACTCCTGCACGCTCATGCCCCCGCACACCTCCATACCTACCCACTTGCCAGCGCGTAAGGCTGCGATCCCTTGTGGCACATGGTACTCCCACGGCGACGCGATCAGCACCGCGTTGATGTCGGCTTCCGCCAACATGCGTTCGTAGTCGTCGTTGCCATTGCCATACACTGCTGCATCCGGGTGCCCGCCATCGCGCAACACTTGCTGCGCCCTGGCCACCATCGCCGGGTCGGGATCGGCCAGTGCCACCACCACCACGTCCGCGCGCTTCACGAATTCTTTCAAGTGCTCTTGCCCACGCAAACCCGCGCCGATGATCCCCAGACGCACTTGCGGGATCAACTCCGGTGCGCGGGCGCGCAAATAGTGCGGAAGAAGGACCAGGCCCGCCGTTGCGAGACTTGTCTGATGCAGGAAGGTGCGGCGTGAGAGCATGGGGGGCTGAAGAGAATGTGAAGATGCGATGGATGTGGAGATGAACAGCTACCCCCGGATCGTACACGGCGATGTGCGTAAGCTGATCGCTCTATGCGGATGACGTGGTTGTGCGCGCCGCACCTTGGCGCATCCAACCACGGGTCATGGCTCAACAGCGCAGTTCGATCGTTCCGATCATCATCCTCGGTATCCTCTTCTTCATCTTCGGGTTCGTTACGTGGCTCAACGGCACGCTCATACCGTATCTCAAGATCGCGTGCGAGCTGTCGAGCGCCGAAGCCATGCTCGTGGCGTCCGCATTCTATCTGTCCTACTTCATCATGGCGTTACCCATGTCCGGGGTGCTTCGCCGTACCGGATTCAAGAACGGTATGATGCTCGGACTGTTCGTCATGGCAGTAGGAGCATTGCTGTTCATTCCAGCGGCGCAAACGCGCACGTACGGCCTCTTCCTCACAGGCCTGTTCATCATCGGCACGGGCCTCACGCTCTTGCAGACCGCCAGTAACCCGTACATCACCATCGTTGGTCCCATCGAGAGTGCCGCCAAACGGATCAGCATCATGGGCATATGCAACAAGCTCGCGGGCATGCTGGCGCCGGTGATCCTGGGCGCCGTGGTGCTCCACGACTCCGACACCTTGGAGGCAAGTCTCGCCGCGATGGATGCCGCTACCCGCACGGTAGCGCTTGACGATCTCGCGTTGCGTGTGATCCAGCCCTACGGCATCATGGCAGCGGCTTTGGTAGTGCTCGGCTTGTTCGTGCGCTTCTCGCCGTTGCCCGACCAAGTGAATGAAGAGGAGGCCACCCATGCAACGGGGGAAGTCGCGAAGTCCGGAGTGCTGCAGTTCCCACAGCTGGTGTTCGGCGCATTGGCCATTTTTTTCTACGTGGGCGCCGAAGTGATCGCAGGCGATGCCATCGGCGTGTACGGACAGAGCCAAGGCATTCCGCTGAGCGAGACGAAGAACTTCACAGCGTGGACGTTGGGGGCCATGCTCGTTGGGTACGTCATCGGCATCATTGCAATACCCAAGTACATCGACCAAGCTAGGGCGTTGAAATTCTCCGCGATCGCCGGCCTCCTTTTCAGCGCGCTTGCAATGGCAACAAGTGGATACACCAGTGTGTTGTGCATTGCTTTGCTCGGCTTGGCCAACGCGCTCATGTGGCCTGCCATTTGGCCGCTGGCCATTGAAGGTCTGGGGCGTTTCACCAAGACCGGATCGGCGTTGTTGATCATGGGCATTGCCGGTGGTGCGGTGCTTACGCCGCTGTTCGGACTCATGTGCGATACCCCGGCCATTGGCAGCCGCATCGCGCTGGCCATCTTCCTGCCGTGCTACCTCTTCATCCTCTGGTACGCCACCACCGGCCACAAGCGCCGCGCGTGGTAGATCAGTCGATCACGAACCGCACGATCGCCCGTTTATCTTCTTGCCGCACGATGGCCACGTAGGTGCCGCTGCGCAATCCATGGATGGGCATCGGCTCATCGGCACTGCGGGTGCTGATCGCCAATACCTCACGCCCCGTGGCGTCGATGATGCGGGCGTCCACTTGCGGACCAGTGGGAATGCCGTGTATGATGAGGGCACCTTCGGCATACCACGCATCGAAGGCAGCAGCCAGGGGCTTGGTGCCGAAGGTGTCCACGCTCTGCGGCGCGCGGCAGAAGGTGTAGCTGTTGATGAGCGTAAGGGCCGTGTCCATGCTATCGGTGCGCCAGCCGTTGAACGTCACGCACACATCGGTGCCGTCGTCGTCCACGATCACTTGGCCGAACTGACCGTAGCCCGCGGTGGGGTTGGGGAAATAGCCGCCTTGGTTGTAGCTGCCACCCTTGTACGAGCCGATGCGGTTGATCGCGGCGGCCTGCAGGATCGGGTAACGGTAAGGGCTGTTGTGTTCGCTGCTGAAATCGCCGTTCGCGCCATCGTCGATCGCCAGCATATGCGCATCGCCGCTCACCATGAAGAGGTCATCGATATGGTTGGCGAGCAGCCAATCGCTCAATGCGGTGCGCTCCGCGGGCTGACTTCCCCAGTTCTCCGGGAAACCGCTGCTGTTCCACGAGAGCGGAGTGGCCCAGCATGTCACCAGTCCGCTATCGCGGGCCTGCAACAATTCCGAGTGGAGCCATGCACGCTGTGCATCGCTCATCATGTTGGAGCTGTCTTTTTCGCTGCGGAGGTCGGTGAGGATGAAGCGCACCCTGCCGATGGTGAAGGCTTGATACACCGCCGTGCTATCAGCCAAAGCGTAGTGCGGAACGTGTTCGCGGAATGCCTGTGCCGCAACCGTCCTGCCGATGGCATTGCCATAGGAACCATTGCCACAGAAGTCATGATCGTCCCACACATGTGCTAGAGGAACACCCCGCAGGAAGTCGCTCATCGGCGCTTTCTCGTACACGAGATGCACGTACGCATCGCGATGCTCGTATACGTTCGCCGAGGTGGGGTCGGCGTAGTGCAGGTCGCCGGTGCTGAGGAAGAACAACGGATCCAATGCTTGCATACTGGTCCACACCGGATGGTCGCCCGTGGTGTTGCACGACCCGGTAATGAACTGGAACGAATACGCGCCCTCGGCCGGCGTGCGGAAATGGCCCGTGTGCAACGCGCTCGTGTCCACAACGCCAGCCACCTCGAAGCGGTATGCGTAGCTCGTGTTCGGCTCCAGTCCCGCTGTCGACAGCGGCACCATCAGGTCGAATGCAGTGTCGGCTGACGCGTACGCCGAGTAGAGCGGGGAGCCCCATTGCGCGTCATCATCCACCAGCAGTCGAACACTATCGCATGCCCCGCTCAGCATGGCGTTCACACGGATGTGGATTGGGGACAATGCACCGCTCCAGTGGTGCAGCACGCTGTCCTGTGCGGTACCCGCCAAGGGGATCCCGATGACGAACAGGAATACGCAGGCCCGCCGGAACATGGGCCGAAGATGCGACCTCCAACGGAAGCGTTGCTTCAGATCACGGACCCGGTGACGACCGTCGCGAACACGCAGATGAAACCCAGCAGCGCGCCCACATACACCTGTGCAGGCGTGTGGTCGCTGTCGACCAGTCGAGCGGTACCCAGCACGCCGGCCAGAATGATCAACGGCACCAGCAGCAGAATGCTGAAGGAACCGAACAAGAGCAACAACCCCGACAAACCACCGATCAACCCACCGATGCCGGCCATGTGCAAGCTGATCTTCCATTTGAAGGTGATGACCAGCGTGCAGAGCAGCACAACGGTACCGCCGAGGAAGAGCGATAGCGTTGAGGGGTGGTGCGGGTATTTGCGGATCAGCCAGTAGGTAAGGCAGTAGTACATCAGCGCGCTGATCATCGGCGAGATGCGCTCGCGCCGATCGTTCATGGTGATGCCATCGATGCGACGACCGCGCGCCATGATCAGCGCACCGATCAGCGGGAACACGGCGGTCATGACGCCGATCACCAGGTAGTTGAACCACAAGGCTTGCGGTGGCATGAAGTAGCCGAGATCAGGCACAAGTTCGAAGGCGAGCACGAACGAGAGCAGCGGCATCCAGAGCGGATGCAGCAGTACGGAGATGATGCGGGCGGTCAAGCGCATCCGACCCTCGGCTTTCGCGATGTGTGGAGTACGGTCGAAAATGGATCGCTTCGCAGAGCCTCGCGATGACGGTGCGTAAAGGGAAAGTGGTTCATCACAATTCCTTGCGCATGCGCGCCACCGGCACGTGCAATTGCTCGCGGTATTTGGCAACGGTGCGCCGCGCGATGTTGTAGCCTTTGTTCTTCAGCAGCTCGGTGAGCTCCTCGTCGGTCAGCGGCTTCTTGCGGTCCTCGGCTTCCAAGGCGTCCTTCAGGATCTTCTTCACCTCGCGGGTGCTCACTTCCTCTCCCTGATCGTTGGTGAGGCTCTCGCTGAAGAAGAACTTCAGGATGATCGTGCCGTAGTTCGTCTGCACGTATTTGCTGTTGGCCACCCGGCTCACCGTGCTGATGTCCATGCGGATCTTGTCGGCAATGTCCTTCAGGATCATCGGTTTCAACTTGGTTTCGTCGCCGGTGAGGAAGAAGTCGCGCTGGTGCTCCATGATGGCTTCCATGGTGGTGAGCAGCGTGTGTTGCCGTTGCTTGATCGCATCGATGAACCACTTCGCGCCGTCCAGCTTCTGCTTCACGAACATCATGGCGTCCTTCGCCTCTTTGTTGTTCTTGTTGCGCTTGTAGTTGTCGATCATCTCGCGGTACTGGCGGCTCACGCGCAGCTCCGGTGCGTTGCGGCTGTTGAGCATCAGCTCCAGCTGTCCATCCACCGTGTTGATGATGAAATCGGGGATCACTTCCTGTGCCGTACGCTCGCCTTCGCGCATGGTGTTGCCCGGCTTCGGGTTCAACCGTTGGATCTCGTCGAGCGCCTCTTTCAGCGCCTCCTCGTCGATCTCCAACCGCTCAATGATCTTGTCGTAGTGCTTCTTGCTGAAGGCTTCGAAGTGTTTGTCGATGATCTCCTTCGCCGTCAACGTGGTCACCGAGCGCGGCATGCGTTGCAGTTGGCGCAGCAGGCACTCGCGCAGGTCGCGCGCGCCAACGCCGGGCGGGTCCAGTGCTTGCACATGGCGCAGGGCCTTCTCCAGTTCCTCCTTGTCCGTGGCGATGTTCTGCGTGAAGGCGAGGTCGTTCACTATCTGCTCCAGGTCGCGGCGCAGGTATCCGTCCTCGTCGAGGTTGCCGATCAGGTGCTGGCCGAGGATCTCCGTGCGCTCATCCACTTCGCGCAATGCCAGTTGGTCCATCAGCAGGTCGGCGAAACTCTTACCGCCTGCCAAGGGGATCTCGCGCTCTTCTTCATCGCGCCCCTTGTTCTGCACGCTCAGTTTGTAGTCCGGCGTATCGTCGTCGTAGTAAGCGCTCATATCGATGTCCTCCTCGCCGGGAGTGTCATCGTTGGCCTCACTCGTCTCGCTATCGGTGAGCGCTTGTTCCTCAGTGGGCTCCTCCTCGTCGCCCTGGTCTTCGCCTTCCTCCAGTGCGGGATTGTCCTCCACCTCCTGCTTGATGCGCTGTTCCAATTCGGCCGTGGGCACCTGCAGCAGCTTCATCAATTGGATCTGCTGCGGCGAGAGTTTCTGCTGAAGCTTGAAGGAGAGATTCTGTTTGAGCATTGGGATCGGATGACCGCATGGGCGCGGCCGATGTCACGGGGCGAAAGTACCAGCCACGGGCCGCGATGCCGTTGAGGTCGTGTTACTTTAACCCAACGCTTTGCGCGTCACCGGGGCCTTTACTACGATCGTGGTATTGTGCAACGGAAGTCGCACGCCTTGTTTCGTCCCATCGTATAGCGGCCCATCGTCAGGCCGCTACCAACGGAGCGGAGAGAGCATGTGGCAAGCGATCAAGAACCATCGTACCGGCGTACTCGCGTTCGCCATCGTGTTGCTGTTGATGCCGCTGGGTCATGCGCTCATGGTGCTCATGGAGCAATGGATCGGCACGGCCCGGTACAGCGGTGCGCTCATCATCGGGTTGCTGGGCGTGTTGTTGTTGTGGTGGGGTGTGCGGCGGCCCGGTAGCGACCTGTACGCCACCTTGCTCGGCGCGCTGGCCGGTGTGCTGGTGTGGACGGGCTGGGTGGAATTCTCCTTCGTGTGGATCGCGCACAAGCTGGGTGTGCCACCGTTGATCGAGAACGGTGAGGTGGCCACCAAGCCGGAGTACCTCGTAATGCTCTCCTCCATCGGCCTGCTCGGCGGCGTGCTGCTCGTCTTCTTCTTCAGCCACACCCGCTGCCAATTCTTCAACTGGTTCCAACGCCGCTTGGGCTATCGCCACATGCTGAAGGATGCGGGCAACGCACCGCAACGTCCCTTGGCGGTGATCGCCTTCATCGAAATGGTGATGGTGATCTGGACCTTCTACATCCTGTTGTTGCTGATCTATGATCATAGCATCGCCGGCGATCGCCATCCGCTCACGTACGCCGTCGCGTTCGGTTCGTTGTTCTGGTCGCTGTACCTGTTCCTCAAACTCATCCGCATCAAAGCCTTCGATCACGCCATACGGTATGCCATCCCCACGGTGGTCATCTTCTGGAACTTCGTGGAGATCACAGGGCGGTGGAACTTGTTCAAGGAGATCTGGGTGCACCCGTTCGAGCACTGGTTGGAGAACACGATCATCCTTGTGTTGCTGGTCTTCTTCGTGGCGGTGTACATCGCCAGCGGCTTGCGCGACCGCAAGCGGCGTTCGCGCTCGGCTTTGGGCTGAGTGGTTCGTGGGAGAGGCTCATTTGTTCATAACCCGGGGTTATGAACAAAATTTGGTGGGATCGCCCCCCGAAAAATCGGGATACGACGCGTTGTGGGGTCGGCTAATGTTGGCCCATGCAAAACACCATGCGCCGCCCGCAACAGGTCAACTCCAACATTATCTTCTACATCGCGCTATGCTTGGCGCTTTGTGCCCTGTACGTCATGATCGGCTGCGGTTCCGGCGGTGGTCCCGCTGATAGCGCGGCCGAGCCGCGGGCCTACGCTGCACCACCACCCAGCGCGGCCGATTCCATGCATGTGTTCGATTCCACCTACCAACGCATCACTGCGCTCTTTGCCGACAACTTCGATGCCGGCCCCGAGCAAGCCCTGCTGCTCACCGAGCAGGAGATCCCCTATGAACTGCTTATGACGCTGGCCCCAGGCGGATCGGGGCGCCACGCGCTGCACATCGACTACGGGCTATCCAACGATTCCCTGCGCTTCGCGCTGTGCGTTGTGGAACTCCGCACCACGGCCGACCCAACGGTGTTCCGTTACACCGTGAACGATTCGGTGTACGACTGGTACCAAGGGCAGTTCACGGCGTTCTTGCGTTCGAAATGGCGCATCAAATACCAGTACGACACGACGAACGCCGAGGTCTACTTCAGCAAGGTGCGGGTGCGGCATGACCCTGCAGGCGCTTTCGCGCCAGTGGACCCTGCCAGCGACGCCTACGCGGATGTGCTGGCGTGGGAAGACGAACTTGTTCAATTGTATGCTCAGAATGCACATGGCCATGCGGACAGCACCTATTACACCGTGTTCAGTTGTATCGGTCGGTTGGACGCCAAGGCGCTCGTTCGCCATGGCATGTGCATGCACATGCGCCTGCGGCCCACCGGCCAACCCACCGCGCCCGGTCGCGACCTGCTGGACAACTCCTACGATCCGGAGAACCTGCTGCTGATGCACGGCGCCGATTTCGGTTCGCTGTGCCCGCCGGGTTACGGTGTGTACGATCTGCCGGTGCAATGACCTTGGCGCAGCAGCCATAACACCCAACGATCATTCCCTCCCCTTGGGCCATATCCATTATCGCGAGCACGCTGTTCGCCCTGATCTGCCGTATCGTGGTATGGTCGCCGCCGGACCCGTTCCACCGGTTGCTGGGTTGGTGGGTGTACGTGGCCGCTGGGGTGGAACTAACGGCCATGACGCTGTACCAGTTGGGCATCGACAACGTGCTCCTCTACAACATCTATTGGCCGGTGGAGTTCGGGTTGTTGTTGGCGATCAGCCATGCCATCCACCCGTGGCCGCACACTGTGCTCGTTGCGGTGCTCGCGGTGTTCCTCGGCATTTGGGTGGTCAACATGGGGTTCATCGACCCGTTGCACAGGTTGGTGAACACCTCCGTCATTGCCGGTGCGCTGCTGCTCTCGGGCGTCTATCTCCTGCGCCTGTGGCATCTGGCCAATTCCCTGTGGATGCCCATGCGCCAAGCCTCAACGTTCTGGCTGTGCCTGGCCGTGATCACCTACTACGGCGCGGCCGGTCCGCTGCTCGGCTCCATCAACTACTTCCTGGAAGTGGATCCCCCGTTGGCGCGGCTCCTCTTCCGCTTCACGCAAGTGCTGTACGTCATCAAGTTCGTGCTGATGGGCGTGGCCTGTCTGCAAGCCCGTAGTTCCACTAACGTGATCCCCTATGACCGAACACGCTGACATTGCCACCGTCGTCATCCTCTCCGCGCTGGGCATCCTGCTGCTGCTGGGCGTTACCGTGGTGTTGCTGATCGTGGTGCACCAACGCCGGGTGCGGCACCGCGCGCACCTTGCCGTGCTGCAGCTGCAACATGCCCGCGATGTGCGCGAGGTGGAACGCGAAGTGCTCGATCACACACTGGCCGAGGTGAGCGGCGAACTGCATGACAACGTGGGACAGCTCCTCACGGCCGTACGCCTCGACGTGCTGGCCTTGCTCAATAGCCAGCCTGCGCTCGACATCGCCACCAAGATGCAGGGGACGATGGAACGCGCCATCAGCGAGTTGCGCCGCTTGAGCCATGGGCTCAACACCGATCACCTGCGCGATCGGCCGCTGGTGGCCCTGCTCGAGGAGGAATGCCAGCGGCTGCACCGGCCCGGCCAACGCGAGGTGGTCTTCCTGGCGGAGCCGGGCCAGCCGAACGTGCAGCCCGATCAGCAAGTGGTGCTCTACCGCATTTTTCAGGAGGCCATGAACAACGCGTTGAAATACGCGCAAGCAAGCCGCATCACCGTAACATTGGTGAACAACGGCGAATTGCGCATGGCCATACAGGACAACGGCGTGGGTTACGATGTGAACGCGGCACACAACGGGCACGGCTTGGCCAACATCCGCCGCAGGGCAGCCCTCATCGAAGCGAAGTGCACCGTTCTCAGCGGGCCGGGCAAGGGCACCACCGTCATCCTATCCCGATGAGCGAACAACCGATCACCAACGTGGCGCTGGTGGACGACCACACCTTGGTGCGCAGCGGACTGGTGGGCTTGGTGAACCGGCTGGGCGGTTACAATGTGGTGATGGAAGCCGAGGATGGGCGGGAGTTCACCAGGATCCTTGGCAGCGATCCTGTGATCCACATCGCCATCGTCGACCTCAACATGCCCATCATGGACGGCTACGCCACCATTGCGTGGTTGCATCGGAACCGCCCCGATATCAAGGCCATCGCGCTCACCTTCGATGGCAGCGAAAGCGCCGTGATCAAAGCCGTGCGCAACGGCGCCCGCGGCTTCCTGCTCAAGAACATGAAGCCCGAGCACTTCCGGCTCGCATTGGACTGTGTGCGCGACAACGGGTATTACGAAAGTGAGAATGGATACAACGCGAATGTGGACCCGAAGACGCCCTACGAACGGCAACAACGGAAAGTGCTGGACGCCATTACCGAGCGCGAACTGGAATTCATCAAGCTGGCCTGCGTGCCGGAGGAACTCACCTACGAACAGATGGCCGACCGCATGTGCATCAAGCCCAGCACCATAGAAGCGCACCGCAAGCACATCTTCGATCGTTTCGGCATCAAGAGCAAAGCCGGCTTGGTCATCTTCGCCTACCGCTGGGGCATTGTGAAGGTGGCGCAGGAGTAGGGCCGCAGAGCGCGGTACCAGGTAACGCCAAAACAACAAGGCCCCGCTCACCTTTCGGTGGCGGGGCCTTGTGCTGCTCCGGTACGCGCTGAGCGTATTACTGCTTGTACTTGCTATGCACCACCTTCATCTGCGCCTGCTTCGGTGCGCGCTCGGTGCTATTGCCCATCACCTTGTCCATGAACTCGATGCCGTGGATGGCGAAGCGCGACTTGTCCTCAGCGTGCTGCTTAACGTCCACGTTCAGTTCGCCGTGTACTGCGCATTTCAGTTCGAGGGTGAACGCGAAGCGCCAGCGATCGCCCGGCGCCTTGGCCTTGGTGGTATCCACGAAGTGCGTGTACAATTCACTTTCGCGCCATTGGCGGGTGCAGCTGGCCAAGGCTGCGATCAGCTCCGGACGGTGCCCCCATTGCTCGCTGGCGGCACGTACCAACGGCGTGGGATCGAAGGGTTCGCCGCCGCGCGCCTTGTACCAGTTGAGGTACTCGCGCTCCGTTGCGCTGTAGTGGTTCTTGCTTGTGTGTTGCATGGTGTGGTGTGTTTCTCTCAATGCCCCGACCCCGGCATCCATCCACCATGCGGTGGACGGATCCGGGGCAAGAGCTTGCGCGTTGCGTTACGCTGCGGCCATGGCGCGCAGGGCTTCGCTCAGGCTGCTTTCGCCGGCGGCACCAATGGCGCTTACGGCGTAGTAGTAGAACGTGCCGGGCGTGTTGTCGTCGCTGTTGAAGCGCGCTTTCGAGGTGGTGCCGATCAGCTCCCACTCGTAGGGTGCGCCCACCAAGCTGCGGAACACATGGAAGTATTGCGCGCCGAGGGGTCGCTCCCAGATCATGGCTATGCGTCCGGTTTTGCGGGCGGTGACGATGCCCAGGTCCGTGGGGCGGTCGGGCTCGCCATAGGGTACGCCACGTTCCACCACCGCGAAGGCACTGCGGCGGATGATGTCCGCGTCGCCGCCCGAAATGGTTTGCACGTAACCCTGCCATTGCTTCATCAACCCGTGCAATGCCTTTTGGGCAGCGCGCCGTGCGATGTGTTCCTGGCGACCATCGTTCGCACTTACCGCAGCGTTGGCTGCCGCAAGCGTATCGATGGCCCCTTGCACCGTAGCCGCAGTGGGCAGTGGTGTTGCAAAGTCCAGGGGGTTGGCCACAATGGCGTCGTGGATACCCTGGCAGTAGCTCTGCATCTCTTCCGGTCCAACATTCGTAAGACCCAATTTCACTGTACTCATCCGTTCTAAGTTTTTATGCGCCGTAGCGCGGTTTGTGCCCTTTATCCGTAAGGGCC